>CAZZZU010000021.1:0-46032 GCA_964658805.1 uncultured Steroidobacteraceae bacterium
CGCATCCAATCGCGCTCTGCGCGCCATCCATCCATTCACCACAAAAATCATCACCGTCACGATGGCGATGGTGATCGTGGCCAGCACATTGATTTCGGGGCTGAGCCCGAGGCGGACTTTGGAGAACACCACCATTGGCAGCGTGCTGCTGCCGGGCCCTGACGTGAAACTGGATATGACCAGATCGTCCCACGACAAAATGAATGCCAGCAACCAACCTGACAGGATGGCCGGCAAAATGATGGGCAGCGTGATGACGAAAAAGACTTTCAACGGGTGCGCCCCTAAGTCCATCGCAGCTTCCTCGAGTGCCGTATCGAACGTGGCAAGACGCGAGTTGATGACCACGGTGACATAGGCCATCGAAAACGTCATGTGTGCGATGGTCAGTGTCGTGATGCCTCGCCCTGCCGGCCAGCCCACCAGCTGTTCCAGCGCGACGAACAGCAACAGCAGCGACAACCCGGTGATTACTTCGGGCATGACCAATGGCGCGGTGGTCATGGCGTTCAAGGTGAAGCGGCCGCGGAAGTGATGGAAGCGCGCCAATCCATAGCCGGCGAGGGTCCCCAGAATGACCGCGCCGCAGGCATTGATGACCGCTACCTTGAAGGAGATGCGCGCCGCGTCCAGAATCTCGTCGTTGTTGAACAACGCCACGTACCACTTCAGCGTCGGGGAATTCGCCGAGTCCCATACCGTCACGAGCTTCGAGGCGTTGAAGGAAAATATCACCATGGAGAGAATGGGGATGTAGAGAAAGGCGAAGCCGAAAGCGATGCACCCGATGATGAAATGCGAACTCCGGTAGTTCATCGTCCACCCGCCGTCTCGCGCGACTGTACGCTCTGGTACCACATCATGAAGGGCACGAGGATCAGCAGCAGCATCATCGCGACCGCGCTCGCCACCGGCCAAGCGCGATTGGCGAAGAACTCGTCCCACAAAACGCGGCCGATCATGAGCGCGTTCGGTCCGCCGAGCAGCGCTGGAATCACGTACTCACCGACCGCGGGAATGAACACCAACATCGAACCGGCGAGGATGCCGTTGCGCGACAACGGCAGGGTGATTTTATAAAAGGCCTGCCAGGGTCGGCATCCCAGGTCGTGCGCCGCCTCGAGCAGCTGCCAATCCATCTTTTCGAGATTGGCGTACAACGGCAGGATCAGAAACGGCAGATAGGAATAGACGATCCCCACGTACATCGCGAAGGGCGTGTACAGCATGGTGATCGGCTCATGAATCAGGCCGAGCGCCAGCAAGATGTTGTTGAACACGCCGTTCGCCTTCAGCAGGCCGATCCAGGCATAGACGCGCAGCAACAGCGAAGTCCAGAAAGGCAGGATGACCAGCAACAGCAGGATGCTTCGGGTGCGCGATGGCATCCGCGCTATTCCGTACGCCATGGGATAGCCAATCAGCAGGCATAGGAGCGTCGATATGAACGCCACCTTGACCGAATTCAGAAACGCATTCAGATACAGGCTGTCCGTGAACAGAAAGGCATAGTTGTTGAAGTTGAGCCTGATGGTGAGGGCATGCCCTCCCAGCCATTCGAGCAAGGGCTTGTACGGCGGAATCGCCAGAGCCGAGTCAGAAAACGATATCTTGAGGACGATGACGAACGGCACCACGAAGAACAGCAGTAGCCACAGATACGGCATGGCCACCACCAGACCACGGCCGGAAATGCCCAGTCGTTTCGACCAGGGCGCCAGGCGCTGCGTCAACGCGGTCAGTGCGCTAACGGGTCACCACCACCGGACTGGTCGGGTCCCAGGACAGGTACACCTGCTGATCCCAGGTAATGGCCTCTGAATGTCGCGTGGTGTTGGGCCGCGTGACGCGCACCACTTTGCCGGTCGGTAACCTGACCAGATAGATGGACAGGTCGCCGAGATACGCGATGTCCTGGACCGATCCGCGCACGATGTTGTCGGTGCCTGCCGGCGCCGTGGTCGACATGAAGATTTTTTCCGGTCGCACGGCGGCCCACACGCTCGCGGCGGGCGGCGCGCTGATTCCGTGGCTGACGTAAATCGTGCCGCCCATTTCTTCCGAGCCGATGCGAACGTACTCGGGTTCGTCCTCGATCAGCTTGCCCTCGAAAATGTTCACGGAACCGATGAAGTCAGCGACGAACTTGGATCCCGGGAACTCGTAGATCTCCGTCGGCGTTCCGGCCTGCACGATAGCGCCGTGATTCATCACGCCGATACGACTTGCGAGAGTCATGGCCTCTTCCTGATCATGCGTCACCACCACGAAGGTAACGCCCAGTTTGTCCTGCAGGCTGATGAGTTCGAACTGGGTGTGCTCGCGCAGCTTTTTGTCGAGGGCACCCAGCGGTTCGTCGAGCAACAAGAGCTTGGGGCGCTTGACCAGCGCGCGTGCGAGCGCCACGCGTTGCCGCTGCCCGCCGGATAGCTGATGTGGCTTGCGCTTGCCGAAATCGTTAAGACGCACGAGGTCGAGCATGGTGGCGACGCGCTCCTTGACCTCGGCCTTCGGAACGCCGTCCTGCTTCAGGCCAAAGGCCACATTGGCGTCGACGTCCATATGCGGAAACAATGCATAGGACTGGAACATCATGTTCACCGGCCGCCGATAAGGAGGCACCGCTGACATGTCCTCGCCATCGATGTAGATCTTGCCCGACGTCGGTGTCTCGAAACCCCCGAGCATGCGCAGCAGGGTGGTCTTGCCGCAGCCCGATGCGCCCAGCAGGCAAAATATCTCGCCCTTATAAATGTTCAGTGAAACGTCGTCGACCGCCTTGAACTCGCCAAACGATTTGGAGACGTGTTCGATACGGACGTAAGGTTGGGCATTGGGGTCATTCCAAGGCTGTGCCTTGACCGCCGGTCCCTGCGCAGACATGCCCTATTGGCCTGTCTTGAATTTTTGCCATACGCGTGTGATGGCCCGTGTCTGCTCCGGCGTATCCGCCAGCTGCACGGCCAGCTTCGCGCGCCTTTCGGGCGGCGTGTAGATTCCAGGATCACCCGTCACCGCAGGCTGCACCAGCGGCAGCGCTGCCGTATTGGCATTGGCGTAGCGCTTGAAGTTTGAGATGTCCGCAATCACCTGCGGCGTCATCATGTAATTCACGAACGCGTAGGCGCTCTCGGGATGCGGCGCGTCCTTCGGGATGGCCAGCATGTCGAACCAGAGGATGGTGCCCTCTTTCGGGATCACGTACTTGATCTCGATGCCTTTGTTGGCCTCGCGCGCGCGGTCGCGCGCCTGCATCACATCGCCGTTGTAGCCCACTGCCACGCACAGGTCGCCGTTCGCCAGCGCCTCGATGTACTCGGAAGAATTGATGTTGCGGACGTAGGGTCTGATCTTGGTCAAGATCGCTTCGGCCTGCGTCAGATCCTCCGCGCTCTGTGAATTCGGATCCTTACCCACATAGCTCAACACTGCGCGGATCATCTCCGCCGGCGAGTCGAGCACACTGATGCCGCATTTCGCGAGCTTCGAGGCCACGGCCGGATCGAGCACCATTCGCCAGCTGTCGAGCGGTGCATCCGGCATGGCGGCCTTCACCATCTTCTCGTTGTAACCTATGCCGTTCGTGCCCCACGTGTAAATCACGCCATGTGCATTGCCCGGGTCATGGCGCGCAACCTTGGCCATGAGCTCCGCGTCGAGATTCTTGAGATTGGGCAGTTTGGACTTGTCGAGGTCGAGAAAAGCGCCCGCCTTGATCAATCGTTCGAAATAAGAGGCGGTGGGCACCACGACGTCGAAACCGCTGTTGCCGGCGAGCAATTTGGTCTCGAGTGTTTCATTCGTATCGAAGTAAGCGACGTGCACCTTGATGCCGGTCTGCTTTTCGAAGTCGGACAAGGTGTTTTCAGCGAGGTAATCCGACCAGATGTAGAGATTCAACACCTTGGCCGACGCATCGCCGCCGGTGCTTGACGCTTTGCCGCCGCAGGCATCCAAGCCGATTGCGCAGATCAGCGTGAAAATCGCTGCCAGGCGGACGCTCGACACCATGTATTCCCCACCTTCTCGTTACTTCGCGGTCGCTAGTTATAGCGCACGCGCGGTGGGGAACGCCACGAGTTTAGTAGGTTATACGTTCAGGAGCAGGTGCTCTCGTTCCCAGGAACTGATGACCTGCGCAAACGTCTCATATTCGGCCTCTTTCACAGCCGTGTACGCGAGCACAAAACGATCGCCGAACAGGTCGACCAAAGGCTTCGACTCACGCAGCAGTCGTAACGATTCTGCCAGAGTACGAGGCAGCGCAATCGCCAGGTCATAAGCGCTGCCCGCGATAGGCTCAGAAGGTTTCAAACCCTCGACCATCCCGAGATAACCACACGCCAGAGAGGCGGCAATTGCAAGATAAGGATTGGCGTCCGCACCACCCACCCGGTTTTCGACACGACGTGCCTCTGGCCCCGACATAGGCACCCGCAATCCGGCGGTACGATTGTCGTAACCCCAATGCACATTGATGGGTGCCGAAGAATAGCGGCTGATGCGACGGTAGCTGTTGACGTTCGGGCAGAATAACGACATCGCCGCGGGCAGATATTTTTGCAGCCCGGCGATATGGCCGAAGAACAGCGTGGAAGGCGAACCGTCCGGATTGCTGAAGATGTTCTTGCGGGTTTCGGTGTCGACCACGCTCTGGTGCAGATGCATCGCGCTGCCCGGCTCCTTGGCCATGGGCTTGGCCATGAACGTCGCGTACATCTTGTGGCGCAGGGCGGCTTCGCGGGCCGTGCGCTTGAACAGGAACGCCTGATCGGCGAGGCTCATGGGGTAGCCGTGCAGCAAGTTGATTTCCATCTGCGCCGCGCCCGACTCATGGATCAGCGTGTCGATCTCGATGTCCTGCGCCTCGCAGAATGAATACATGTCGTCGAACAACGGATCGAATTCGTTGACTGCAGCGATGCTGTAAGCCTGCCTGCCGATCTCCGGACGTCCCGAACGACCGATGGGCGGCTTCAACGGATAGTCCGAATCGATGTTGGGCTCCACCAGGAAAAATTCGAGTTCCGGCGCCACCACCGGCTCCCAGCCTTGCGCTTCGTACAACTCGAGCACCCGCCGCAGTACGTAGCGCGGCGCCATGGTGACCGGCCGGCCGTCGCCGTAGAAACAATCGTGAATCACCTGCGCAGTCGGCTCCGCGGCCCACGGCACTACGCGCACGGTCTTGGGGTCGGCCTTGAGCACGATGTCGATGTCCGACGGATTCATGGCGCTCTGATCTTCCGGATAGTCGCCGGTTACCGTCTGCAGGAAAATTGCCTCCGGCAGACGCATGCCTTCTTCCTCGGCAAACTTTTCCGCCGGCATCAGCTTGCCGCGTGCCACACCCGCCATATCCGGAATGATGGCTTCGACTTCCGAAATGCCGTGTTCCCTTAAAAATTGCCCGATTGGGCTGATGCTTGCACTCGCCATAAACTCACCTTGAACGTAAGGCACGCTGTCGGCTGGCGTCACCAAACGCCGCAAACAGCGCGCGAGAAAAGGAATCCTGGGCAAATCGCCATTCAGGATGCCACTGCACTCCGATCGCAAAACCCGCAGCCTCGGCGACGCGGAACGCTTCGATGACGCCGTCCGGCGCCCGTGCTTCCACGCGTAGCGCCGGGGCCAACGCCTCGACGCCTTGCCAATGCAGCGAATTCACCTGCAACCGATCCTGGCCCGCCATTTTTGCGAGCTGCCCTCCGGGCTCCAGACGAACCTCATGCACGGGCGCGTATTGCACATCGAGCGGAGCAGATTCGTCCTCACGGTGGTCCATGTAGCCCGGCAATTCGTGCAGGCGTTGATGCAAGGTGCCGCCGAAGGCGACATTCATTTCCTGAAATCCGCGGCAGATCGCCAACACCGGCAAGCCGGCGGCAACCGCACACGGAATCAGCGGAAGCGTCGTTGAGTCCCGATAAGGGTCATGTAGTGTGCCCGGCACTGACGCCGGTCCTCCGTAATGATGCGGTTCGACGTTGGAGGCACTGCCGGTCAGCAGTAATCCATCGACGGACTCGAGCAGATTCGCCAAATCAAGTTGTGGGTCCAAAACCGGAATGAGAACCGGAATGGCGTGAGCGCCATGCGCCACCGCCTCAATGTATTTTTCGCCGGCCATGTGGAAGGGATGGTTTCCAACCAGGCGGCGATCGGCCGGAATTCCGATAAGCGGCAAGCGAGACATGTTAAGTATTTTAAACGTCCATGGGGACGAATGAACTCTCTGAACACCCGTATTAGACCACAACTGCCCCGCTGCCGTCCCGCAGCCCACGCGCAAAATGGCTGAGATTCAGGCATTTCCGCGACTTACGCGGGTTGACGCGTTGCAAGGCCGGCCGCCTTTTGTAAAAATGCATGTGTCGCCCAGACACCCTTGGGCGTGTCAATAGCTCTAAAATACTAAACAGTGAGATTTACCTACCCGCCCGCTCCGTCCCAATATGCCGCTTCGCTCGACGCCCCGTTGACCCAGCGGCCGGCCTTGCGCGGCGACGTGTACGCCGACGTGGTCGTGATGGGCGGGGGCATCGCGGGTTGCTCCGCTGCACTGCATCTGGCGCAGCGTGGGTTTCGTACCGTGTTGCTCGAAGCGCGCTTCGTCGGCTACGGCGCCTCCGGCCGCAGCGGCGGTCAAACCATCTTCGGCCTCGCTGCCAGTCAAAAAGCACTCGCTGCGGAAGTCGGCCGCGACGATGCACGACGGCTGTTCGATTTATCCATCGAAGCGCTGGACGTGACCCAGGCCTTGATCAAGACGCACGCTATCGCCTGTGACTACCACGCCAACCATGTGCACGTGGCAGTCAAACCGCGGCATGTCGTCGAGCTGCGCGAATGGTGCGACGAGTTGCACGACGAATATCACTACCCCTCGGCACGCTTTCTCGACCGCGATTCGCTGCGCGAGCACGTTGCCAGCGACCGCTACCTGGCCGGCCTCATCGATCCGCGTAGTGGCCATCTGCACCCGCTCAAGTTCACGACGGGCGTCGCACGGGCGGCCGAAGCAAACGGTGCAATCATCTATGAAAACTCGCCGGTGCTGCGCTATGACGATGGTGCCGAAATCAAAGTCCACACCGCGCACGGTACGGTACGCTGCGCGCAACTGATGTTATGCGGCAATGCCTACATCGGCACCGTGGCACCCGCCCTGTCGCGCAAGATCCTCGGTGTCGGCACCTACATCATTGCCACTGAGCCGATCGCGCCCGCGCAGATTGCGGCGCTGTTGCCGAGTCACGCCGCGGTGGCCGACATCAATTGGATCCTGGATTATTTCCGGCGCTCCGATGACGACCGTTTGTTGTTCGGCGGCCGCGTCAGCTACAGCTCGATGCAGCCACGGCAGCTGGCCGAGTCGATGCGCAAGCGCATGGTGCGTGTGTTCCCGGGCTTGAGCGACATCAAGGTGGCCTACGCGTGGGGCGGCTATCTCGATATCACCATGAGCCGGGCACCGAACTTCGGCCGTCTCGCACCGAACGTGTTCTATGTACAAGGCTTCTCGGGCCACGGCATGTCGCTCACCGGTCTCGCCGGCAAACTGCTGGCCGAGGCGGTCGCCGGCAGCGCCGAGCGTTTCGATGTATTCGCCCGCATTCCGCATCGGGATTTTCCCGGTGGCGCGCTGTTTCGCCGCCCGTCGCTCATGGCAGCCATGCTCTACTACCGGCTGCGCGACCTGCTCTGAACGTCACTGGATATTGGCTTTTTCCGCGGCGGTAAAGTTGGCCTCGAGCTTCTGGCCGGTATCGAGCAAAGTGATCGAGTTGAGTCCGCCGCCATGCGAACCGTCGCGCATGGGATTGAAAACTACTTCAACGGGTTCATCTGCTTTGACCGATGTCCGGCTCCAGCCCGAACGCGTCAGCACGCCCGGACTGGTGGTCTCGATGCCCCACTCCTGCGGCTCGCCACCGCCTTCCGGCTTGACGATGACCCAGATCACGACGTGTGGATTGGTCCACTGAAACATCTTCACCGTGCCCTTGATGGTCAGGGTCTTGGAGTGGTCATACACCGCAAAGGAATGGTGCGCATAAGCCACCCCCGCCGAGAGCGTCAGCGCCGCCAGCAACGCGATGCACCGCATCTTCGCAGGCAACGACTTCATTTCGTTGTCGCTCCCGCCGGCACGCCGACGTGCATCTTGACCGGATCGAAGACGGCGTTGCCATTCGCGTCGACCCCGTCGATGAAATTGCCCTGCTCACACACACCCTCGACGATGTCGTACTTCTGCGCACGTTGTCGATAGTATTTACGCGTGGTCTTCCAGGTCTTGTTCAATAATTTGTTCGCTGTAATGTCAAGTTCGTCGTAAAGCACATCATCCGCCACGTGCAGGCGCTCCACGATGTGCATGTCGCCATTGTTGGGCACGCCTACCGCCTCGCTCACGGCCAGAAATACCTGCGGCAGGAGCGCCACGGTATCAACCACGAGCACCGTACCCTCCCAGTGACCGATCGAGTGGCCGTGAAAACTCGGATCGGGGTCGGCGGGATGCGCCCGGCCATCCGTATAGATCCGACGCAGTCGGTTGCCGTCACCCTCGCCGAGGAGGGTGATGCGCCCCGGGGTGGAGAGAATTTCGAAAGCATTGTGGGTGATCAGCATGTAGCTCGGCATACCGGTCGGAAAACAGTGGTCGATGATGGGGAAAGGACGGCCGTCTTTCTCTTCCGCATAAAGATGCTGTACTTGCTTCGCGATGGCCGGTTTCCAGGGAGGCGGATTACCGCGCTCCTGCGCAGCCTGATCGGTCATGTCGGGCGTCCACACCCCGGTGAAATCCGGCAGCTTTGCCAGCGCCGCGTACTCTTTCGCGCCGGGCGCCGGATTGATCGGCTCACTTTTCGCGGCTTCGCCCTGCGCGACTGCGCTCAGCAACAAGCAGCAAAGCGCACCGATCGACTTGATTGGCTGGGTCATGGCTATCCAAGATTACGCTACTTGTGCTGCAGGCTGAAACAGTGATGAATGCGGCTGTGTCGCTCGAAATCCTTCGGCACCGTTCGAGTGCTCATATCTTCCACCATGACATCATTCAGTGCATGCGCATCGAATTTGAAGCGCGTGAAGTTGGTGGAAAACACCAGGCGTCCCGCCGGCCGCAGCAGGGCCATACAGCGCCGTACCATGCCCACGTGGTCGCGCTGCACGTCGAGTACACCGTCCATTTTTTTGGAATTGGAAAAGGTCGGCGGGTCCAGGAAGATCAGATCGAACTGCCTGTGCGGGTCCTGCTGCGTCAGCCACTCGAGGCAATCGGCGCGATACAACTCGTGCCCGTCGCCGCCGAAGCCGTTGAGACGAAAGTTATCCTGCGCCCAGTCGAGATAGGTGTTCGACAGGTCGACGCTGGTGGTGGACCGCGCGCCGCCCGCGGCTGCGTAGACGCTGGCCGTCGCCGTATAACAAAACAGATTCAGAAAATCGGCGCCCTTGGACCAGTCGCGCAGGAGGCCGCGTGTGATCCGATGATCGAGGAACAGACCGGTGTCGAGGTAGTCCTTGAAATTGACCCAAAACTTGAGGCCACCCTCCTCCACCACGTGACGCTGGGCACTATCGGCTTGCTTGTCGTATTGCTCGGCGCCCTTTTGCTGGCGCCGCGTGCGTGAATGCACCTGGGTCAGCGGCACGTCGAGGACCTCCGGCAACACCGTCAATACTTCGCGACGGCGTTCGCGCGCGTCTTGCTCATCGACCGTCTTCGGTGCGGCATATTCCTGCACATAGACGTGTCGGGGCTCGCGTCCATATAGGTCGATGGCAAACGCATATTCGGGCATGTCCGCGTCATACACCCGATAGCATTCGATTTTTTCACGCTGCGCCCAGCTGTCCCATTTCTTCAGATTCTTGCGCAGTCGGTTTGCGAACATCTGTGCGCCGGGACGAGCGGCCCAAGCCGCGCGTGCGACCTCCGGCGTGCGCGGCGCCTGCACCTCGGTCAAATCGAAGCGTAGCAGCCGGCACTCGATCGCACCGTTCATGAAGCGGTGCGTGCGTGTCGCATACACCTTGAGTTCGCGCGCCAGCGGCGGGTTGCCCGTGAGCACCGCAGCCTGCCAGCCGCGAAAGCGTTCGCGCAGCACGGTGCCGAGTTCGGCGTAAAGCTGCGGCAGGCCGCTTTCCGCGCCGATACGTTCGCCATAGGGCGGGTTGGTCACCAGGAGGCCGCTATCGCCGTGCGGCCTCGAGACCTCTATCAGCGCTCGCTTCTCGACATGCAGCCAATCCTGGAAGCCGGCGCGCACGCCGTGTTCCAGCGACAAGCGCACGGCCTCGGCGTCGAAGTCCGAACCGATGATGCAGCGCCGCGCCGGCCGCGCTGCACGACGTGCATGCGCTTCATCGAGCAGTTGCTGCCACAGCGCTGCGTCGTGTCCGCGCCAGCCTTGGAACCCGAAGTAGTCACGCGCCAGGGCGGGCGCCGCATCGGCTGCAATGGCGGCAGCTTCCGTGAGAAAGGTTCCCGAGCCACATAAGGGATCGAGCAAGCTGCCGCCCCGTGCGACGATGTCGGGCCAGCCGGCGCGCAACAACACCGCTGCTGCCAGATTTTCCTTGAGCGGCGCGCGACCGCCCTCGGTGCGGTAGCCACGCCGATGCAAGCTCTCGCCGGAGAAGTCGAGCGACACCATCGCGTTGCTGCCCTCGACGTGCAGGTGGGCGAGCACGTCAGGGCGTTCAGGCCGGATGTTGGGGCGTTCGCCCGTGGCATCACGCAGGCTGTCGCAGATCGCGTCCTTCAAGAGTTGTGAACCGTAGAGCGTGTGGCGAATCGATTCGTTGCCGCCGCTGCAATCGCACGCCAGCGTCGCACCGGGTGTCAGGTGTGCGCGCCAGTTCATGCGTTTGACGCCCTCGTACACTGCACTCGTGCTCGACGCGTTCACCGAGCCTACGCTGAGCAGGATCCGCGTTGCCGTACGCGACCAGAGGCAGGCGCGATAGCCGACCTCCAATGTGCCCTGGAATTTGACGTCGTGACTGCGTTCGCGAATGTCGTGCGCCCCGAAGCCGGCGAGTTCCTCTGCGAGCACCGAAGCCGCGCCCACCGGTGCGGTGGCGATCCAATAAAAGACGTTGTCCATGGCGGCTGCGTCAGGCCACGATCGAATGACTGAGGTCGCGCCATTCGAGCCGTGGGCGCTGCGCCAGATAGCGCGTCAGGATGCGGTATGTATCGGCGTCGAACGCGTTTTCATGGCGCGTCGCCAGCAGCTCCGAGAGCTCTTCCTCAGACGTGGCGGTGCCGAGATAGCGCCACTCTGACAGCACATGCAGATCATTGCCCTCGCGCATGCCGATGCGCGCGGGGAACGGCCACGCTTTGATCTTGAGTGCGGTCAACGCCATTTGCAGCCGGATCGTGTGCAAGGCCGGCGGCTCTTTGCCCAGACAGGCGCCCTTGCATTCCTGCCGCTGGTAGGCGAGGCAACTGCCCGGCGTGTCTTCGAACCCCAACACCTTGAGGCACAGGCGGTGCGCGCGGGCAATCTCGCGCACCGCTTTGCGGGCATCGCGCTCCGCATGAAAGACGCCGAAGCACGTTGTCACGCCGTCGGCGAGCGCTGCGAGCGGCAGCAACTCGAGGCGGCCGGAATCGTCTGGCGCGATCCGCAAGGTCATGTCCTCATGTGACTGCTTCGGCTTGCCGACCCGCGGCGCATAACGCCTGCGCCATTCCCCTTCGAGCAAGAGCGCGCCCAGTTCGCCGCCGGTCTCGCGCCAGACGACGCGGCGCGTGGCAGCGCTCAAGTTGCGCGCGCGCAGCCCCTGCGGCAACTCTGTCATCTCCTCGAGGATGCGCTCGCGCAATTCATTGCTACGGCCCACGAACAGCGCGTCGCCTTGCGCATCGAGATAACGATACACACCGGGGCCCTGCGGCAGTTCGTCCGGCAGCGTCGGCGGCAGGTGCGCAGGCAGACGCGGCGCGCCCAATGTAGCGCGCGCCGCGGCGGCGCTAAGGTGTGCCCGCGGCCAATCGCGCTCCAGCTTGCGCCACAGATCGTGCAGTACCTCCGCATCGCCCAGGGCGCGGTGCCGCGCCGTGCAGACCAGCCCATGACGTTGCATGATCGCATCCAGATTATGCCGCGGTTGCTCCGGATTGAGCCGCCTCGACAGTTTGACCGTGCACATTACGTCCGCAGTGAAGTGCGTGCCGAGACGCAGAAACTCGCGCCGCAGGAAGCCGTAATCAAAACGCGCGTTGTGAGCAACGAACAGCGCGTCGGCGAGTTTTGCGAACACGGTCGCGGCGATCTCGGAAAATCGCGGCGCCATGGCCACCATCTCATTGCTGATCCCGGTGAAGCGCTCAATGAAAGGCGGAATGACGCACTCAGGGTTGACCAGCGTGCTCCAGCGTTCTACCAGCGCATCCCCGCAAATCCGGATGATGCCGACTTCGGTGATACGGTGATGCGCAGGGTTCGCGCCCGTGGTCTCCAAATCGACGAATACGAACTGACCCGGCAGCGGCGCGGCGTGGGCGCCGTCGTCAGCCGCGTCCATCGAGCGACAGCAGGGGATAATAGAGGTCGGGCCGTCGGTCACGGAAAACCCCCCAGGCACGGCGGTAGTGCCGCACATGCTCGAGGTCGAATGACGCCGTCAGTACGGTTTCCTCATCCTGTCCCGCTTCGGCGACCTTTTCGCCGGTGGGCGACGCAATGAACGAGGAGCCGTAGAATTTCATGGTGTATTTTTCGCCGGTCTCAGTGCCGATGCGATTCGATGCGACCAGTGGCATCACATTCGCGGCCGCATGACCTTGCATGGTGCGCTGCCAGTGCGCACTCGAGTCGATGCTGGCATCTTGCGGCTCGGAACCGATGGCGGTGGGGAACATCAGAATTTCGGCGCCCATCAACGCCATGCAACGCGCCGTCTCGGGAAACCACTGGTCCCAACAGATGGCCACGCCCAGCTTGGCATAACGCGTCTCGAAAACCTTGAAGCCGGTATCGCCCGGTGAGAAGTAAAATTTTTCGTGGTATCCCGGTCCTTCCGGAATATGCGACTTGCGATAAAAGCCGCAGATCTCGCCGTCCGCATCCACGATCACAATACTGTTGTAAAACGCGTTGTTCGAGCGTTCGAACACGCTGATGGGTAACACCACATTGAGCTCGCGCGCCAGGGCGCGAAAGTGCTCGACCGCCGGGTGGCCGTCGAGCGGTTTCGCGAGGTCCAAATGGCTGGCCAGATGGTCTTTGCAGAAATACGGTGTTTCGAACAGCTCCTGCAGCAAGATGATCTGCGCACCCCGCGCGGCAGCCTCGCGCACCAGCTTTTCGCCGCGCGCCACATTGGCATCGCGGTCCCAGCTGCAAGCCATTTGCGTGGCGGCGACAGTGACGGTACTCATGGCTTCAATGCTACTTTAAAAGGTCGGCGGAGATGAGGCGCTGACGATCTCGCATTCTTCGCGATGCAGGTTGCGAAAGCGGTGCGGAATGGCGCTCTTGAAATAATACGCGTCGCCCGGCCCGAGCACGCGCGCCTCGCCGCCGACGGTCAATTCGATGCGGCCTTTGACGACGACCCCGCCCTCCTCACCGGCATGGGTCAGCATCTCCTCACCGGTATCAGCATCCACTGCATAGCGCTCATGCAAGATCGACATGTTGCGCTTGCTCAGGCGACTGCCGACGAGGCGCAGTTCAACCGCGCCCGAGCCGATGTCGGCCAGTTCGTCGCGCGGAAAAAAAACCTGCGGTTGCCCGGTTGGGTCCATGGTGAAGAATTCCGCCAGCGCCATGGGGATGCCGTCGAGCACCTTTTTGAGCGAGCTGACTGAGGGGCTGACGCGGTTCTGCTCGATGAGAGAGATCAGGCCATTGGTCACGCCCGCGCGCTTCGCCAATTCGCGTTGCGAGAGACCGTACATCTGCCGTACAGCCTTGAGATGCGCGCCCACGTCCAAGGTCATAATGTCTATTATCTTAAACACATCCTAGGGTTTCATGGTAAAAATTGAGTCAACTGTCAATTTTCCTTATCATCGACCCCGAGCGCGTCCCTCCCATTGCAAGGATCAATGCCATGAATGCCCGACTGACACCCGTCCCCGATCTCCACGCCGGCGAACTCGACGCATTCTGGATGCCGTTCACGGCCAACCGTCAGTTCAAGGCACAACCGCGCCTGCTGGCGCGTGCCGAGGGCATGTACTACTGGACGGCCGATGGCCGCCAGATTCTGGACGGCGTCGCCGGGCTCTGGTGTGTGAACGCGGGTCACTGCCGCAGCGAAATTACTGCGGTCGTCGCAAAACAGCTGGGCACGATGGAATTTGCACCGGCCTTTCAGATGGGGCATCCGATCGCATTTGAAATCGCCCAACGTCTGGCGAAGATTGCGCCGCCGGGCATGGACCGCATCTTTTTCACGAATTCCGGGTCCGAAGCCGTCGACACGGCGCTCAAGATCGCCATCGCCTATCACCGCGCCAAGGGCGCCGGTCATCGCACCCGTTTTATCGGCCGCGAAAAAGGCTACCACGGTGTCGGCTTCGGCGGCATGTCGGTCGGTGGCATGGTCAACAATCGCAAGACCTTTGCAGCCTCGATGCTGCCGGGTGTCGACCATCTGCCGCACACCCTCGATCATGAGCACAATGCCTTTTCGCGCGGACTGCCGCAGTGGGGCGCGCATCTCGCCAACGAACTCGAGCGCCTGATCGCGCTGCACGACGCGTCGACCATTGCAGCCGTCATCGTCGAGCCGATCTCCGGCTCGGCCGGCGTGGTGCTCCCGCCGGTCGGCTATCTGAAGCGCCTGCGTGAGATCTGCGACAGGCATGACATCCTGTTGATTTTCGATGAGGTCATCACCGGCTTCGGCCGCATCGGCAAACCATTTGCGGCACAGGCGTTCGATGTCACACCGGATCTCATGACCACTGCCAAGGGTTTGACGAACGGTTCCATACCGATGGGCGCCGTCTTCTCGCAGCGCAAGGTCTATGACGCTTTCATGCAAGGACCGGAGAATGTCATCGAACTGTTTCACGGCTACACCTACTCCGCGCATCCGGTAGCCTGTGCCGCGGCACTCGCGACCCTCGATGTCTATGAGCAGGAAGGCTTGTTCAGCCGCGCGGTGTCGATGGGACCCAAGCTAGAAGATGCCATCCATTCTTTGCGTGGGTTGCCGCACGTCATCGACGTGCGCAACTATGGCCTGATCGGCGGCGTCGAACTGGAACCGCGCGCAGGCAAGCCCGGCGCCCGCGGCTACGAGGTGTTCCTCAAGTGCTTCGAGCGGGGCGTAATGGTGCGCCAGACCGGCGATACCATCGCCATGTCGCCGCCGCTGATCATCGAGCAGAAACAGATCGACCGTATCGTGGAAACGCTCGGCGAGGTGATTCGCGAAACCGCCTGACAGCCGGGTCGTTCAGGGCTACCGGCGCGCCGTCCGGTCAGCCCTTGGCTTCTTCTTTGGGTTCGAATATCGCGTACCACTTCTTGCACGGCTCGGCGACTTCCCAGATGCCTTCAAAACCCGCCGGCACCACGAACGCGTCACCGGCGCGGAAGTCGTGTCTCTCACCGCTTACCGACTCGATTCGTACCCGGCCCTCGATCAGGACGCAGAATTCGTGCTCGGTGTAACGCACCCGCCACTTGCCGGATGTGCTGGTCCAAATTCCACAAAAGAACACTTGAGTGGCATCCGCATATTGGTTTGACACGCGGATCCGCGGAATGCCAGCCAGGATGTTTTCAGGGAGCGGGCTGGCGGATTCGCCGGTCTGATAGCGATCCAGTGCGACAATCTTGGGGCGGTCATTCATCCCGTATCGTAGGCACAGCGTGAGCGCTGAAACAAGTGCGGCCCGAAAGCACGCCGGGCCGCACGTATCGATGCCCTCCCCGCTCACTCGTTTTCGCTGACCTGCGCTGCGGTGAGTGTGATCGGCGCGTCAGCTCGCAGGGTGATTCGCACACGGCGCTCGAACGCATAGCCGTCGCTGTCCGAGGCGATGCTCTGGCTCTTGCCATAGGCGTTCACTTCGAGCGCCGTCTCACGCACACCGGCCGCCAGGAGCAGCTCGCGTACCGCATCGGCTCGCTCCTGCGAGAGTTTCATGTTGCTCTCACTCGCGCCGCGCGGATCAGCGTAGCCATCGACCCGCACCTTGAGCAGGGGTGACTTCATGATGGCCTGCGCCAACACATGCATCTGATGCGCCACCTCCGGCGTGATGTCGGCGCTGCCGGTCTTGAACAGCACGTCATCCTGCACCCCGTCGAGCAGCAACGAAGGGTCCGCAGACACCACGGCGGGCGCGTCGCTGCGCGCCAGGAGTTGCCCGTTGAGTGCGGCGACCTGCGCTTCAGCCGCACGTGCATCGTCGGCGCGGTGCACACGGTTGCCGAGCCAGGTGCCGATGCCCGCTCCCACCACAGCCCCTATCGGCCCGCCGGCGAAGGCGCCCACCACCGCACCGGTCACGAAACCGATCGGCTCATGGGGATGCGGTGTGGGGGGTGGCGTTGCTTCAGCGCCGAGCGCGGTCACACTCAAACCCGTCAACCCCAAAATCAATATTACTTTGCCAACGCTGCTGTTCATAACGGCTCCTGACTCTCATGTTGAAGGCGACCTGCGCCTCATGGGAGCCATTACGCGCGCCGATACAGGCGCAGCCCGTGCCGCAACGTGGCAGAAAATGGCAGGGCGGCGACCAATTACGACCGCCGCCCTGCTCGCCGGAATGTCTCTAGCGGTAGGCCCAATGCCCGGGTTGATACACCCACTGGCCGTTGCGTGCCACCCATTCAGGTTGGATCCATTCCGCAGCCTGCGCGGGCCGCTTTTCATAGTGGCCGCCCACCCAGACATACTCACCGTGCTCCCACTGCCAGTGACCACGATGCCAGACGAACCGTTCGCCATGCGGCGGCGGCGGCGGAACCTCCTCGACACGCAACGGCGGTGGCGGGCGCGCGACCACGACTTCGGCGACCGGCGGTGTATGCACGACCACGCGCGGTGCGGTTGCGGTCACGGTGCAGGCGGCAGCCCCGGTCACCAGCAAGGCCAGCGCGCAGGCTTGACGTAATTTCATGATCAACTCCCTGGGTGATGTGTCAGTCAGGACAACGCATTGCGCCTGCACACGTGCACAGTGCACGCATGACAGGCGCGTAACGATCGCTTCAGGTCTTCAGGGAGAACGGCGTGAAATTCGTATCGGTGTCGTAATAATCCTCGTTCTCAGCATGCTTGAGAAAGCTCACAACACGGTATGTCAGCGGCGTTGCGACGATTTCCCAACCGCTCTTCAGTGCGTATTGCGTCAACGTGATTGCCAGCAGATGCGGCAGAGGCATGCGCCCGTAGAACGCAATGAAGTAGAACAGCACCGAGTCGACCAACTCGCCGCACAAGGTCGAACCGACGATGCGTGACCACAGCCATCGCCCTTGCGTCCAAACTTTCATCTTGGCGAGGACGAAACTGTTGACGAAAGTACCGCAGAGAAAAGCGATGACCGAGGCAAGAACGATGCGTGGTGTATTGCCAAAAATGGCTTCGACGGCAGCCTGGTTGGCACGTGATTGCGCGGAGGGTGGCAGGTGCACGACCACGGCGGCCATGAATGAGGCAAACGCCAGTGCGGCGAAGCCCGCCCACACCACCCGCCGATCGCGGCCGTAACCGTACACCTCGGTGAGAATGTCCCCGAAAATGTAAGAAATGGGAAAGAACAACACGCCGGACAGGAATGTAATGGGACCGAGTATCGGCACGGTCAAAGTGGTCTCTTTGGCCGGACCGATGAGATTCGAACACAGCAGTACGCAGACGTATGCCGCCATGACGAAATCGTAGTACCGAAAGTCTTTGCGCTGCTGCGATAGGCTCATGTGTCGCAGTTTAGCGCCTGATGCCTGGGATTCCAGACGATATGTAAACAGCCTCCTTGGCGCTGTCAGAAACTGTCGCGTTTTGGCGAAGACCATCACAGCAAGACCACTGTGCCTGCGGTAATTATGCTCTATGGAACAGGACAATGGCGTCAGCGCGGCCCACAGTCCGCTGATCGATTTTGACAGCATCTGTCAAAAGATCCGCGCTGCCATTGAGCCTGCGCGTGCGTACGCCATTTCGTTACACGACAAGAGTGGCGATGTGCTCTGGCTGAGCGAGGGCTCGATGGGGCCCGACGAGCACAATGCGGTGATCGAAGCCATCGAGGCATTTGCCCAGCCCGAAGCTGCACCGATTCTCGCTTTTGACTTAGGGGATTCGCGCTCCGCCATGCTCGTGCGCGTCATCAGTGCACGCCGCGCCATGGTGGGTGCCGTGATGCTGATCATGGACTCGCGCATCGCCGCGCGCGGCCCGACCCGATTGATGACGCCGAAACTGCAGCGGGCGATCTCTGAATTCGCCGCCACCCGCCCTGATTCCGGCATCACGGTGGACACCGCTTCCTTAAAAATCATGCTTGCGACCGGCGCGCATGCCGCACGCCCGCCAGCCCAAGCGCCCACCGCAGCCGCCGCGCCCGCGCCGCCGGCACTGCCATCAGGCAAGCACATACCGACGTTGACGTTATCCCTCGCTGCGAGCAAATCGCCGCCCTCCGCGCCGGTGGCGTCAGCGGAGCGCCGCGAGCGCCCTGCGACCCCCGCGATCGAACGCCTGCATGCAGCGCTGCGCAAGAGCCCGATCGCCTTGTACGTCCAGCGCCTCGTGCCCCTGGTGAAAGGCAGCCAGCACAAGCGCTACGAAGTCTTGCTCCGTTCCAAATCGGACTCGGCGCCCAACTCCGCGCCGGCCGCCATGCTCAAAGCTGCGGTCGAGAATGGTCTCGGTTCGATGATCGACCGTCGTGTGGTATCCGAACTCATCGGCTGGCTGGTTCACAACCCTGCGGTGTGGCAGAACGAACAGGTCATGTTCTCGGTGAATCTCACCACCACCGCCTTGTACGACGAGCATTTCATCCATTTCGTCGAGTTGTGCCTGGCAAAGTCATCGCTGCCGAAGGGCATCATCGCTTTCGAGGTGGATGCGCCTACCGCACTCCGGTTGATGGAACGCATCACCGAGGTCGCCGGTGCCTTATCCCGGCTCGGCTGCCCAATCGTGCTCGACGATTTCGCGCTCCGCACGGAGTGCTTCACCCTGCTGCGCTTGCCCGGCATACGCTACGTCAAACTGTCGTCCGACATCACGACCAAGATGCGCTCCGACAAACTCTCGCAGGCTGCGATCACCGGCGTGGTGCAAATGTCGCGCGTGCTCGGCATGCACACCGTGGCCAAGCGCACCGAAAGCGCTGCTGAGCAGGAGTGGCTGACGGCATTGGGCGTCGACTTCGTGCAGTCGAACAACTTATCACCGCCGGTGGCAATCGAAACGCTCGGCAAGAAACCCTCTGGCGCGTCCGCAAGCGCCACAGCCTAGAGTCTTATTCGTTACGCGAAATCTGCGATATATCGCCGCTCCAACCGCCCCCTAGCGCCTTCACCAGATACACGGCCGTGCCGTATTGTTGGCCCTTGATCTGCACCGCTTGACGTTGATTGTTGAGCAAAGCCTGTTCAGACGTAATGACGTCAAGGTATGTGTCGACACCGCCCTTGTAGCGCTCGCTGGCGATGTCGTAGGCGCGCTGCGCGCTGTCGACACTGGCATTGGCTTCGGTAGCCGCATGCTCGAGCGAGACGAGCCCGGTGATACCGTTTTCGACCTCCTCCATCGCCTGCAGCACGGTCTGCCGGTAGGTGGCGACAGACGCATCGTAACCGGCGCGCGCGTAGCGTACGTTACCGCGCGTACGGCCTGCATCAAAGACGGTTTGGGTGGCCGAGAGACCGACTGCCCACAGAAAGCTCGGCGCATCGAACAGGCTCGAGACGGCGGCACTCTCCCAGCCCAACCCCGGTACGCCGATACCCGGCGCCAGATTGATGCTGGGAAAATAGGCCGCCTTTGCTACACCGATGCGAGCATTGGCCGCGGCCATAGCCCGCTCCGCTGCCGCCACATCCGGGCGCCTTTGCAACAGGTCTGAGGGCACACCCACCGGCAAAGCAGGCAACGGTGCCGTTGCCGGATTCGGCGCAACGCTGAAACCTGGTGCCGGCGCTCCGACCAGGGTCGCAAGGGCGTGTTCGTACTGGAAACGTTGGTTTTGCAACAACTCGAGTTGCGCCTGATTCGACTGTAATAAAGCCTGTTGCTGCGCGAGGTCGAGGCCGGTGGCTGTTCCCAGATCGTGCCGCGCTGCGATGAACCTCAATGCATCACGTTCCAGCTCGAGCACCTTGCTCACCACGTCGATCTCCGCATCGAGCTCACGGAGCGAAAAGTAATTGCTCGCAAGTTGTGCCGTGAGCACGAGCCGCGTGTTTTCGAAATCAGCCACAGCCTGTTCAGCTTCCGCGCGCGCGCCTTCCACCTGGCGACGCACACGACCAAACAGATCGACCTCGTAGCTCGCGGCGGGTCCGAGACGAAAGTCGTTTTGCGTCGTGGACTGATTGGGCGTCGCATACGACGCCAACGGACGATTTGCGGAGGTTCGGCCGCGGCTCGCTTGCGCCGCGACGCCGATGGTCGGAAAGAGATCGGCACGCGCCACCATTAGTTGGTCGCGTGCCTGATCCAGCCGGGCGGAGGCTGCTTTGAGATTTTGATTGGCGGTCAGCGACTGCTCGACCAGTTCGTTCAAGCGGGTATCGGCAAATACCTCCCACCAGCGTCCCTTCAATGCGCCATCTATCGGGGTCGCGGGGCTCCAGGGTTCCAGCGGCGTCCACGTCGCTGCCAGCGGCGCTGCCGGACGCTGATAATCAGGCCCCACCATACACCCGCTCATGGCAGCCGCAGCCACGAGGGCTGCCATGGTGTGACTCACTTGAGCACGCATGCGCATCAATCGCCTTTGGCCACCGGCTGCGCCTTACCGTCCACCGGGGCCGGGTGTACGGCGGCCAGGGTTACCACGTCGCCGTCAGCCAGCGAGTCCGCCGGATTGAGTACCAACCGATCGTTGCTCGAAACGCCGCTCAACACAGCCACTTCCTTGCCGAAGTCGACGCCCAATTTGACCAGACGCAGGCTCACTCGACCCTTGTCGTCGACGACGGCTGCATAGGTGCCGCTCGTCCGGAACAACAGGACATTGGTGGGTACGATCAACGCGCCTACGTCCTGCTTGATCGGCAGTTGCGCTTGCACGTAAGAACCGGCGATGAGCTTGCCATCCGAATTGGGAATTCTGATCTCCACCTGCATGGTCCGGCTGGTCACATCGATGGCGCGCGCCGTGCGCGCGATGGTGCCCTTGAACTGCTCACCCGAATGCTGCGAAAGGCTGACGTCCACTTGATCTCCGACCTTGACGCTGGGCGCATACGCTTGCGGAACGTTGACGTAGAGCCGCAGGGGATCAATCTGCGCCACGCCGAACAGGGCTCGCCCGACACCGCCATTGCCCGCGTTCACCAGGTCGCCGACGTCAACGCTGCGACTGGTGACGACGCCGTCGAACGGCGCGACCACCTTGTTGAACCCTTGCAGGTTACGCAAACGTGCCACGTTGGCGCGCGCTGCGTTCAAATTAGCCTGCGCCTGCTGATAAGCGCTGACACGCTCATCGAGGTCCTGCTGCGTGACCGCATCTTTGCCCCGCAATGCTTTCCAACGTTCGGCCGTGCTCTTTGTCAGCCCTTCACTGGAGGCCGCTTGCGCCTGGGTCGCGATGGCCTGGGATAATTCCTGGTCGACTTCAGGCGCGGTAATCTCCGCCAACAGCTCGCCTTTTTTTACGGTCGCGCCGATATCCTTGAACCAGCGCACCACGTAGCCGTTGCTGCGCGCATACACCGATGCTTCAATGAAGCCCTGCAAGGTGCCCGGCAGTGTCAGCGACGGGCCGCCACCGCCGGCCTTGGGCGAGACCAGGGTGACGTATTGCTTGCCGTGAACATCCAGGTCGTTGTCGAGCGCGGCGGCCTGCCGACCTCGTAGCACGAAGATCAGGACCCCGCCCAACAGCAGGGCCAGGACGATGGCCACCACCACGACCTTGGCGCGCTTGAGCGAGGCAGCGGGCTGCGTTACGGACTCAGACATATCAGAGATTCCCTTGCGCGAGCGGTGCGGCGCCGGTGGCTTGTGCGTGCTTTCTGACTTCGAGGCGCCGGTGCACTCCGGCGTAGATGACCGGAACGAAAAATAGCGTCGAAATGGTGGCAAACAACAGGCCGCCGATCACGGCCCGACCGAGCGGCGCATTCTGCTCCGCGCCCTCGCCCAGGCCCAGCGCCATGGGCACCATGCCGATGATCATGGCCGAGGCAGTCATCAGCACCGGCCGGATTCGCGTGGCGCCCGCGTCGCGAGCAGCCATCACCGGCGACAAACCTTCACCCATGCGCTGCTTTGCAAACGACACGATCAGGATGCTGTTGGCAGTCGCCACGCCCATGGTCATGATGGCACCCGTCAGCGCCGGTACGCTCAATGTCGTGCCAGTCAGAAATAGCATCCAGCATATGCCGGCAAGCGCCGCCGGCAATGCCGTGATGATGATGAAGGCATCCACCCAGGACTGAAAATTCACCACGATCAGGAGATACACCATGACCACGGCCATCACGAGTCCCAGTCCAAGCTGAATGAACGAGGTCTGCATGGTCTGCGACTGACCGCGCATGACGACGGCCGCACCCCGTGGCAGATGCCCCCGGGTTGCGTCCACCAATTTCGAGATCTCGTTGGTTACGCTGCCAAGGTCGCGTCCCTGGACGCCGACGTACACGTCGATGGCGGGTGCGAGATTGAAGCGCGAGGACACCGCGACCTGCGTCGCCGGCTTGACCATGACGAGATTGCTCAGCACCTGGGAACTGTTGCCGTTGGCAGAGCGTACCGGCGTTTGCAGCAGGGCATCGAGGCTATCGATCTGGTATTGCGGGGTTTGCGCAGCGAGTGCATAGACCACACCGTTGGCAGGATTGAGCCAGAATCCGGGCGAGGTCTGAGAGGTACCGGCAGTCGATATCAGCAGGTTCTGTGCAAGGTCATTGGCACTCAAGCCCAGCAACTGCAGCTGGGTGCGGTCCATCTCGAGATTCAAGGCCGGCAGATCGATACGTTGATGAATGTGGGTGTCCACCGTACCGGGCACCCGCTTGATTTTTTTCATGAGATCGGCGGCCAGGTCATAGCTGGCACGCACGTCCGTCCCCGTGAACAACACATCGATGGAAGCCGGCAGGCCAAAGTTCAATATCTGCGTGACCATGTCAGCCGGCTGGAAAAAGAATTCCACACCGGGAAATTTCGGTGGCAACTCACGGCGTATGCGCTCGACATAGCCGGCTGACGGATGATGGTCTTCGTTCAATGCAATCTGTATGTCTGCATCGATGGTGGCGTAAGTGCCGTTGTTGGCATAGGTATTATTGATGCCACTGAACGGTATCCCCAGGTTGTCGAGGATGACCTTGAGTTCGCTCTTGGGAATGATTTTGCGGATCTCCCGCTCGATTTCGTCCGTCGTCTGAGCAGTCTGCTCGATACGGGTGCCGGACGGCGTGCGCACGTGCAGGCGAATCTGACCGGCGTCGACGCTCGGAAAAAAGTCGCGGCCCAGCACGAACACCAGACAACACGACAGGACACAGAATCCCAGAAACACGCCGGCGAACGCCCGCCGGTTGTCGAGCACTGCGCTGAGGATGTCGGTATAGCCGGCGCGCACCTTCTCGAAGCGAGTATCGAATGCCCGGTAGACCCGTTGCAACAGGCTCGGCTTGCCATCAACGGCAGCGTGCCGATGATCCATGAGCAGCATCACCAGCGTTGGCACCAAGGTGCGTGATAGCACATAGGACGCCAGCATCGCGAACACGACCGCCTCGGCCAGTGGCGCAAACAGAAAGCGCGCGACGCCGGTCAAAAAGAACATCGGCACGAACACGATGCAGATGCAGAGCGTCGAGACCAGCGCGGGTACGGCGATCTCACCCGCACCGTCCAGAATGGCCTTGTGCAGATCCGAGCCCATGTGCAGATGGCGCTCGATGTTCTCGATCGTCACGGTAGCGTCGTCCACCAGGATGCCCACGGCCAACGCCAATCCTCCCAACGTCATGATATTGAGCGTTTCGCCCACCATATAAAGGGCGATGATCGAGGACAGGATCGAGAGCGGTATCGAAATCGCGATGATGCAGGTGCTGCGCCAGTTGCCAAGGAACACCAGGATCAACATCGCGGTCAGGAACGCGGCAATCACGGCTTCTCGCACCACACCGCTGATGGCGTTGCGCACAAAGCCTGACTGGTCGAACAACGGCGTGATGGTCAGATCCTTCGGCAAGGTCTGCTGCACCACCGGCAATATCCTCTTGAGCGTATCGATGATGTCGAGTGTCGAGGAGCCACCGTTCTTGATCACCGGCAGGAGCACCCCGCGCACGCCATCCTGGCGGACCACGTTGAGCTGCGGCGCAAAACCGTCGCGCACATGCGCCACTTCATATAAATAGGTGGTGACACCGCCTCGATTGGCCACCGGAATGCGATTCAGTCCCTCGATGCTGTCAGGCGACCCGTTCAAGCCGATGGTGTACTCGGTCGAGCCGATCTTGGCGGTGCCGGACGGCAGTGTCAGGTTCTGACCGTTGACCGCATTCAATATATCGGTCGGCGTCAGGCCCTTGGCCAGCAATGCAGCCGAATCGATGTCCACCGAAATCTGCCGGCTCTTGCCGCCGAATGGGTATGGCACCGCCACGCCCGGTATGGTGACCAGGCGTGGACGTAAAAAATTGAAACCGGCGTCGAACAGCGCGGGTTCCGTCATGGTGGGGCTCGACAACCCGAGCTGAATCACCGGGATGGCCGATGCGGAATATTTGATCACCAAAGGCGGTAACGTGCCCACCGGCAGGGCCCGCAGCTGCGACTGCTCGATGGCTACCACCTGTGCGATAGCGGTGGGAATGTTTGCATTCGGCTGAAAGAAGATCTTGATGATCGACAATCCATTGAGCGACGTCGACTCGATGTGCTCGATGTCATTGACCGTGGTGGTCAGCGCCTTTTCGTTGACTGCTGCAATGCGCAGACCGATTTCCTGGGCGGACATCCCGGAATAGTTCCAGACGATGCTGACCACAGGGATGTTGATTTCGGGAAAGATGTCGGTAGACATCTTCAGAAGGACCAACGGCGTTGCCAGAAGAATCAGTATCGCCATCACGAGGAACGTGTATGGCCGACGCAGCGCAACTTGAACGATCCACATTAACTGACGAACCTCGTAAGGCGACCGCTCTATGATCCGTCATCGCGCGCGACTCAACAAATGTTCAATTTTTAATCTTTCGTCAATCTTCAGACGCCTCTTGCGGCCCGTAAACCGGTGTCGCATTCCAGGCACAATTCTCAAGGCCCCTCATCAACCGCTTGCAAAACATTGGAAACTCAGCAAACTAGATGTGTCTGCAATGAGACACCGGAACCGAGCTGAGTGTTTTGTTAGTCCCATGAGGTTCGGTTCCGGCACCTGCAGCTGGCTGTCATGACTCTTCCTGCATCCATCGTCATCTGTGCACTCCTGGGGCTGCTGTTCCTCACAGCCGCGGTTCGACGGCTGGGACAACGGCACCTGTGGGGCGGACTAGGGTTTGGTTTCGTCGCGGGCGTTTGGATTTTACTCGCCGCGATCATTGGTCTGGTGGGTCTCAACCTGCAGACCTACCAGCGGCTGACGGCGGAACAACCTGCTGCTGAGTTGCAATTCACGCGCACCGGTTCCCAGGCTTTCAACGCGGTCCTGAGCTATCCGGACGGTCGACACAGCGACTTCGCACTGCGCGGCGACGAATGGCAGGTCGACGCGCGCCTGCTGAAGTGGACGTCTTTTGCCAATCTCCTCGGCTTCGATACGGCCTTTCGACTCGAGCGAATCAGCGGACGCTATACCCGCATCGAGGACGAGAAAACCGCGCCGCGCTCGGTCTACGCACTTCAATCGACTGGCCGCATCGACCCTTGGGAAGCCATTCATCGCCACCACACCTGGGTGCCGTGGATAGATGCGCTATATGGCAGCGCCACCTTTTTGCCGATGAGCGACGGGGCTCTTTACGAGATCAAGGTGTCACAGAGCGGCCTGATCGCGCGCCCGCTCAACCAGGCCGCGCGCGCTGCGGTCGGCAGCTGGCATTGATTTAATGCCAGAGCACCAAAAATCCTATAGATTCCGGCCAGCTTAAAACGTTATGGACAAAGGTAGACGCGGTAATGGCTAAGTGGAGCTGGCTGGCAATCGGGGTTTTGACACTGTCGGCAATCGCGGCGTGTGGCAGCAAGAGTAAGGTGACGCCGTTTTTATATACGGTCGGGGGCACGCTCAGCGGGTTGAGCGCGGGCGGTCTGGTACTCACCAACGTTAATGGCGATACCGTCTCGCCGCCGGCCGGTGCCACCACTTTTACCTTCCCGACCTCGGTCGGACTGGGCGTCGCTTATGACGTGACGGTCACCACCCAGCCAACCGGACAAACCTGTGCCGTGACTGCCAATGGGCAGGCGACCGTGACAGCGAACGTGACCAACGTCGTCGTCACATGCATGGATGGGACCGTGATGGCGGTTGACAGTCAGAGCAAGCCCAGTGTGCGTGCCTACGCGAGTTCGTGGTCTGATCGGAACGGTAACCTGTGGATGTTCGGCGGCAGTCAGCCGCCCGCAACGAGTTCGAACGAGGCAGCGGCGCTGGGTGACCTCTGGAAATTCGATGTCGCCGAGCAGAATTGGACAGCGGTAAGCACCGTGGGCGCACATCCGGGCGCGCGTTCCGCTGCTGCGACGGCCGTAGCCGCAGATGGGGATTTGTTCTTGTTCGGCGGCGTCGCGATGCGCGGCGTTGTCGACGACAGCCCGATGTTGCGTGACCTTTGGAAATTTTCCCCGGCCAACGCGACCTGGACGCTGCTGGACGCGCATGCAACACCTGTCGCGCGCGGCGGTGCCGCCGCGTGGCGAGATGCGACGGGCGACTTCTGGTTGTTTGGCGGCAGCGCCGACGCCGCGAATGCTGGCCTCCTCGACGACTTCTGGCGTTATTCGGTCAGCACGCAGCGCTGGACGCGGATTCCTGGCGCAACGCATCCAAGTGCGCGACGCGACGCCCGTTATTGGACTGATGCGCAGGGCCATTTCTGGTTGTTCGGCGGGACCACCGGCTCAAATGCCGCAGACGAATTGTGGGAATTCAACGTCGCAACGGGGTCCTGGGCATTGGTGAACCAGGCTGATGACGCCATCCGCCTGCGCTTGAGCGGCTTGGCGCTCGCGCATTCATCGTCGACCAGCGATTGTGGGAAGCCAGGTAAGCCGGCCGCTGCCCTGACGGGCGCCACCGCCTGGGCGCTGAGCGATGGGGATGTCTGGCTCTTCGGAGGCAGCGTGGGCAGCGCCCCCTGCGACACGCTGTGGCATTGGGTACAATCGTCGGCGGGCCGCGTTAGCACAGTTGGTAGTGCACCTGATTTGTAATCAGGGGGTCGGGAGTTCGAGTCTCTCACGCGGCACCATTCAATGTGATTGCGGGATGAAGTCGTCAGCGTGAGGGACGAGTGGCGCGCGTCGCGTTTCGAGCCTGACCGTCATGCTGCTACAGTGGACCCTCGCAACGTAGCGGCAAGGGGGCTCCAGTGTATTTGATCAACCGTATTTGCTCTGGCACGGCTCTGCTCCTGGTGTTGTGCGGGTCATCGGTGCTCACGGCATGCGATACCAGCGACTCCAACACAAAGGTCAACGGCTCCGTGCACGTGGCTGCCGGAATGCCGCCCGCTGACGCCAAAACGGTCAACGGCAACATTCGTGTCGATGACAATGGTGCCGTCGCGGATGCCACCACCGTCAACGGCAGCATTCGCCTGGGTGAGCACGCCACCGGCAAACAACTGACCGCGGTGAACGGCACCATCGAATTAGGCCGGGACGCCAAATCAGACATGATCAAGTCCGTTAACGGCGACCTCACACTGCAGGAGGGCTCGGAATTGAGCGGTCCCCTGACGAACGTAAACGGCCGTATCACCGTCACATCGGCGCACATCGCCGGGCTCATCACCACGGTCAACGCCGATATCAAAATCACGGGTGCTGCGCGCATCGATGGCGGCATCTTGGTCAAGAAATCCGGCGGCAAGATCTTCGTCAGTTCGGACGAGAAAGAGCCTGTCATCGTGATTGGTCCCGGCGCCACGGTGTCCGGTGAGCTGCGTTTCGAACGCAAGGTCAAGTTGTACGTCAGCGACAAGGCAACCATCGGCACCGTGACGGGCGCCACCGCGCAAGCCTTCAGCGGCGATACGCCGCCCGCCTGAGACGCACGCGCTATACTCCGCGCTTCCAATCTGGCCGGGGTATGACATGAAGAGTTTCGTTCGATTGAGTCTGATCGCCGCCATCGCGGTCGGTTTCGGCGCCGTTCAGGCCGCAGCCCCGGATCCCGCGCTCGAGAAAGCCGTTGCCGGCTCCGAGCGCAGTCCTGCGATGGTGGCGCGTGATACGGCGCGACATCCGCTCGAAGAGCTCACTTTCTTCGGGATCAAACCGAATTCCACCGTGGTGGAACTCTGGCCGGGCGGCGGTTATTGGACCGATATTTTAGGCCCCTACCTCGCCAAAGACGGGCATTACTACATCGCGCAACCGGTTGGCGACAGTGAAGAGTCGCCGGGCATCAAAAAGTTGAGCGCTCACATCGCGGACAACAAGGAGCGCTTCGGCAGCATCACGCAGACCGAGCTCAGCGCCACTCGCTTCGACCTCGCGCCGGCCGGTACGGCCGACTTCGTCCTGACCTTCCGCAACCTGCACAACTGGATGGACGGCGGTTATGCCGATCAAGCCCTGGCGGCCGCATTCAAGGCGCTCAAGCCAGGCGGAATTCTCGGGATTGAAGAGCATCGCGGCCGCAACGACAAGGAACAGGACCCTAAGGCGAAAGACGGCTACGTGCGTCAGGACTACACGATTGCGCTCGCGAAAAAAGCCGGCTTCGAATTTGTCGCTGGCTCCGAGATCAATGCCAACAAAAAAGACACCAAGAACTGGCCGCAAGGCGTTTGGACTCTGCCGCCCACGTTCGCTGAAGGCGATAAAAATCGGGCGACCTACGCCGCGATCGGTGAAGCGGATAATTTCGTGCTCAAGTTCCGCAAGCCGGCCAAATGAGGTTTTAGCCGCTATGCCTTGAACTGGATGGCGGGCATCCCCATTGCTGGTCATCGAGCCATATGACCGTCCGCCGCCCGTTTTTAAGTCCCGCCTGGTTGATTTTCTCGCTACCCCTTTATATCGGGTGGCGCATCGTCGCTGAATTGCCGGTAGGTCGCGTAGGGATTGCAGTAGGCGTCGCCGCGCTGGTCGCTGCCTGCGTCGTGATCCCGCTGTCCGTGCGCACGCGCTCGATGCGCGACCAAACCGCCGCGCGGCGCCTGGCCTGGGTGGGCCTGACCTTGATGGGATTCCTCTCGACGCTGTTCGTCTTTACGTTGCTGCGCGATCTGGTTTTTCTGCTCGCCAGGGTGTTCGCGAGCGGGCCTACCGTGGCGGCGTGGCTGGCTTCGAGCGCGATTTTGACAGTTGCGGCTGCTGTAGCGGCGACCGCATTGGGATTTTACATTGCGCGCCGGCCCCGCATCGTCGTCGTCGAAATTCCGGTGCCCAATTTACCGGAGGCGCTGCGCGGCTTTTCCATTGCGCAGATCAGCGACGTGCACGTCGGCCCCACCATTCGCCGGCCCTTCGTCGAGAATGTCGTGGCGCGCGTCAACGCCTTGCAGGCCGATATGATCGCGGTGACCGGTGATCTGGTCGATGGATCGGTGCCTGACCTCGCGCCGCATACGGCTCCGCTCGGCAAACTCTCTGCCAGGCTTGGGGTTTTCATGGTTACCGGCAACCACGAATACTATTCGGGCGAACCTGCCTGGACGGCCGAATTTCGCAGACTGAACATGCGGGTCCTGAAGAACGAGCACGTGGTGCTCGAGCACAATGGCGCGCGACTGGTGCTCGCCGGCGTCACCGATTACAGCGCTCATCACTTCGACCCCCGGCAGCGCAGCGATCCGCAGGCCGCGCTGCGCGGTGCGCCGGCTGATGCAGCCGTGCGCGTTTTGTTGGCACATCAACCGAGTTCTTCGACTGCGGCGCAGGCCGCCGGCTTTGACGTGCAGCTTTCTGGGCACACTCACGGCGGTCAGTTCTTCCCATGGAACCTGTTGGTTGGCTTTTTCCAGCCGTTCACCGGCGGCCTCAACCGTCTGGCGAACATGGTGATCTACGTAAGTCGCGGTACCGGCTACTGGGGCCCGCCGAACCGCTTCGGGGTTCCTTCTGAGATCACTTACATCACTCTCGTTCCTGCGTCCTGACACTCTCGCGAAGGGTCATTGCGGCCTGCCGTTCGATGACCATTCAGGCCTGAAATTCCCGTCCGCCAACCAGCGGATCGGTGCCAGCAGCGACTGGATGGATTCGGTCATGTGGCGGAAGTCGATGTGCCCTATGTCATCCGACGGTTGGTGATAATCGGTGTGTAATCCGAAGCTCGACACGGTCTGCGCCACCACGCCGCGGCGCGCCAGCGTGATGTTGTCGGAACGCTCGAAAAAATTCTGCGCGGGGTGTGGATCAGCGACCAGCCTGGCGCCGTGCCGCGCAAGTTCAGGGCCCAAAGTGGTGCGATCCCACCCTGTCAGCCAGAGCGTATGGCCCGGAACCAGCGGGTCTGGCCGACCTATCATTTCGAATTCGAGGTTCGCCACAATGCTCGCCAGCGGGATCACCGGCTTGTCGACGAAGTAGCGGGCACCGTAGCCGCCGGCTTCTTCACTGCCGAACCATGCGAACACCACGCTGCGTTTGAGCGGTGCCCCGTGTGCCAACGCGTCGGCGAGCGTTAGCACAGCAATCGAACCAGAGGCATCATCGTCGGCGCCGTTGTAGATCTTATCGATACCGCTATCGACTGCGCCGAGATGATCAAGATGCGCCGTCAGCAGCAGGACCTGGTCCTGCCAGCGCGCATCGTGCCCCGGCAGCTCCCCGACTGCATTCCACGTGTGCGCCGTGACTTCGTGGGTCGTGGCCTGGATGCTCACCGCAGCGCCATCACGCGTGGCGACCGCGGCGGAATAGGCTCGCTCAGATAACATGAGCACAGCCGGACCCGCGGCTCCCGTAGCCGTAGTTCCAGCAGCACCGGGTGAGACGATACGCGTTGCGCCCACCACGATCGGCCGCTTCGCGAGGGTCTCCCAATGCGAATGAAAATCGTCGGTCTCCGGGCGCAGAATGATGGCCGCTGCTTTCAACTGGTGGAGCACATCGGCTTCGGCATCGGCGGGCAACAGCACCGCCGCGCCGTCGGGCACCGCCTTGCCGCGGACATATCTGTACAGGGGCCCGGCTGCATTGCCATTGGGCAATTTCAGCAGCAATACCTCGTCGCCATGCTGAAAGTCCAGTGAGCCGAGATGCACGTCCGGCTTGCCCATCACCTCGGTACGCTGCATCTCGACATCCTGGACGAAACCGCCGTTGTCGCCGAGCGGCTTCAAACCGAGCCGATCGAGTTGTGCGGCGATATAGGTCGCGGTAATCCACTCGTCACGCGTGCCGCTGCCCCGGCCGTTCAACGCATCGCTTGCCAGGAATAGCATGTGGGCGTGCACCGCTGCCGCATCGATATTGGCACCGGCGCTTGCAGCGACTGTCCAGCACATCAACACCATCAGCAGCTTCGCGGAGTACATCGTATTCATTCTATCCATCCTTGGTTCGCGCCGCTGAGCGAACACATTGAGTCCCCGTTCAATTCTTTCTTCGTCTAACATGCCCCTGAACCACCACGCAGGTACCGCTCCTATGCAAAAGGCTTCAATTGCCGCTGCCGTACTCGTTTTCATCGCCGGCAATTATTCGGCTGAGGCGCAAAGCAACGGGGGTGAAGCGCAGTTTCGCGAACTCTACAAGGAGCTGATCGAAACCAATACGACGCATTCGAGTGGCTCCTGCACCCTGGCGGCAGAGCGCATGGCAAGCCGCCTCAAGGCAGCGGGAATGCCGGAGAGTGCGGTGGAAGTGTTCAGCACGCCCGAATTTCCCAAGGACGGCGGCCTGGTTGCAATTTATCCCGGACGGGACAAGCACGCCAAAGCCATCCTGTTGCTTGCGCATCTCGACGTGGTCGAGGCCAAGCGCGAGGACTGGACCCGCGATCCATTCAAGCTGGTCGAAGAAAATGGCAACTTTTATGCCCGTGGCGTCATCGACGACAAGGCTCAGGCCGCCATTTGGGTCGACACGTTGGTTCGCTACAGCCAGGAGCGGTTCCAACCGAGACGCACTATCAAGCTCGCGCTCACTTGCGGTGAGGAGGGCGGCGGCAACTTCAACGGCGCTGATTGGCTGGTCAAAAACCGCCGCGAGCTCATCGATGCTGAATTTGCGGTAAACGAAGGCGCGTTCGGCGAACTCGACGCGGACGGCCACCGTGTCGCCATGGAGATTCAGGCGGGCGAGAAGACGGCACAAAATTATCAGCTCGAAGTGACCAATGTCGGTGGTCACAGCTCGCGGCCCGTTAAAGACAACGCCATTTACCGGCTGGCGGCGGCGTTGACGCGGGTGGAGGCGTACGAATTTCCGGCGCAATTCACTGACGGCAATCGCGGCTACTTCACCGGCATGGCCAAAATTCAAGCTGCCAAGGGCAATACCGACATTGCGGCCGCAATGAATGCCCTGGTCAAGGACCCGAACGACAAAAAGTCCATCGCCTCGGTATCCGCGAAAGATCCGAGTTGGAATGCCACCCTGCGCACGACCTGCGTCGCCACCATGCTGGATGCCGGCCACGCTACGAACGCCCTGCCGCAGCGGGCTCGCGCGAACATCAATTGCCGAATTTTCCCTGGCGTCGAGCCAGAGGCGGTGCGTGCTCAACTCGAGAAGCTGGTCGCAGATCCTGCGGTCAAGGTTACTGCGCTGGAACGCCGCGGACCCAGCTCACCGCCGCCGCCACTGACCGCACAGGTGCTCGGACCTGTGGAAAAACTCACCGCCAAATATTACCCTGGAGTCCCGGTGCTGCCCATTCTGCAGCCGGGTGCGACCGACGGCGAATTCCTGAATGCCGCTGGGATTCCCACCTACGGATTTGGACCGTTTTTTGCCGGTCCCGATCTCGGCCACATTCACGGCCTCAACGAGTACCTGAGTGTGCAGTCGCTGCTGGACGGCCGCGCCGTCTTATATGACCTCATCAAGGTGTATGCGAATCTGAAGTAGCGGCCGGCTTGGAGTCCACACCGCACAAAGGTTTGCCGGCCCGACAGGTGATCGCCGTCGTGGTCGGCAACGGCCTCGAGTATTACGACTTCGTGACCTTCGGCCTGTTTGCCAGTCAGATCGGCCGCACCTTCTTTCCCTCTGACACACCGGGCGCGAGTTTGCTGCTGTCGTTGTTGACGTTCGGCGCGGGGTTCCTCACCCGTCCTCTGGGCGCGCTCGTCATCGGCCGCTACGGCGATCGCGTGGGTCGCAAGCCGGCCATGCTGTTGTCATTCTGGCTGATCGGTATCGGAACCATCGGACTGCCATTGGTCCCCTCGTTCGCATCCATCGGTCTCGCCGCACCGTTGCTCGCCGTCTGCTTTCGCTTGCTACAAGGCTTCGCGCTGGGGGGCGAGGTCGGCCCCAGCACGGCGTTTCTGATGGAAGCGGCGCCGCCCCTGCGCCGTGGCTTCTATATCTCGATGCAGTCCACCAGCTCCGACATCGCGGTGCTGATTGCGGGCCTGGTGGGAACAGGATTGGGCAATGCGCTCGATGAGCCCGCGCTCGATACATGGGGTTGGCGGGTCGCGATGTTGATCGGCGGAATCATCATCCCGGCGGGCCTGGTGCTGCGACGTCGGCTGAAAGAAACGCTGCATCAACCACTGGCGCCAACGCGCGATCGCCCGCCTCGCAACTTGACGAAGCTGACGGCGGTGAGTCTGGCGATGATCGCGACCGGCACCACCTGCAACTATGTCCTGCAATACATGACGACCTACGCGAACTTCACCCTGAAGATGCCGCCGAAAATCGCGCTAGGAGCTCCCGCTGTGATTGGTGCGGCGGGCTTGATCTTCGACCCGCTTGGCGGCTGGCTTTCAGATCACTTTGGCCGCAAGCGCGTCATCATCATCGCGTGGGCGATCCTGGGTGTGACTATCTTTCCGTTTTTCTGGCTGCTAGACCACTATCGCAGCGCGTGGGCGCTGTACACCACCTGCGCAGTGCTGGCGAGTTCATCTACGCTGGCGGGGGCGGTGACGCTCGTCACGATCACCGAATCGCTGCCGCGGCATGTGCGCGCCGGCGGCTTCGGTCTTATCTATGCCTTATCGATTTCGTTGTTCGGTGGCTCGACACAATGGATCATGGCCAAGCTCGGGATCATCACGGGCAACCCACTCGTGCCTGCGTGGTACATGATTTGTATTCTGGGTGTGGGTGTCCTGGCGTGGTTCAACCTGAACGAAACTGCCCCAATCAAAGTGGGCATCCGGGAGCCGTAGCGGGCGCGCTCTACGTGCGTGCCCGCGCTGATCACATCTGGAGCTGTCGGAAACCTGATCGAATGTAAGCCACGCCCAGCACCAAGCCAGCGGCAATCATGAGATACAGCACGTCTTCCAAAATCGACACGATCTACCTGGCCTTTCCGAGAGGAATGTTGAAGCAATGAACGATAGTAGGGCTTGTTCGGAAAATTCGAACTCAGGCAGGGCGCCATAGTGCGCAGCGGACAGTTCCTACGCCTTGAACCTATGTAAAACGCATAGATCAGACAAAAAAATGGCGGAGAGGGTGGGATTCGAACCCACGTGCCGGAATTACCCGACCATCCGATTTCGAGTCGGCGCCGTTATGACCGCTTCGGTACCTCTCCGGTTTGTGACGCGTGGCCGATATTACGGAAATACGCTGATGTCAATGGACCCTAATCAGAATTATCCGGGTATTCTAACGCACCCTGTCATACACGGGTGTCTGAATTGATCGCGACCGAGCGCAAATTGAGATGGCGAAAGCGCTGGCAGCGCATAGCCCAGGTTTCGATCGCCGCCACCGCGGTCATCATGTTGGACACCTGCGCGCCGCTCCCCGGCTTGATCCATCAGATAAAGAATCTTGGCGAACTGCGTGTGGTCACCACGATGGGTCCTCTTTCCTTCTACAAGGGCGCCACCGATATGGCCGAGGGCCCTGAGTATGATCTCGCCCGCCGTTTCGCGGACGAACTCGGTGTGACGCTCAAGATCACCTCGGTCAAGACTTATGGCGAGGTTTACGCCGCGATCATCTCGGGCCGTGCGCATCTTGCCGCTGCAGGCCTCAAGGTACCGGTCGTCGAATTTGCCGGCGTGGCCTATGCACCCGCCTATCAGCGGGTTCGCGAACATCTCGTATATCGGCGTGGTGTCATTCATCCTAGCTCGCTTGCAGACCTGGGCAATGCGGATCTCGAGATCGCGTCGGGAAGCGCACACGCCAAGGCACTCGAGATAGCTCGCAACTCGCTGCCTGATCTGGTCTGGGTGGAGAACGCCAGCACGGATACCCAAGCCATGCTCGAGGGCGTTGCGGACGGCAGCATTGACTACACCATCGCCGACTCGACCGAATTTGCACGGGCGCATGACCAGCACCCTGATCTTCGCATTGCTTTTGACTTCGCCGGCTCGCAGTCCTTGGCATGGGCCGCCAGCACCCGCGACACCGCCTTCGTACAGGAAATGAATGACTACTTCGCACGACTGAGCAGCGACGGCGAGTTGGCCGCCATCACGAAGCGCTACTATGGGCGTTCTGAAGATGTCGTGTTCGCCGCCGACGTCAGCGGCTTCATGCACCACCTGCAGAGCCGCTTACCGCTCTATCGACAGTGGTTTGAGGAAGCGGCTGAGAAAAGCAGTCAGGACTGGCGCCTGCTGGCGGCAATCGGCTATCAGGAATCGAAATGGAATCCTGATGCGGCATCGTCGGCAGGTGCGAAAGGGCTGATGCAACTCAGGCCCAATACCGCTGCCGAAACCCGCGTCGGCGATCGCAGCGACGCGCGTGCCAATATCATGGGCGGCGCACGCTATCTGCGGACGGTGTACGACAAGATTCCGACGCACGTCCCGGAGCCGGATCGAACCTGGTTCGCAGTCGCCGCTTACAACATTGGCTACGGTCACCTGGAAGACGCCCGCGTCCTCACGCAGCGCTCGGGACGCGACCCCGACGCCTGGAAGGACGTGCGCGAATTCCTGCCGCTGCTCGAACAGGAACGTTGGTACTCGCAGGCGGAGAATGGTTATGCGCGCGGCTCGGAGCCTGTGCGCTACGTCGACAACGTTCGCGGCTATCGCGACATGCTCGAATGGGCCTGGGGTGCAGGGCCGACCGAAGTCGCCCGCAACTAGCGGCGCCGCTCGAAAAATGTTTTCAGCAGCGCTGCGGACTCTTCCATGCAGACGCCACCGAATACGTCTACGTGGTGCGTAAAGCGAGCTTCGCGGGTGAGATCGAGGACACTGCCGCAGGCGCCCGCTTTCTGGTCCCAGGCACCAAACACCACCCGCTCGACCCGTGCGTTGATGGCTGCACCGATGCACATCGCACAAGGTTCCAGCGTCACGTACAAGGTGGTGCCGGCCAGACGATAATTACCGAGTGCCTGGCTGGCATCGCGCATCGCGACAATTTCGGCGTGCGCCGTAGGATCGCAAGTTGCAATGGGCCCGTTCCATCCCTCACCGATGATTGTACCGCCCGCCACCAAAACCGCCCCGACCGGCACCTCATCGGCGGCGGCCGCATGCTCGGCGAGGCGCAGCGCGCGTTGCATGAAGCCTTGATCCGTCATCACCGGCGGCGCCCGAATCGCACCGCAAAAATGCCCAGGTACACGATGAACAATACCGCCGCACTCGCAGACAGCGAATTGTGAATGCCGATGCTGGCACCCAACAACCCGACGCTCAAGCCGCTGAAAGTGCGCAGGCCGCTGGCCGCCATGGCGAACACGCCGATGACGCGGCCACGAATGGCAGCGGGCGCATTCAATTGCACCAGTGACTGCGCCATCGAGTTGAATCCCAGCTCGACGAACCCAGCTACGAAGAGCAGCGGTACGGCAAAGAGATAACTCGATGACTGCGCAAATCCACCGAGCGCGCAGCACCAGATCATCGCCAATACGCACGCGGTCCGCGTATTAGGCGGGAGCAACGAGCGGCTTTCCAGGATGATGCCCGCAACCAGCCCCCCCGTGGCATCGGCAGCCAGCAGCATGCTGTAAGCGTAGCCCGGATGGCCATGCCCGAGATCAACCGCAAAGCCAGGCATCTGTGCCTGATAGGCATTGCCAATAAAAAATGCGGAGGCACCGACCATCACGGTCATCGCCAAAAGCACGGGATGCTGCCGCACGACGCCCATGGTCGACCAGATGTCGGCGAACCCGCGCAGCCGCTGCGTGACGCGACGGGCGCCGGCATGCGCCGCCCCATAGGGCGCATTGATCAGCCATATGACCATCGGCAGATAGATGAGCGCATTGATGAAGATGCCGACCGTCGGACCAAAGAACACGAGCAGGATACTGGCGCCAATGGCGGGGCCGAGCAAAAATGCCAGATAGCGGCCGGTCGCGGTGAGCCGCACGGCACTCGGCAACAGATCCAGGCTGACGATCTGATGAATGAGCACCTGCGAGGCCGGCGCCCACAACACGCCAGCCAGCCCGTGAAGAACCAACAGGGCCATAGCCCGCGGAACAGTCAGCGTGCCGGTCATGAACATGACGCCCCAGGCGACGGACACGCTCAGGAACAGCAGCAGACTGATCTGAATCAGTCGGCGTATGTCGAATCGGTCAGCCAGGCTTCCCGCAAAGCCGGCCAAAAACAGATACGGGGCCCAGTGCGAGATCACGGCGAAGGCGCCCAAGGTGGGAGAATGAAACTTTTGAAACATCACCCAATACGAAATGACGTGCTCGATGTTGTCCGCCATCATGGTCAATGTGGCGCCAATCCAGAACTTTCGAAAATCGGGGTTTGCGAAGGACGCGAACGCGCGCGGCTTGACTGGACTCGTTTGCGCAGCGGTTGTAATCGTCATACCTCAGGTCTTGCGTCTTTGAGCCTCTTCATGAAGGCGCCGATGTGTGGCCAGAGCTCCGCAAAGAGCGGCTCTTTGCGGTGGCGGATCAACGTCTCGGTGAACAGCTTAAGGCCGATCGCAAATTCGGCGACTTCGCGCTCGGGCACGGCATGCAGCGTCTTCATCTTCTCCAGGATCTCGAACAGATCATCATGGTTGCTGACCGGAAACGAGAGCGGCGGGCGCTCCGTCGGCATGCTGTCGGCAGTCACTTCCTGGAGGACGATTCGATAATGATGCGGCATGACGGCGACCTTAAACGACTTCGACGGTGGCGGCGCTGAACAATTCTCCCGCCGCCGCATGGGCCGCGAAGGTCTCGGGCGAGAGCGGCTCAACGGCATTATGCGGCGCGCGGGCCAGCAGAGTGTTGATGCGCCGGCGTGACCGTTCCATCACATCGCCGGGCACGGCGCCACTGCGCACCCCGTCGAGCAGCGCAGCGGCCAGGCCGCGGCTGCGGTCCGTGTCGGTGAAATGTGAACACACCATCAACATGTCCGTACCCGAGAGGATCAGCCGCACCATGGCACTCGGGTCTTCAAAAATTCGCGACACGGCATGCATGCCGATGTCGTCCGACACCACCACTCCCTCATACCCCATTTCCTCGCGCAACAAGTCCTGAATGAAGCGGCGCGACAAGGTCACAGGCTGCGTTGCATCGATGGCCGGCATCATGATGTGGCCGGACATAAGCATGCCGATTCCTGCGTCGATGGCCGCGGCGAACGGTCGGAGCTCTCGCGCCTGCAGTGCCGACAGTGCTTGCTTCAAGACCGGCAATGCATAGTGTGAATCCGTATCGGTATCGCCGTGGCCCGGAAAATGCTTGCCGCAGGCCAACACGCCCTCGCCCTGCAGCGCATTCATGAAGGCCAATGCCGCAGCAGTGACCTGCTCAACGCTCGCACCGAAGGCGCGTTGACCAATGACCGGATTGGCCGGATTGCTGTTGACGTCGAGCACGGGCGCGAAGCTCATGTTGATCCCGAGTGAGGCCAGCTCGCGCCCCATCGCCGCGCCGACGGCGGCAGACCTGTCGGCCCAGTTGGCTGCGTATGAGAAACGCGTGATAGGCAGCGGTGTGCGACACACGCGACCTCCCTCGTGGTCGATGGCGATCAGCAAATAGTCGCGCTGTACCGCCGCCCGTATGTCGGCGATGAGTTGCTCGTGTGACGCAAGCCACCGCTCGTAGGGCTGATCGTGCAGAAAATTGCTTTTGAACAGGATCACGCCGGCGGGCCGCAGGTCATTCAGCAACGCCTTGTCGCGCGGATCCAGAGTCGTCGTCGGGCGCAGGCCCAAAAAGAAGTGGTGGCCGACGGCGCTCAAGGCTGGTTGCGTTGTCATGCCGCTATCCTATCGAATCTACCTGCACTTCAACACTGTCCACCATGCCGCGGCCAGCACGTCCGGCGTGAGCCATTCAATCGAATTTCCAGTATGCAGCAGCTGGTTAAAGTGAAGAAAGTTACCAGCGAACCTTGACCTTCAGCGGCGCAGTGACGGACATCATGCCGGTCAATGAATGCGCCTCCGGCTTGGTGTCGAAATCATGTTCGCGGTGCGCGATGGTAGAGGCCGTTGCCGCACCACCTGTCACCCAGCCAGCCGTCGCATCGATGTCGATCGACGGCATCGCAATTTTCCAGGTACTCCGCCTTCACCTCAACCTTGCCACCCTTGAGTGGTGGGGCCCAGAGCTGATAGCGAGGCGATGCACTGTTGGCGGCGTCCCCTTGCGCCATCAGTGCCTGTGCGTCCGGCGTATCCATCATCTGCATCGCGATCGCCATCTGGCACTCGTTGTCGCCCTCCTTGCATTTTGCCGCCTGCCTTTGCAAGGCCTCCATGCTGGCAGAGGGCTTGTAAGCTGCGGCAGCAGCTGTCCTGCCTTTGACGTCGGCAGCGCTCTGCCCCACGAGTTTCGCAGCAGCGACTTCAATCGCAAGCAAGGCGAAAGAGGTCGGAGCGAGGCCGCGCATTCGATGTCCTTGAATTGAGATGCGACGGCCGATGATATTTTTGAAAAAGCGTGCTTGTGTAACGTTTTGTTGCTGAGCCCCGCCATTCCATGAAGTTCGGGATCGCGAACACTTGCTTGCTCTTATTGCGCATAGCCTGACTGCAGTTTGATGATGTCATTACCATGTTGCGCGTAATAACCGGGGCCCTGCGGGCCGGTCTGTTGATAGTCGCTGCTGGGGCTTACCCAAAAGTTCTCACCCGTGGTGGGATTATGGAAGTACTCCTTGTCGAGCCACTGGTTGTACAGAGAGTCTGACTCGCCCTCTTCCTGACCAGGCTTAGGTTTGGGCTTGCTGTTGAGACTCGGCGGATCCGGCGCGGGCGGCATGCTCGGCACGTTGCACCGCAGAGAGCGCGCGACGGCACTGGCTTCGGCACCGCGGCGATCCCAAAATCCGAGCGCGGTATAAGCTGTGCGCAACACCACCATCCAGCCACCTTGTTGCGCCGGTATGACTTGGTAGTAAGCCATGCCCTGCGTTTCGGCGGTGCGATATGGCAGGGTAAACACGTTCCGATCGATCTGCCGTCGTTCGCCAAATTGAGCCCGCAGCTGACCGAAACGGCTGAGGTTGAAGGCCACGGCACGGTCCGGTGTCTCGAATCCCCGCATGGGCGCCATGTTGCCGGTGCCGAAGATGGCGTAGCTCGCGGCGGCCTTGCCATCCCCGCTCAGCATGTCGGCGCCGAAGCTTACGCGCTGCGGATTCTCGGCAATCACGGCCCAACCGCGCGGACCCATCGACATGCAGTACTGGCCCCGAAATCCGTTTACCGCCATGGGTTGGGGGTGCGGTGCAGCCATGGCAAACGACGCGAACGCCGTCAGCGCAAACGCCAGGGCGCCGCGCGCCATACGTGCCCGAGGCGTGGATTCGGAAAATATGCTCATCGTTGCTCTCCCTGTGGCAAAAAAGCCTGCTGCCTGAACGGCGTGAAACGCGCGCGTTTTGCATCAATTATTTTGCTGGATCCAGCCTTGGTTGACGCAACTGCACAAGACTATGCTGGCGACGACATGCATACAGACAGCAAACGCTCGCCCGCCTTCTGGTTCAGTCTGATCGCTGGTGCAGTTATCACGAACTTCATTTCTTTGAGTGCCCACGTCTGCATGCTGCAGGGCTTCAGCGTGCCGTTCCCGGTCCGCAGTTCGGTGCCCCCGACGGCCGTGCTGGGGAACACTGCGCTGGCGATTTTCGCACTCCTGACGTTTTACGGTCTTGCCCGGAAACGGATGGCTGGCCGATCTTTGTGGGTGCGCGCCCTGATCGTCGCAGCCTTGTTTGCCGGGCTGAAAGAGCTGCTGCGCGGCGGCCTGATGAACGCGGTCGTGACCACCGCATGGACGTTCAGCGGCGCGCAGCTGTTGAGCTCGACGCTTTACAGTCTGGTGCTCGGCATGGTCGTCGTGTCAGTGACGCCGAAACTGCCCAGCGCTTCGATTCGCGCGGTTGCAGCCGTCGCGATCGCTGCCGTGATGATGTTCGCCGTTCGGCCTTTCACTGATGTCGTTCTCGCACCGCTGCTCGAATCGCTTGCACGCTTCAACCATACCGACGTCTATTCTTTTCCCTATGGCTGGCACGTGCTGTCATGGGCATACGCAACCTACTTCGAGCCGGTGATTGCCAGTATCGTCGTCGCCGCACTCGTTTGGCCGGCACTCATTGGATCGACGCTGACTCGCGCGGTGCAGGTTACCGGCTTGATCGTCCTGATCAAAGGAGCGCTGCTGCCGACTTTCCTCTTCAGCCTTTGGAACCCGGCCGGTGTCGGGCATGGCATGGTGAGCGAGAGCCAGTTCCTGCTCGAGGCTTTGCTGCTTGGCATTCTCGCCGCTGTCACCTGGCGGGTCGCGGCGCGCAGCCGTGGCGGGCTGCCTGGTTCCGGGCTCGCACACGTCGCTCCGGCAATTACGTGAACATCTCAAAGCGTCAGCTTGCGCCGACCGCCGTCCGCGCAGCGCTGGTTGCCGTGGCCATCGCCGTGGCGCTTACGCGGCCGGTGTCCGCAGCCGCAGTGACGCCGCTGCTGCGATTTCCCACGGTTAGTGCGAACGCGGTCGCGTTCGTTGCCTACGGCAATCTGTGGACCGTGGCGGGGGGTTCAGGAGTTGCCCGCCGCCTCACCGATGATCCCGGTCAGGTCCTGATGCCGCGCTTTTCCCCTGATGGACTGTCGGTTTCCTGCACTTGGGTGCGTGAGGGCAGCAGCGACGTCTATGTGATGCCGGCCGGTGGTGGCGCGGCTATCCGACTGACGCACGGCCCCACGCTCGACAGCTACGACAATGTCGTCACCGGCTGGACGCCCGACGGCAAGAAGATTTTGTTCGTGTCTCTGCGGCAGACACCATTCCATCGCTACGAAACCTTTGAGGTTCCGGTCTCAGGCGGACTCGCGACAGCGCTTGGGCTGCCATCTTCGGGCATGTCGAGCCTGTCGCCGGGCGGGGAGCGGATCGCCTACGATCCCACGTTTCGCAACCTCGGCGGCGACCGGTGGAAGCACTATGTCGGCGGTCAGGCACCCGAACTCTACATTCAGGACCTCAACAGCCCGGCACGCGAACGGCTGACGGACTGGGAGGGAGTCGACACCGCGCCGATGTGGATCGGCCGGCGGGTGTATTTTCTGTCCGATCGCGGCGTCGAGCGCCGCGCCAATCTGTGGGTGATCGATCTCGACACGAAGCAAACGCGACAGCTCACGCACTACACGGACTACGACATCGACATGCCGTCCGCCGGGGCCGGCAAGATTGTTTTCCAGCTTGGCGGCCGGCTGCGGCTGCTTGATCTGGCCTCGGAATCGGTCCGGACGCTAAAGATCAACGTCCCTGCGGATGCGCGCGTCAAGCCGCATGCAATCGACGCAGCAGCCTTCGTCCGGCGCAACGATATCGCCGGATATCCCGACTACGCCCTTGGGGCGGACGGACGCACCGCCTATCTCGTGGCGCGCGGCGATTTGTTGGCAGTCACCCTGGATGGCGCCGCGCGCAACCTGACGCACACCTCCGGCGTGCTGGAGGATCATCCGGTCATCTCGCCCGACGGACGGCAACTCGCCTTCGTAACCGATGCCGGCGGCGAGCAGCAACTGGCCGTGATGCCCGTCGCGGGCAGCAATCCAATCAGGGTGCTGACGCGGTTTAGCAATGGCGTCCTGTACGCGCCGCGCTGGGCCCCCGACGGCTCGCGCCTGCTGGTCGCCGATGCCGCCAAGCGCCTCTGGCTGATCGATGCAACCGCTGGTCACACCGTGCAGATTGCGGTTGATCCGTTCCCCGAAATCCACGACGCGGTCTTTTCGGCAGACAGCGGATGGATCGCCTACAGCACGACGCGACCGAACCAGATGCGCGCGATCCATCTGCTCAACCTAGCAACGACTGTCGACACGGTGGTGAGCCCGACCAACGAGAGCGATCACGATCCGGCATTTTCCAGCGACGGCAGCCACCTGTATTTCGTCTCGCAACGGCGCGAGCAACCGTTCGTGTCCGACCGCGACCGGGAAGGCACGGTGGCCACTATCAAATCGGAAACGCTGTTCGACGTGGCGCTGCCCAAGTCGATGGCCGCGCAGGATCTTGCCGGCGCGACCGTTCACGCCACGGCGGTGGCGATCGACCTCAAGGGTGGCATCGCCGCGCTCGAGCGGCGCGGCACATCGCTATTCTTCCGCGCCACCGCCACCAGTGGCATCGGCGGCGACCTTCCCGGCGAAAGCGCTGGGCTCCACGTCTTTGACACTGTCACACACACAGATCGTCTCATCGCCGCCGATGCCGGCGGCAATGTTTTGTCACCCGATGCGGGGACCGCGCTGGTCCGTCGTGCCGACGGCTGGCATCGGGTCGGCACGGCGGCGAACAGCACGCTCGACACGCCCCTGCCGATCAAAGGCCTGCGTATCGCGATCGACCCACGCGCGGAATACCGCGCGATGTTCGAACAGGCGTGGCGGCTCGACCGCGACCTGTTCTGGGACCCGAAGATGAACGGCGTCGACTGGCAGGCGGTGCACGACCGCTACGTCCGGCTGGTGCCGGCGATCAGCTCTCACGAAGACCTGATCTACGTCCTCGGCGAAATGCAGGGCGAACTGTCGACCAGCCACATGTTTGTCGGTGGGGGCGATCCGGGCGATCCCCGCCCACATGTCAGTCCCGCGCTGCTCGGTGCAGACTTCGCGCTCGATGCGGCCAGCGGCCGTTACCGCCTGGCGCACATCTATCGGGGCGATCCCAGCCGGTCGCGATTCCGCGCACCGCTCGGCGATCCGGCGCTCAACGTTCGCGACGGCGATTATTTGCTCGCGATCGACGGCTATCCGCTCGTCGCGCCCGACGATCCGTATCGTCTGCTGCTCGGCAAACAAGGTCGTCTGCACCTCACCGTCGCGCGCGCGCCGGACGCGCCTGCGCGCAGCATCGAGGTCGACACCACGGACGACGAGGCCGAAATCCGCAAGCTCGACTGGATTGCGCATAATGCCGCGCTCGTCGACCGCCTCAGCGACGGCGCGACCGGCTATGTCTATTTGTCGGACTTCGATGCGCTGGGAAGCGAAGATTTTCTGCGGCAGTTCTATCCGCAGGCGGACAAAACCGGCATGGTCATCGATATCCGCGACAATCGCGGTGGCTTCACCAGCCAGTGGGTGCTCGACGTGCTTCGTCGCCCGCTGGCGGGCCGGTTCCGCAATCGCGAGGGAGCCATCACCACCCTGCCCGGCGCGGTCGCACCGCGTGCGCTGGCCGTGGTCACAAACCTGTTCTCGATGTCGGACGGCGATCAGTTTCCTTTCTTTTTCCACCAATGGAAGATGGGTACGGTCGTCGGCCAACGCACCTGGGGCGGGGTGCGCGGGATCAAAGGCCCGTGGCGGCTGACAGACGGCACTTACATCACCATTCCCAAGGACTCTTTGTTTGCCGTCGATGGCTCGGCGATCATCGAAAATCGCGGGGCCGAACCGGACATCGTCGTCGATGACACGCCGGCCGACTTTACCGCCGGCCGCGACCCTCAACTCGAAGCCGCGGTCGCGGCGACGCTGGCGCGGGATCCGTGACTGACAGGTGACTAGCCATCACTTCTCGTCCGTCACTCCCATTCGATCGTCGCCGGCGGCTTGCCGGAGATGTCATACACCACTCGCGAGATGCCCGGCACCTCGTTGATGATGCGGTGGGAGAGGCGATCCAAAAACTCGTAGGGAAGACGCGCCCAGCGGGCCGTCATGAAGTCGATGGTTTCGACCGCCCGCAATGCGATGACCCAATCGTATTTGCGCATGTCGCCCATGACCCCCACCGACCGCACCGGCAAGAATACGGCGAAGGCCTGGCTGACCTTGTCGTAGAGGCGGTCACGCCGCAGTTCTTCGATGAAGATCGCATCGGCGCGGCGTAGCAGATCAGCATGCGCTTTGTGCACCTCGCCCAAAATCCGCACGCCCAGCCCCGGCCCCGGAAACGGATGCCGATGGACCATCTCGGCGGGCAAACCGAGTTCGACACCGAGACGGCGCACCTCGTCTTTGAACAGCTCGCGCAGTGGCTCGAGCAATTGCAGCGCCATGTCGGCCGGCAGCCCGCCGACATTGTGATGCGACTTGATGACATGCGCTTTACCGGTTTTGGCGCCGGCTGATTCGATG
>CAZZZU010000022.1:0-10688 GCA_964658805.1 uncultured Steroidobacteraceae bacterium
CACCGTTCCGTGAGTTTGAGCAGCAGTTCGTTCACGTAGAAGCCGCTCATCAGGCGTTGCGCGGCGAGGGCTGTCACCCCGCCATCGAGTTCGGCACTCACCAGCTGTCCGGCATCGGCTCTACCGGTCCACGACACCAGCAGTCGCTGAAAGGGACGCAACATGCCTCGAACGCCCGACTTCGGCCCATTCGCGCCGCGCGCGAACAACGTGAGCCGCCCGTGTTCCAGGGTGAAGACCTCCACGATGCGGCTGGTGTCGCGGTAAGGTTGCTGGTGCAGGACGTAGGCTGGTGCCAGCCACACACGCCGCGAACTCTTCACAACGTGTCGTATCCAAACTGGCGCAGCGCCATTTCGCTGTCCGACCAATTTTCTTTGACCTTGACCCAAAGCTCCAGATGCACCGAGCGTTGCCACAGATCGTTGAGCTCTATGCGGGCCAGCCGGCCAATTTCCTTGAGGCGGTCCCCGCCTTGCCCGATGACGATGGCTTTCTGACCCGCACGCTCCACCCAGATGACCGCGTTGACCATGAGCCGGCCGTTCTCTTCGGCAAAGCGCTCGATCTGCACATTGATGCCATAGGGCAGTTCTTCACGCAGTTTGAGCGTGAGCTTCTCGCGGATGACCTCGGCCGCATGAAAAGGCTCGTCGCGGTCGGTGAGCACGTCGGTGGGAAACAGCGGCGGCGAGGGCGGCAGCCGCGCGCCAACCAAACTGATCAGGCGGTCCAGATTCTCCGATTCCAGCGCGGATACGGGCACGATGCCGGAAGCCGGAATGCGCTCCGTCATTTCTTCGAGAAATGGCAGCAACTGTTCTTTGGGTTTGACGCGGTCCACTTTGTTGACCACCAGGAAAAGCGGCTGCTTGAGACCGCGAACCCGGTCCCACACCCACATATCCTCGTCCGTGAAGCGCAGCGCCTCCACCACGAACAAGATGATGTCCGCATCCTGCGACGAGGAGATCGCCACGCGATTCATGTACTGATTCATCACGCGACGGGTCGATTCATGCAATCCCGGCGTATCCACTAGCACCAGTTGCGAATCAGGGCGACTCACCACACCGAGTATCCGGTGCCGCGTCGTCTGCGGCTTGGCCGTCACGATGGTGATCTTGCGCCCAACGATGGCATTCACCAGCGTCGACTTGCCCACGTTTGGTCGGCCGACGATGGCCACATAACCGGCCCTGAACGGCGGATTCTGCGCTCCGTCGCTCATGCGCGCGGCTTGAGCTCGAGCGGCAGCTCGGATAGCACCTTGGCAGCGGCCGACTGTTCAGCACGCCGCCGGCTGCCGCCCTCCGCGACCGCTACGATGCCGAGCGTCGGCAGCGCGCATTGAACGCTGAAGGTCTGTGCATGCGCTTCGCCGACGGCTTGCAGCAGGCTGTACTGTGGCAAGCCCAGGCTCTGTGCCTGCATGGCCTCCTGCAGGCGCGTTTTCGGATCTTTCAGGTCATCGGCGGCGGGCAGTTCGAGCATCTTGCGCATCATGATACGCGTCACCACGCCCGCTGCCGTATCGAATCCGGCATCGAGGTAAACGGCACCGAGCAAGGCCTCGAGCGCATCCGCCAGGATAGAGGAACGGCGGAAACCGCCGGTCTTGAGCTCCCCGGCACCCAACCGCAGATGCGCGCCCACCCCCAACTCGGCTGCGACCAACGCCAGCGAATCACCGCTCACCAAGGTCGCGCGCAGACGCGACAGGGCACCCTCGTCAGCATCCGGATGAGCATCGAAGAGCAGCCGTGCCACGCTGCAGTTGAGTACTGAGTCACCTAAAAACTCGAGTCGTTCGTTATGCTCGCCGCCCGCACTACGATGCGTAAGCGCGGCATAGCACAGCTCGGGCCGCGCGAACTCATGGCCGAGCGTCTGCGCGGCCCAGGTCAGCAACGAATCCGGTCTGCGCAGCGCGCTCACCGCACCTTGACGGTTTTGTCGAAGTGTACGGCGAGCGACACGTTGCCAAGATAGGGCACCGCGTCGTCATAGACGACGTGCATGGACATGCCCGTATCGTCCTTGGTGATCTCGATGTCCTTGTAGTCGACCACAGTGATGTCCTCGATGGACCAGTGCCGGTCGAACGAGTTGCGGATGGCCGCCGGATCGGGGTTGTCGCCCTTGACCTCGGTGGCAGTCGATTCCATGGTCCGCACGATCTTCATGTAGTTGAGATACACCGGTACCAGGCGCACCACGCCGTAGCCGAGCAAGCCGACCAGGGCGAGAATGCACATCAACCCGATGAATGTCATTCCTCGTTGATGTTGGCGCATAAAAACCTCCCTAAAAAGACCCTCTATTGAATCGCATTCCCCATACGGCGCCAGAGAGGTCCGTCACGAGTATCGAGATTAAGCCAAATCCGGACCGCCTTACCGACCAAATTTTGCTCCGGAACGAAGCCAGGGGCGTCCGGCTCGTCGATCCAACGGCTGTCTTTGCTGTTGTTGCGGTTGTCGCCCATGAAGAAGTAACAGCCCTTCGGCACAGTCCATTCGCCCGCCTTCGCCGGGCCGGTGGAGAACATGATGCGATGACGCTTCGCGCCGAGCTGTTCGAATTCGGTCGGCACACCGGTGTAGTTCCACAGATCCTGCTTGGGACCGGAATACGTGGGACCGGGCTCTTGCACCATGGGCTTGTCGTTGACGTACAGCAGGTTGTTCTCGTCCACCCGGATGTGATCGCCCGGCAGGCCCACCAGCCGTTTGATGTAGTTCACCTTCGGGTTTGGCGGCAGGCGAAACACGATGACGTCGCCCCGTTGCGGCGCGCCGGTCGGCACGATCAGGGTGTTCGTCACGGGCAGCCTCAGGCCGTACGAGTACTTGCTGACGAAGATGAAATCGCCGTCGTACAAAGTGGGCATCATCGAATCTGAAGGAATGCGGAACGGTTCGAACAGGAACGAGCGAATCACCAGGACCAGCAAAATCACCGGAAAAAATGAACGCGCATATTCGACCGCAAGCGGCTCACGGACATTCTCTGCCGCGGTACCAGCCCGCTGCGCGGCCAGCTTGCGCCTGGCGGCAAAGAACAGGTGATCAGCAAGCCAGATGAGACCTGATGCTGCACCGACCACCACCAGCATCAAACTGAACTCCACCGCCTCGTAGCGAAATAAACGCCACAGCATGGCCACGGCCAAGGCCACCAGCACATAGCCCGCCACCTTCGGCAGCCAGGGCTCCTCGATGCCGGTAGCGCCCGGATCGCGCCGCGGGCGGAAGAACCAGCCATCGACCAGGATGATGCTCACGCACACTGCGGCCGCGCACAGCAGCACGATGAAAAGACGATCGCCGTCGCTCACGTAATACTCCCCAAACTATTCAAAAAGTGAATGCCTAATGGCTTTTTTTGCCGACTTGCAGCACGGCCAGGAATGCTTCCTGGGGAATCTCCACCTGGCCGACCTGCTTCATGCGTTTCTTGCCCGCTTTTTGCTTTTCCAGCAACTTGCGCTTGCGTGAGATGTCGCCGCCATAGCACTTGGCAAGCACGTTTTTGCGCATCGCCTTGACGCTGGCGCGCGCAATGATGTGACTGCCGATGGCCGCTTGTACCGCAATGTCGAACATCTGACGCGGAATCAGCTCCTGCATCTTGTCCACCAGGTCGCGGCCCCGTCCGTAAGCGTTGTCCTTGTGCACGATGAGGGAGAGGGCATCCACCGCCTCACCATTGATCAGCACGTCCAACTTGACCAGCGGCGCCGGCTGGAAATGGCTGAATTCATAATCGAAGGACGCATAACCGCGGGTCGCGGACTTCAGGCGGTCGAAAAAATCGAGCACGATTTCCGCGAGCGGCAGCTCGTATTGCAGCGACACCTGGCTGCCGAGAAACAGCATTTTCTTCTGCACGCCGCGTTTTTCGCTGCACAAGGTCAGCACCGCGCCGACATGATCGGGCGGCACCAGGATATTGGCGGTGATGATCGGCTCGCGCAGTTCCGAAACACGATCCGCCGACGGCAACTTCGATGGGTTGTCGACACTCGTCACGGTGCCATCGGTGAGCAGCACCTCGTAGATCACGGTCGGTGCGCTGGTGATGAGATCGAGATCGTATTCCCGCTCGAGGCGTTCCTGAACGATGTCCATGTGCAAAAGACCCAGGAAGCCGCATCGAAACCCGAAGCCGAGCGCCGTGCTCACCTCCGGTTCGAAATGCAGCGCCGAATCATTCAGCTTCAATTTCTTGAGCGCATCGCGAAACTGCTCGTAGTCATCCGAACTCACCGGGAACAGGCCAGCGAACACGCGCGGCTGGACCTGCTTGAATCCCGCCAACGGCACGCTGGCCGGGTTGGCATCGGACGTAATGGTGTCGCCCACGGGCGCGCCGTCTATCTCCTTGATGCCCGCAATCACAAAGCCGACTTCGCCACATTCCAGCGACTCGCGCGGCAGTGGTTTGGGGCTGAAGCGGCCCACTTTGTCGACCACGTGGCTGCGCCCCGTCGACATGACTTTTATCTTGGCACCGGCGCGCAACGCGCCGTTCATCACCCGGACCAACGAGACCACGCCGACGTAGTTGTCGAACCAGGAGTCGATGATGAGAGCCTGCAAAGGCGCAGCGGGATCACCGCCGGGCGCCGGGATCCGCTTGACCAGGGCCTCCAGCAACTCGTGTACGCCGAGGCCGGTTTTGGCGCTGACCAATGCTGCGTCCTGCGCCGGTATGCCGATGATCTCCTCGATTTCGTGAATCACCTTCGGCGGATCAGCGGACGGCAGGTCGATCTTGTTGATGACCGGCATGACCTCCAGCCCCTGCTCCAAAGCGGTGTAACAATTTGCCACGCTTTGCGCTTCCACCCCTTGTGCCGCATCCACCACCAGGAGCGCGCCCTCGCACGCCGCCAGCGACCGCGACACCTCATATGAAAAATCCACGTGGCCGGGCGTGTCGATGAAATTCAATTGGTAGAGCTCGCCGCTGTCGGATTTGAAACCGAGGGTGACGCTTTGTGCCTTGATGGTGATGCCGCGCTCACGTTCGAGGTCCATGGAATCGAGGACTTGAGCCTGCATTTCGCGCGCATCCAGACCGCCGCACTCCTGGATGAATCGATCGGCCAGCGTCGATTTGCCATGATCGACGTGCGCTATGATCGAGAAATTCCGAATATTCTTCATCGCAGCCCGGGCTTGAACAAACCCGCGATTATACCGGGCGGCAGTGGTGAGCGATGGCCTTATCCAGTTCCTCGGTATCCAACCGACCGTGACAAACCAGCTCGCCCGCCAACATCAGCACCGGTACCTTGTGGCCCCAACGGCTGCGAGTTGCAGCGTCGGCATCCACATCGATGACGTCGACGCCCAATGCAGCGGCACGCGGCAAGGCCGCGAGTTCCTCCAGCATCTCCTCGCAGAGCCCGCAGCCGACCCGCGAATACAACGACCATCGCAGGATTACGGCGTGTCCCGCGGCGCACCAGGCAGCGGCTGATCAGCGCCGACCTTGACCGAATGTGCAATCACCTCCACCGTTTTCGCTGGGACCTCACCGACAGCGGTTACCTGATGACCCTGGACCACAGTGGAGAACGCAAAACCCGAGCCCACGCGGGCGAGTCCCTGCATCGGCGTCTGCGGCGGCGCAGCGTTGGCTGTAGCGCCTGCCTCGTCCCCTGCGCCTGCGGATTCTGCCTCGACAAACACCGAGACGGTGGCGAGACCGTCCGAATACACCAGATGACTTGCCGGCGAGGTCGCACCGCCCAGGATTTGAGCTCCCTGCACTGTCAAACGAAAGCCTGGCGGCAATTCGCTGGCGCGATAGGCCGCCAACTCGCCAACGCCAGGATCGCGGGTCGGTCCTTGCCGCACCCATCGCATACCTTCAGTACGCACCGCCGGGGCCAGGTCGCTGTCCGGAATGCTGTCCGGCATGTCGAGACGTGCGAACAAGATCTGCTCGAGTACTTGCCCGTGCGAATCGCATAACTGCGTCTTCAGGGGCATGGCCGTTTTTTCATCGAGCCATAACTTATAGCCGAATCGATACTGATCTTTGGGATTTACAGCGATGACCCGGGCGGCGCGGCCGAGCACATGCGTCTGCGGCAGCGCCTCGATGTCGTAAAACTCGGTGACGTTGTCGTCGAATTTAGGCAACGAACCCAGGAAAGGGCCCCGATCCTGATGCGGCTCCACCAGTATGGTGTGCTGGTCCGGGAGATAACAGGTTAGTTCGTCGTTGTTGCGGACGAATTCGCGGCGTGCGCCGTCGAGCGACTGCAAGCGCTCGATCACCTTGCCGGCGCGCACCCGATGCACGATGCGCATGGTTTCGACCCGGCCGCCGCTCAGGTGAAAGAAGGTGCCGTCGTAGTTACGGCTCGCCAATGCCTGATTCATTTTTTCCAGCCACTCGCGCGAGTCATCCGCGCCCCGCGAGCGCTGCGGTAGCGTCACCAGAATCGCACCCAACGCCACGCATGGAAAAAACCATCGAACGCGGGCGCTGCTACCTTTGCTCATGGCCTGCCGTTCGGCGAGCCGTACGGCGGAGTGGCGTCGTCACGACGGGGCGTCGGCTGGTCATCATCATCGATCAGCATGTCGGTCAGCAGTCCGCGCTGGCCCAGCGGGGACGAGTATCGGCTGTGTGCGAGCACGTAATTCGTCAAACGCGCCGGTGCCAACGCCTGCGATTCGTTCCCTACCGTCGGTACCGTATAGGACAGCGCCTCGCGAGCCGGCATGGCAGCGGTCTGTACCGCCGCGGCCAGTTGCGGACCCGCAACGTGCGCCGCCACGTTTTGTGCCGAAGCCGCCGGATTCAGGGTCGAAGCAGCGGGTAGCAACGCCCGCTGCTGAAGCGCCACGATCGCGACCGCGGCAACGCCGGCGGCCACCGCGACGCCGCCAATCGGCCGCCACCAACGGGCGGCGCGTGCCTGCGCCAGCGGTTGCGGCCCATGGAGGGCGGGAACACCGTCGATCTCGCGGCTCACCCGCAGCGCCAGGTTCTTCGACAGAAACTGCGTGCTGGTACCGCGCAGCGTCTCGCCGATCAGCGCGTATCGTCCAAAGCGCTCACGCAACTCTGCGTCCCGCGTCAGACGTTTCAACAGCAGTTCAGTCTCGGATTTTGGCAGTTCGCCGTCCAGGAAGGCCGAGACTTGCTCAAGGATTTGTTCGCTCATAAGTCCTCAGGCCGACCAAGGCCGCCATCGAAAATGGGTCGCAGCTTCTTGTCAATCGCTTCGCGCGCGCGAAAAATCCTTGATCGAACGGTACCGACCGGACAATCCATGGTCTGCGCAATGTCTTCGTAACTTAGGCCTTCGAGTTCACGCAGCACGATGGCCGTACGCAAATCTTCCGGCAGATTTTCGATCGCCCTGTTGACCGTGTCACGGATCTCATCGGTCAGGAGCAGCCCTTCAGGCGTCTCGGCTTCAGCCAGGCGCGCATGCAGATCGTATTGTTCGGGATCCTGTAGATCCAGGTCGTAATCCATGGGCCTGCGCTTGCTGGCGACCAACGCGTTTTTCGCCGTGTTGATCGCTATTCGGTACAGCCAGGTATAGAACGCGCTGTCGCCGCGGAACGAATGCAAGGCTCGGTACGCCTTGACGAACGCCTCCTGGGCAATATCTTCGGCTTCGGTTGCATCGTGCACGTATCGCATGATCAGCTTCAGCACCTTGTGCTGGTATCGCAGGACCAATAAATCGAACGCCGCGCGCTCGCCGCGCTGAACTCTCTCGACCAGCTTCAGATCACTGTCGTCAACGCTCACAGCTGACCCAAAACCGGCGGTCGTATCGCCCAGCCTGTCGCGATAGACCGATGCATTTCGGAAAAGTTCGCAGCTTCAGGCGAAGGAATTGCCGTAAACGTGAGATTCAGCACAAGACGGCGTGCCGGCGCGCTACCGACCGCCGACAGGACCTGCCGTCAGGGTCTCGATCAGGGCCGCCAAGTGTGCAGGCGGTGGATCCCGCCCCATGCAATAAGCGTAGATCACCGGATCCTGATTTTCGAGCAAATTCGCAAATGCCGCCTGCTCCTCGGGAATCGCGAGCGCGTAGCGCTCGTCCAGATAGCGCTCGAGCAATACGTCCAGCTCTTTCATACCGCGGCGGCAATGCCAGCGCAACCGGCCCAGCTGGCCTGCCATCTCAATGGCGCCGCTGTGCCATGAGTATCTTGATCTCGGCAATGGCCTTGGCCGGATTCAGGTCCTTGGGGCAGGCCTCGGTGCAATTCATGATGGTGTGGCAACGATACAAACGGAACGGGTCTTCCAGATTGTCGAGACGCTCGCCCGTGGCTTCATCGCGGCTGTCGACGATCCAACGGTAGGCAGCGAGCAATGCGGCCGGCCCCAGATAACGATCAGAATTCCACCAATAGCTCGGGCAGCTGGTCGAACAGCACGCGCACAGGATGCAGGCTGACGGACGGTCGACCTGTTCCTGATCTTCTTTCGACTGCAGGCGCTCGCCATCGGGCGGTGCCGGGGTACGCGTCTGCAACCAAGGCTTGACCGACGCATATTGGGCGTAGAAATTGGTCAGATCGGGCACCAGATCCTTGATCACCGGCATGTGCGGCAGGGGGTAGATCTTGACGTCATTCTTGACGTCTGCGCAGGCACTGATACAGGCAAGCGCGTTCTTTCCATCGATGTTCATGCTGCATGAACCGCAGATCCCTTCGCGACAGGAGCGGCGAAAGCTCAACGTGGGATCGATCTCGTTTTTGATCTTGATCAGCGCATCGAGCACCATGGGGCCGCAGTTCTCCATGTCGACCTCGTAGGTATCGATCCGCGGATTCGATTTCGAATCGGGATCGAACCGATAAATCTTGAAGGTCCTGACCTGTGTGGCGCCGGCCGGTGCCTTGAAAACCTTGCCGTCTTTTTGAATGCGCGAATTTTGTGGAAGCCGAAACTCAGCCATAGGTTCCTCAGTAGGTCCGCGCTTTCGGCGGAATGGATTCGACCTCGTCGGTCAACGTGTTCAGATGCACGGGCCGGTAGTCGAAGCGGGTCTGACCCCGCGCATCGACCCAGCACAAGGTGTGCTTCATCCAATTCTGATCATCGCGATTCGGAAAATCTTCGCGCGCCTGCGCGCCGCGGCTTTCCTTGCGATTTTCCGCCGAGTGCAGGGTGGCAACCGCCTGGCCCAGCAAATTATCGAGCTCCAGCGTCTCGACCAGGTCCGTGTTCCAGACGAGCGAGCGATCGCTGACATGCACGTCCGCGAACGAATCGAACACCTTGGCAAGCTTCTGGTGTCCGTCGCTAAGCGTCTCGCCGGTGCGAAAGACCGCCGCATCGCTTTGCATGACCCGTTGCATGTTGAGGCGGATGTCCGCGGTGCGCTGCGTGCCTTGGGCATGCCGCTGCCGGTCGAGGCGCGCCAGCGCGGGTTCACTCGAATCACTGCGCAGCGCGCGATGCGGCGTATTCGGCTTGAGCGTCCGCGCGCAATGCTGCGCCGCTTCCCGGCCGAACACCACGAGATCGAGCAGCGAGTTCGATCCCAAACGGTTGGCGCCGTGCACCGAGACGCACCCCGCTTCACCGACGGCCATCAGGCCGGGCACCAATGCTTCACCCTGCGCGTTACGGGTCACGACCTCGCCGTGCACGTTGCACGGGATGCCGCCCATGTTGTAATGCACCGTCGGCAGCACCGGAATCGGTTCCTTGTTGACGTCCACGCCGGAAAAGATGCGGGCCGTCTCGGCGATGCCGGGCAGGCGTTCGTTGATGACGGCAGGACCCAGATGCTCGAGGTGCAGGTGAATGTGATCCTTGAGCTTGCCGACGCCGCGTCCCTCACGAATCTCCACGGTCATGGAACGACTCACCACATCGCGCGAGGCCAGGTCCTTCGCATTCGGCGCGTAGCGCTCCATGAAGCGTTCGCCGGCGTCGTTGGTCAGGTAGCCGCCTTCGCCGCGGGAGCCTTCGGTGATCAGACATCCCGCACCGTAGATACCGGTGGGATGAAATTGCACAAACTCCATGTCCTGCAGCGGCAAGCCGGCACGCAACGCCATGCCGCCGCCGTCCCCGGTGCAGGTGTGCGCCGAGGTACAGGAGAACCAGGCCCGGCCATACCCGCCCGTCGCGAGAATCGTCTGATGGGCGCGGAAGCGATGCAGCGTGCCTTCCGCCATGTCGAGGGCGATCACGCCACGGCATTCGCCGTCTTCCATGATCAGGTCGAGCGCAAAATATTCGATGAAAAAAGTCGCTTCGTGCTTGAGCGACTGCTGATAAAGGGTATGCAGCATTGCATGGCCAGTCCGGTCAGCGGCCGCGCAAGTGCGTTGCGCAATACCCTTGCCGTAATGGGTCGTCATGCCGCCGAAAGGCCGCTGATAAATCCGCCCATCGTCCGTGCGGGAGAACGGGACCCCGTAGTGTTCGAGCTCGATGACCGCCGCCGGCGCCTCTTTGCACATGAATTCGATGGCATCCTGATCACCGAGCCAGTCCGACCCCTTTACGGTGTCGTACATATGCCAGCGCCAGTCATCCGCACCCATGTTGCCAAGTGCCGCGGAGATACCGCCCTGCGCTGCCACGGTATGGCTGCGGGTGGGGAACACCTTGCTGATGCATGCGGTGGTCAGGCCCGCTTCCGCAAGACCAAAGGTCGCGCGCAGTCCTGC
>CAZZZU010000022.1:10698-45806 GCA_964658805.1 uncultured Steroidobacteraceae bacterium
CGGCGCCCACGACGACGACGTCATAGGTGTGATCGATAAACTTGTATTCGCTCATAGCCTTGAATATCCGAATGCGACGCGCAAGATCGCAAAGACGGCGACGCCGCCGACGAGCACGTGCAGGAAACGCAACGTCATCAGGGTAAGCACCTTCATGCCGTGGCCGACATAGTCTTCCACGATGACATCGACCCCAAGATTGGAATGATAGGTCGCCGTCACGACCAGCAATACCGCCAGGAATGCGGTGAACGGCACGGACATCCACGTATGAATGGTTTGGTAATCGAGCGCGGGTAGCGTGAGCAACGAGCACACGAACCAGATCATCAGCGGCAGCAGCGCCACCGACGTCGTGCGCTGCGCCCACCAGTGGCCGGTTCCTTCCTTGGCGGACCCCAAACCGAGTACCCGGCCCAAAGGGCTGCGCAGGCTCATCGCACGAACCGCCAGCACAATGCCCAGAACGTGACGGTAAAGACCACGGCGCCGATCACGGCAGCCCAGCCGCTCAAGGTACGTTGCTCGCGTTCGAACCCTCGCCCCGCATCCCAGAAAAGATGTCGCACGCCGTTCAACAGGTGATACATGAATGCAAAGGTGAAGCCCATCAGTATCAGCAGCCCGATCAGACTCGAAAAGAAACGACCTGCCGTCGCATACGCTTCGGGACCATTCGCCAGCGCCAACAACCAGTACGCCAGCGCCGCCAGGCCGATCGACAGGCCGGCGCCGGTAACTCTATGTAAAATCGACAGTGTATTGCCGATCTGCCAACGATAAACGAGCAGGTGCGGAGAAGTCGGTCGAGCGCGTGCAGGCATAAGTATCTAGGATTAAACCGGTTAGAAATCGATGCAGCGACCGCGCAATTCCCAGTCGCCGAAGCGCGTGGGTTCCGGACCATCGCGGCCGCCGATCTCGAGCGGTGCAGGGTTCGGGGGTGGTAGCGCACCCGTTTCAGGCATTGTCGACGGTGGGTCTGTCTGCGGGTCATCGGTCGGCGCGTTCACCCGCAAAGCTTGCCAGAAATCGCACTGAGAAACCTAGGCGTTGTGCTGATATACAAGGTTTTTTAAGGGGTTGACATATGATTGACAGCGTGCCGGTCGGGCGCCTCCCGCATTTGGGAGCGCTGCGCTTCGTGGGCCCAGACGTCGCAACGTTTTTGCAGGGCCAGGTATCCAACGATACGCGGCTTCTCGACGCGCATCGCGCGGTTCTCGCCGCCTACTCGACGCCCCAGGGCCGTGTGGTCAGCCTGCTCCTGCTCGTACCTCACTCGGGCGGCGTGCTCGCCATTCTGCCTGCTGATCTGGTAGCGCCCACACTGGACCGGCTGCGTAAATTCGTCCTGCGCGCCAAGGTCAAGATCGAGGCAGCAGAAGGCGTTGTGCTATGTGGCGCGATGGATGCGACGGCGCTGCATCAGCATGGTCTGGTCGGTCCGGCAGAGCCCGGCGGTTATCTCGAAGCGGAGGGTATCGGCATCGTTCGGGCGGGACGCTACGATTCACGTTATTACGTGCTCGGCGCGCCTGAACGACTGGCGCTGCAGGGCCTCTCGCCGCTCGGTGTGATCGAAGACTCATGGCGGCTCGCTGACATCCGCAGCGGCATGCCGCAGGTCTACGCGGCGACCAGCGAAGCGTTCGTGGCGCAGATGCTGAATCTCGACCTGCTCGACGGCATCAGTTTTTCAAAAGGTTGTTATACCGGCCAGGAAATCATCGCCAGGACGCAGCACCTGGGACGCATCAAGCGGCGCATGTTCAGGCTCCAATTGCCGCCGGGGGAGTGGCAGATAGGGAGCTCCTTGAGCTTGCGGGACGGCCGCAGCGGTCGACTCACCGAAGTAATGACCAGCAGTGCCGGGATCGAGGCGCTCGCCGTGCTGACACTGGAAGGGCAGGCCGACAGCGCCGATGCCACCGTCGCGCACGCCACCGTCGCGGCGACGCAATTGCCGCTGCCTTACTCGATCTGACTGCCGTGCTCAGAGATCGATGATATGCACCTGGTCTGCGCTCAAGGACTCGCCGAGAAAGCGGCTGCCGATGCGCGCGAAGCGAGCTGCGTTGTCCGTGGCCAACCATTGCACGGCGCCGCGCGCAGCACTTGCGGAGGTGACGGCCGAGCCTTGCCGCAACAGCAGTTCAGCTTGCACGGCTGCCGCAGTCGTGCGCGCCGAATCCACCAGCAGCACGTCACGCGGCAACACCGCACGAAGCACGCCGGCCAACGTTGGAAAATGCGTACAACCGAGCACCAGCGTGTCCGGTGCCGCTGCGCTGCCGGCGAACATGGGCTCGAGATAGCGGCGTGCCACGGCTTCGGCGATCGCGCCGTCGGTCCAGCCCTCCTCGGCCAGGGCGACGAACAAGGAGCAAGCCGCCGCGGTCACACGGGTCATCGGCGCGAGCGCGCGCAGGGCGCGCGTGTACGCCCCGCCTTCGATGGTGCTCTCCGTCCCAATGACGCCGATGTGTCCCGTGCGGCTTGCCGCCACCGCGGCACGGGCGCCGGGCTCGATCACGCCGATCACAGGCAGGTGCGGATGGCGGCCACGCAGCGACTCGAGCGCTGCGGCTGACGCCGTATTGCAGGCGACCACCAGGCAGTCGATATTCCAGTGTGCAAGACGGTCGGCGCATTGCGCCGCATACCGCGCGACGGTTTCGGCGCTTTTGGTACCGTACGGCAATCGGGCGGTGTCGCCCAGATACACATAATCGCGCGCCGGCAGCAACTCTCGCAGCGCGCGCAGCACCGTCAGCCCGCCGACGCCCGAGTCGAATACGCCGATGGGTCGGTTCAAGCTTCCGGGCGCATGTGCGGAAACAACAGGACGTCGCGAATCGAGGCGGCATCGGTGAACAGCATGACGGTGCGATCCACGCCGAGTCCCAGTCCCGCAGTGGGCGGCATGCCGTATTCGAGCGCGCGCACGTAGTCGGCGTCGTAATACATCGCCTCTTCGTCGCCGGCATCCTTGCGTGACACCTGCTCCTTGAAACGCTGCGCCTGATCCTCGGCATCGTTGAGCTCAGAGAATCCATTGGCCAATTCGCGCCCACCGACAAAGAATTCCCAGCGATCGGTGAGGAACGGATCCGCATCGTTGCGCCGCGACAGCGGCGACACCTCGGCGGGATAGGCATACGCGAACGTCGGCTGCACCAAGGTGTGCTCGCCGGTCTTCTCGAAGATCTCGATCTGCAGCTTGCCCGCGCCATCGCCCGGCTTGTACGGAATTTTCAGGGCGTCGCAGGCGCGGCGCAAATAAGCAACATCGCGGAGCGACTGCGGTTCGAGGTCGGCATTGTTTTGGAGAATGATCTGCTCGATGGTCAGGCGAGCGAACGGTTTGGACAGATCGAGGGCGGTCCCCTGGTAGTCGATGAGCCGGGTGCCGAGGACGCTGTCGGCCAGCCCCTGGAACATCGTTTCGATCAGCTCCATGAGATCGCGGTAGTCGGCGTAGGCCTGATACAACTCGAGCATGGTGAACTCGGGATTGTGGCGCGTCGAAACCCCTTCGTTGCGGAAATTACGATTGATTTCGTACACCCGCTCCAGACCGCCTACGGTAAGACGCTTCAGATACAGCTCTGGCGCGATCCGCAGGAACATCTCCGCATCGAGCGCGTTGTGATGCGTTCGGAAAGGCCGTGCCGCCGCACCGCCCGGAATCGGATGCAGCATCGGCGTTTCGACCTCGAGAAAGCCGCGCGTGTCGAGAAAGCCGCGCAGATAACGGACGATCTTCGAGCGAGTCTCGAAAACACGCCTTGTCTGCTCGTTCATGATCAGGTCGACGTAGCGTTGCCGGTAGCGCGTTTCCATGTCCGCGATGCCGTGCCACTTGTCGGGCAACGGGCGCAGCGATTTGGTCAGAAGCACGGCTTTGGCCGCGCGCACCGACAACTCGCCGGTCTTGGTCTTGAAGAGCACGCCTTCGATGCCGATGACGTCACCGACGTCCCAGCCCTTGAATTCATCATAGATCTCGCCCAGCGTCTCGCGCTGCAAAAAGAGCTGGATGGCGCCGCTCGAGTCCTCAAGCCTGGCGAAACTCGCCTTTCCCATCACCCGCTTGGCGCGCATGCGGCCGGCCACGCTGACCGGGATGGCAGCCGCTTCCAGCGCCACGTCGCTCTTGTCACCATAGACATGCAGCAGATCCGCCGCCAGCGCCGTGCGACGAAAATCGTTGGGAAAGGCAACACCGCGTGCCCGGATGCGCGCGAGTTTGGCGCGGCGTTCAGCGATCAGTTTATTTTCGTCGTCCGACATCTTCCGCTACAAACCTTGTTTCAAACTTGCCTGCAGGAATTCGTCCAACGCGCCATCGAGTACCGCGCCGGTGTTGCCGATTTCGACGCCGGTACGCAGGTCTTTGATCCGCGACTGGTCGAGCACGTAGCTGCGGATCTGATTGCCCCAGCTGACATCCGACTTCGAATCCTCCAGCACCTTCGCCGCCGCGTTGCGTTTGTTGTATTCGAGTTCGTACAGCTTGGCCTTCAACATCTTCATCGCCGTAGAACGGTTCTTGTGCTGACTGCGCTCACCCTGGCATGCGACCACGATGTTGGTCGGCACGTGCGTAATGCGGACAGCGGACTCGGTCTTGTTGACGTGCTGGCCGCCCGCCCCGCTGGAGCGATAGACGTCGGTTTTCAAGTCCGCGGGGTTGATCTCGATGTCGATGTCATCGTCCACCTCGGGCGAGACGAACACGGAGGCGAAAGAAGTATGGCGGCGATTACCCGAATCGAACGGTGACTTGCGCACCAGACGGTGCACGCCAGTCTCCGTACGCAGCCAGCCGTAGGCATAGTCGCCAATCATGTTGATGGTGGCTCCTTTGATACCCGCCACTTCACCGTCGCTCTGATCGATGATTTCGGTCTTGATACCGTGCGCGTCAGCCCACTTCAGATACATGCGCAGCAACATCTGCGCCCAATCCTGGGCCTCGGTTCCGCCCGCGCCTGCCTGAATATCCAGATAGGCGTTATGCGAATCCATCTTGCCCGGGAACATGCGCTGAAACTCGAGCTTCTCCACCGCAGCGGTGAGCTTGCCCACATCGGTTTCGATCTCCGCGACTGCGCCGAGGTCGTTCTCGCCTTCCGCAAGATCGAGCAGTTCCGCAGCATCGTCGAGACCGCGGCGCAAGACGTCGAGGCCTTGCACTACCTCTTCGAGCTTGGCGCGCTCCCGACCCAGTTCTTGCGCGCGCTCCGGCACATTCCACACACCGGGCTGCTCGAGCTCGCGGTTTACTTCCTGGAGACGTTCGTGTTTGTTGTCGTAATCAAAGATACCTCCTCAAGGAGTCGGTACGTTCCTCGAGATCTTTGATCGATCGTCTGATTTGATTGATTTCCATCGGCGAAATGCTAGCACATCACGTCTGGACGGACGCGAGATGCTGGCAATTGAGTTGCAGTCGTTCGACGCCGCGGTACTCGTTTATTTCCAGCCGATAAGCCAGGCGCACGCGGGCACCGCGCGCTACCGGCAAGGTTTCCGATGCACCGCCCAGAAAACCGAACGCGATCGCGTCGAGGGACGTGCTCGCGCAGCCCGCGCCGTGCAATTGCAGTTTCAGATGCCGCTCGCCCACCAGTCGCGACTCCACCACGCTGAAGTCCCCATCGAAGATCGGTTCCGGAAAACCCTGGCCCCATGGGCCCGCGCCGCGCAGCGCGCGCGCCGTCTCGATACTGAGCTCCGCCGGCGTGAGTTCGCCGTCCGAGACGATGATGCCGCGCAGCGATTCGACGTCCGAGCGGGTTGCCATCTCGGCGGCGAATGCACGCCGAAAGGCGTCGAGGTGTGCAGCTGGCAGGCTCATCCCCGCTGCCATGGCGTGGCCACCGAACCTGTCGATCAACCCCGCATGCCGGGTCGCGATGCTGTCGAGCGCATCGCGAATGTGCACGCCCGGTACGGAGCGCGCCGAACCTTTCAACGTGCCGTCCTCGGCGCGTGCAAAGGCGATCACCGGCCGATGCCAGCGATCCTTGATGCGCCCTGCAACCAGACCGATTACCCCCTGGTGCCACGCATCGTCGTACAAGCACAGGCCGAGCAGTTCCTCCGCGCCGGGGGCCGCGCGCAGTGCCGCTGCGATATCGACCGCTTCTTCCTGCATGCGCCGCTCGATGTCGCGGCGCGCGTCGTTGAGCGCATTCAGCTGCGCGGCCGTGCGGCGCGCCTGCGCTGCATCGTCGCTCAAGAGACAGGCGATGCCGAGGCTCATGTCGTCGAGCCGACCCGCGGCATTCAAGCGCGGCGCGACCGCAAAGCCCAGATCCGCCGCCGTCAGGCGCTCGAGCGGACGGCCGGCCACGGCGAGCAACGCCTGAATCCCGGCGACGCAACGGCCGGCACGTATGCGCCGCAGTCCCTGCGCCACCAAAATCCGATTATTGCGATCGAGGGGCACGACGTCCGCCACCGTGCCGAGCGCGACGAGATCGAGCAGATCCGCCGGCCGAAATTGCATTGCGCCCGCCGGCGCACTCGCGGGCACATTCAAATGGCGCGCCAACGCCGCCATCACATAGAACGCCACACCGACGCCGGCGAGTGCCGGGCTTGCGAAGACGCTACCGCGCAGATTCGGGTTCACGATGACTGCGGCGGACGGCAGCACCGATCCCGGCAAGTGATGGTCAGTGACGAGCACCGGAATATGCAAATCCAATGCAGCTTGCACGCCTGCAATGCTCGAGACGCCATTGTCCACGGTCACGATCAGGGATGGCTTGCGCTCGGTCGCGAGCGCTACGATGCCGGGCGTCAAGCCGTAGCCGAAGCGAAACCGGTTCGGCACCAGGAAATCAACGTGCGCGAAGCGCATGGCGCGCAGCGCCCGCAGCATTAGGGCCGTGCTGGTCGCGCCATCCGCATCGAAGTCCCCGATCACGAGCACGCGTCCCTGCCGGTGCGCTGCCAGCAGCCGCGCTGCGTCCTCGACTCGTTCGAGCGATCCGATGGGGAGCAGGTGTTCGAGCGACAACTCCAGTTCCGCATCCGACTCGATGCCGCGCGCCGCGTACACCCGCTGCAAGACCGGATGCAATTCCTGCTTGAAGCGCGGCACACAGGCGTCACGGCGCCGAATCTCGATGTCCCTCATGCGAAGAGTTCCCACCATGGCCGCGGTCGCCGCCAGAATCGGCGCCGCCAACGTGCACTGATGCTGAAGCGCCGCGCGCCCGCCGACAAATTCAGCTCTGGGGATGGGCCGGCCTGCAGGCCCGCCAGCAACTGCGGCAGCCAACCTGCCTCGAACTCGCGCCAGGCGGCGCTCTGCGGCACCCCATCGATGACGAGCACGCCGGAGCGCCCGGCCGTCTGCGCCGCAGGCACCCCTACTGCGGCAGCCAGGGCATCGAAGCAGACATCGCCGCCGCTGCTCCAGCTGCAGATTTCCGCCATCGGCCTGCCGGACCATGCCGCCGGCAGCGGTGCGCCGCCGCCCCACAACCAGAGACCGCTGATTTCGGGCGCACCGTGCGCGCGCCGCGCCCGGTTGAGCGGCGCATCGAACAGCCACATCTCGATTTCGCTCATGAGCAGGCGCAATTCCCTGGCATCCACACCGCTCGCCAGATAGCGATCGATGGGTTCGCCGCCAGCCTCGGCGGGATCACGCGTGCTTGTCACGAGCGCATGCGTGAACAGGCATAGCAATTGGCCGGCGGGAGACGCCAGCAGCCGCACGCTGCCATCGTTCCAGATGCGATTGAAGTCTGCTGCCATCGCCTGCGCTTCGTCAGGGGTCAGTGCAGTCGGCAATGCGCCCATGCGCACGGTCGTCATCTCTGCGACGTAATGCACGGGGGTCGCGAGGAAAATCGCGCCTGTCGGTGCGCGCGCCGCCGCTTGCGCCTGATCGCAGCATGCCGCGTAGACTGCGGGCCCGGGCGCGGGCATGGCACCGCCACCGAGTCTCGCCCACGCATCCGCGCGCCAATCGCCGACCTCGGCAACGGCATCTGCGCGCGCCAGCAACCGCTCCAGGGGCACGCAGCGTTGCCGCTCTTCTGCAGACTTCAAGGCAAATCGCACATACACCGTGGACACACGCGCTCCGACTCAATTTTCATTATCCTACGCAGCATGCAGTTTACGCAGCATGCAAGCCCGGGGTTGAACGTCATTCGCGCTTATCGCGCGGGCGAGCTCACCGTCAACGACGCAACGCATACCGGCATGGTGATCGTCGGGCCGCGAACCTTGCAGACCGCCGCGGAAATTCACAACCTGGATGCGCTCGTGGCGCTCGACCTGCAAGCCGTCTTCGGTCTCGGACCGGAACTCGTGTTGCTCGGCACCGGCCCCCGGCAGATTTTTCCGGCAGCGTCTTTCGGTGCGCAATTCCTGCGCGCCGGTATCGGCTTCGAGGTCATGGATACCGGTGCAGCCAGCCGCACCTACAACGTGCTGATCGCGGAGCAGCGTGAAGTCATTGCGATCCTGTTGACGTGAGCACCGCGACCGGGTCCACCGGTTTGCCATCCAGGCGTATCTCGAAATACAACACGGGTTTACCCGGCGCGCCCTCGCCCATGTGCGCAATGACCTGGCCGAGCAGCACCTCATCCCCCTCGTGCACTTGGGTATCGCGATTGTGCGCATACGCGGTCAACGCTCGTTCGCCATGCCGAATGATGATGAGATTGCCATAGCCGCGTATGCCATTGCCGTTGTAGACGACTTTGCCCGCGCTGGCGGCGCGGATGTCCTGGCCGATCTGTCCCGTGATCAAAATGCCGCCTCCTGGCACGCGCTGCGGATTGGCCGCATGCAGGGTGGGCCAAGCCCACTGCAACGCCGTCAGCACAGGACTTGGCGCAGCTTGGGCGGACTGCGCTTCAGGGTTGGCGGGCAGCAGCGGTGGCACCGCCGTGCTGCCCGGCAGCGATTTCTGCCGTGGCACGGTAGCGGTGCCGGCGGCTGGCGCGGCGTCAGCAGGGGGGCCGAGCCACAAGCGCTGGCCGACCGTAATTTTAAAATCAGCGCCGATGCGATTCCAGCGCGCAACTTCCCGGTAGTCGAGTCCATGCCGCGAGGCGATGCTGGACAGCGTGTCGTTGGGTTTGACGACATACGTTTCCGGCTGCGGCGCGGCGCGTTCTGCCGGTCGCGGCGTCGTGCCGCAACCGGTCAGCAACAGCACGCAGGCACCGAACGCAAGGATGGCGCGCGCGGCCATCCGAAAGCCTAGCCTTGCAGGCCCGACAATAACGGCACGAAGCTCACTGCCCCGAGCGACTCCTTCGCGGTGCGCGATTCGCCCTTGGTGAAGAGCAGGAGCTCCTGGCGTGCCTCGGGACCGACCGGTGCAATCAGGCGACCGCCCAATGCCAGTTGCTCGAACAACGCCGGCGGCACGGCATGCGAGGCGGCCGCCAGCAAAATGCCGTCGAAGGGTGCCCGGGCCGCCCACCCGACGTTGCCGTCATCGTGACGAAAATGCACGTTGCGAATTTTCAATTCGCGCAGCGTGCGACGCGCCTTGCCGAGCAAGCTGGAGATTCGTTCGATGCTGTAGATCTCCGTGACCAGCGGCGACAGTACTGCGGTTTGGTAACCGCAGCCGGTGCCGATTTCGAGCACTTTCTTGACGCTGCCGGTGGCGAGCAAAGCCTCCGTCATCCTGGCCACGACGAACGGCTGCGAAATTGTCTGACCAAAACCGATGGGCAGCGCCGTGTCCTCGTAGGCGCGGCTCGCGAGCGCTTCGTCCATGAACAAATGCCGCGGCACGTTGCGGATCCGATCGAGCACGCGCTGATCCTTGATGCCCTGCTCCGCGAGCCGCCCGATGAGGCGTTCGCGCGTCCGTGCCGATGTCATGCCGATCCCGCTGATGCGGGGACCGCGGACATACTCGCTCACGACGGGAACCCCGCGGCCACCCGCCTATTCCACATTGAGCCACCGCTTCAATTCGGGAATGGCAGCATGACGGGTCAGATCGATCTGCAGTGGCGTGATCGAGGCGAAGCCTTCGGCCACCGCATGGAAATCGGTTCCGGGCCCCGCGTCCTGACCCGCACCGGCGTTACCCACCCAATACACCGGTCGACCCCGTGGGTCGTTCACTTTCACGATCGGCTTGCTGCGATGACGGTTGCCGAGACGCGTCACGCGGATACCGCGCAGTTTCCCGTCCGGCAGATCGGGCACGTTGACGTTCAGGATGAGCGGGCCGGCCTCCGGCCCCTGCAGGCCCTCGCGCGCGAGCTTGGCAAGGATGTCTGCGGCGATCTGCGCAGCGGCCGCGAAGTTACGCGGCGACTCCGGCGTCAGGCAGAGCGACACCGCGATGGCGGGCAACCCCAGAAAGCGTCCCTCCACGGCGGCCGCGACTGTGCCCGAATACAACGTGTCGTCGCCCAGGTTGGCGCCGTCGTTCACACCTGACACCACGATGTCGTGTTCAAAATCGAACAGCCCGGACACGGCCAGATGCACGCAGTCAGTGGGCGTGCCGTTGACGAAGTACGCATTGTGGTCGTAACTCTGCGCGCGCACCGGCACGTCGAGCGTCAAGGAATTGCTGGCGCCGCTGCGATTGCGGTCGGGCGCCACGATGCAAAGTTCGCCGAGTGGCTGCAAGGCACGCCGTAGCGCTTCCAGGCCTTCTGCACGATAGCCGTCGTCGTTGGACAGGAGAATTTTCACCGTGCGGACTATACTGTAAGCATGGGCAAGAAGCATGCAAGCACGCCCGCAGAGCCGATTCCCGCCGCGGCCGACGCGGCTGTTTTTCGCGCAGCGGTGCGCGACGTCAAACCGCTCAAAGTCGCGCCGCGGGTGACGCCCGCACCCGCGCGTAAACTGCCGACGGTGCGCCGCAAGCGCACGCCGCCAATGCATGATCTCGATGAGCTCATGCCGTTGCTGCCGGTCTCCGACGGCGATGGCAAGCCGTCGTTCGATGACGGCGTGGCCGCGAATGCCGCGCTCTCATATCAACGCGCCGGCGTGCGCCCGCAGGTGATGCGGCGTTTAAAGCGCGGTCTCTTCCCCAGCGAAAACGAGTTGGACCTGCACGGCCTGACTCAGACCGCAGCGCGTGACCGCGTCGCTGACTTCATTTTCCAGAGTCGCGAGGCCGGCTGCCGCTGCGTGCGCATTGTGCACGGTAAGGGCTACCGCTCCGGCACGCGCGGTCCGGTCATCAAAACCGCCGTCGACCAATGGCTGCGGCGCCATCTCGATATCATCGCGTTTACCTCGGCCCGACCCATCGACGGCGGCACGGGCGCCGTGTACGTGCTGTTGCGCGCCTAGGCCAGCAGCACGACCGCCGATGCCGCCAGGCCCTCGCCGCGGCCGACGAAGCCGAGCTTCTCGGTGGTGGTGGCCTTGATATTGATGTTGGCGACCGCTGCGCCCAGATCGGCCGCGAGATTTTCCGCCATCGCGCCCCGGTGCCTGGCGACACGCGGCGCTTCGGCCAGCACGGTCACATCGGCATTGACGAGCCGCAATCCGGCATCGCGCATTTTCTGCGCGACGTCGCGCAGGAACACGCGGCTGTCCGCACCTCGGTAGCGCGGGTCGGTATCGGGAAAATGCTGGCCGATGTCGCCGAGCGCCAGTGCGCCCAGAATGGCATCGCATAATGCATGAATCACGACGTCGCCGTCCGAATGCGCGACGATGCCACGGCTGAAGTCGATGCGCACACCACCGAGTACCACGTGATCGCCCGGTCCAAAGGTGTGCACGTCGAAGCCTTGGCCGATACGCATGGATCTGCTCTCCGTTGTGTTCAAAATGCCCGCCGCGACCTGCAAATCTTCTGCATGGGTCACCTTGATGTTGAACGGCGAGCCGGCGACCAGTATGGCGTGTCCGCCCATGCGTTCGATTGCCGCCGCCTCGTCCGTGATCGCCACGCCGGCGCGGCGCGCATCCTCGAGACTCGAACGCAACGCTGCGAACTGAAAGACCTGCGGCGTCAGCGCACGCCACAGGCCCTGCCGATCCACGGTCTCGACCACGCCGTCGCGCTGCCGCTTGACGGTATCTACCACTGGCGCGGCTAACAGCGCGCCGCGCGCCGCAGCAGGCAAGCTTGCGCCGGATGGCAGGGCATCGAGCAATGCCCCTAAGTCACGGCCGCTGAGGCAGGGCCGCGCGGCATCGTGCACCAGCGCCCAGTCATCGGCCTGCACCTCGTTCGCCAGCAGCTCGAGACCGTTCAGGACCGTGTCGCGGCGGGTCGCGGCGCCCAACCCTGTGCGCAATTTCGGGTGCGCGATGCGCGCCGCGATGGCCGGCCAGTGTGTATCGCCCGTCGACACCATCACCAGCACGCCATCGATGCGCGTCTCGGCCAGCAGCACCCGCAGCGTCCACTCGATGACCGTTGCGCCTTGGAGCGCTGCATATTGTTTGGGGTGAGCCGTGCCGAAGCGTTCGCCGCGTCCCGCGGCCGGCACGATGGCCCAGATGCGGCGCGCGCCCATCGCAGGCGCCGCAGGCGCGCTCATTGTGCGCGGGCGGTAACGCTGGTCGCTGCCGCCGCGGCGGGCGGAGACGTGGAAGTGACCACTTGGTAGAAAGTTTCGCTGCTGCCCACCATACCCAATTCGCTGCGCGCGCGTTCCTCAACGGCCCGCAAGCCGCCCTTGAGATCGCCCACTTCGGCCGCCAATTGGCGGTTACGTTCGGCTTGTTCGTGATTCAGTGCCTGCTGCGCGTCCACCGCTTGCCGCAAGCGCGTCACTTCACGCATGCCATGCCCCGACACCCAGACGCGATACTGCAGCAGCACCAGAGCAACACTTAAAATGGCAGCGAAAATCCTCATTCGGACAGTAGCTTAGCACGCTCTCTTAAGAGATAGGAACCGCCAATGCACGGATTCCCGCATAGGCCGCCTTGCTGCCGAGCTCGCCCTCGATGCGCAGCAACTGGTTGTATTTCGCCATGCGGTCGGAACGCGACATCGAACCGGTCTTGATCTGCGTGGCCGTCGTGGCTGCCGCGATGTCAGCGATGGTGCAATCCTCGGTCTCGCCCGAGCGATGCGAGACGACGGCGGCGTACTTCGCCTTGTCGGCCATTGCAATCGCCGCCAGTGTCTCCGTGAGCGTCCCGATCTGGTTTGGCTTGATGAGAATGGCATTGGCGATTTTTTTCGCGATACCTTCGCTGAAAATCTTGGTGTTCGTGACGAACAGATCATCCCCGACCAACTGCACCTTGCTGCCAAGTCGGGTCGTGAGCTTGGCCCAACCGTCCCAATCATCTTCACTCATGCCATCCTCGATGCTGACGATGGGATATTTCGCCGCGAGCCCGGCGAGATACTCGGTGAACCCGGCAGCATCAAACTTGCGACCTTCGGAGGCGAGATCGTAGACGCCTTCCTTGTAGAATTCGGTGCTGGCCACGTCGAGTCCGAGATAGATGTCCTTGCCGGCTTTGTAGCCCGCCTTGTCGATGGCCTCCAGGATTACCGTGATGGCGGCTTCGTTGGACGGCAGGTCCGGTGCGAAGCCGCCCTCATCGCCGACCGCTGTATTGAGCTTCTTGTCGTGCAGCACTTTCTTCAGGGTATGGAAAATTTCGGCACCGTAGCGTAGCGCCTCGGAAAATGACGGCGCGCCAATGGGCAATATCATGAACTCCTGAATGTCGACGCTGTTATCGGCATGGGCCCCGCCGTTGATGATGTTCATCATGGGCACCGGCAATGTGATGGGCCCGTTACCGCCAAGGTGGCGATACAACGGTACACGCTTCTCAGCCGCCGCCGCATGCGCCGCGGCGAGCGACACCGCGAGAATGGCGTTCGCGCCCAGCTTCGATTTGTTCTCCGTGCCATCCGCGGCAATCATCTTCTCGTCGAGCGCTTTCTGATCCTGGACGTCGGCACCCTTGAGCAGCCCGGCCAACACACCGTTTACCGTGGCGACGGCCTTCAATACACCCTTGCCGCCGAATTTGGTCTTGTCGCCATCGCGCAGCTCCACCGCTTCGCGTGATCCCGTCGACGCCCCGGACGGTACGGCCGCGCGTCCGGACGCACCGGAATCCAGCACCACGTCGGCCTCCACCGTAGGGTTGCCGCGCGAATCGATGATCTGGCGGCCCCGAATCTCGACGATACGACTCATAGTAAGGATTCCTCGAATGGTTGTTTCTTTACGGCGTTGTCGAGCTCTTTGAGCGTGCCGAGCAGCGCTTGCATGCGGTCGAGTGGCCACGCGTTCGGTCCGTCCGAGAGCGCCTTGGACGGGTCGGGATGCGTCTCCATGAACAGACCGGCCACCCCGGCGGCCACTGCCGCACGCGCGAGCACCGGAATGAATTCGCGCTGCCCTCCCGATGCGTCACCTTTGCCACCCGGAAGCTGTACCGAGTGGGTGGCATCGAAGACCACCGGACAGTCGGTGGCGCGCATCACGGCGAGCGAACGCATGTCGGAGACGAGATTGTTGTAGCCGAAGGTGAAGCCACGCTCGCACACCATGATCTGCGCGTTGCCGGTGGAGCGCGCCTTCGCAACGACGTTCGGCATTTCCCAGGGGGACAGGAACTGGCCTTTCTTGATGTTGACCGGCTTGCCTTGCGAACAGACCGCCACGATGAAGTTGGTCTGACGGCACAGAAAGGCGGGGGTCTGCAGCACATCCACCACCGCTGCCACTTCAGCCAGCGGCGTGTCCTCGTGCACATCGGTGAGCACGGGCACACCGAGCTGCTCGCGCACATTGGCGAGCGCGCGCAAGCCCGCTTCCAGCCCGGGGCCGCGGAAGCTTGACCGAGACGAACGGTTGGCCTTGTCAAAAGAGGCTTTGAAAATGAACGGAATCTGCAGAGCGGTCGTCATTTCCTTGAGCCGCCCCGCCACCTCCATCACCAGCTCCTCGCTTTCGATGACGCAAGGTCCGGCGATCAGGAAAAACGGCTGGTCGATCCCGACCTCGAAAGATGCGAGCTTCATGGAATGGGTGCCGCGTGGCCTTCAGGCCGTGGCGCGGCCCGGGCTCAACGACGCGCGGTATTCGCGTGCGGCGCGCACGAATCCGGAAAACAGCGGATGACCATCCCGCGGCGTGGAGGTGAATTCCGGATGGAACTGACTGGCCACGAACCACGGATGCGACGCGAGCTCGACGAATTCCACCAGGCCGTCGTTCGAGAAACCGGAGAAGGTCATGCCCGCCGCGCGCAGTTCCTCGAGGTAATGATTGTTGAACTCATAACGGTGGCGGTGCCGCTCGTAGATCGACTCCTTGCCGTACAGCGCGTGCGCCAGGGTACCGGGTTCGAGCTTTGCCTCCTGTGCACCGAGGCGCATGGTGCCACCCAGGTCGGAACGCTCGTCGCGTACCTGCTGGCCGCGTTCCAGATCATGCCACTCGGTGATCAACGCGATCACCGGATGATGCGTGGCGCGATCGAATTCCGTGCTGTGCGCACCGCCGAGCTTCAGGACGTTGCGGGCGAACTCGATGATCGCCAGCTGCATCCCGAGGCAAATGCCGAGATACGGTATGCGGTTCTCGCGTGCATAGCGGATCGCCTGGATCTTGCCTTCGATGCCGCGGTCGCCGAAGCCACCCGGCACCAAGATGGCGTCCATCTTCTGCAACGTGGACGCGCCGCCTCGCTCGATGTCGGACGATTCGAAATAATGAATGTTGACGCGCGTGCGCGTCTTGATGCCACCGTGCATCAACGCTTCGTTCAACGAGATATACGAATCGCGAATCTGCACGTACTTGCCCACCATGCCGATGTCCACCACGGCTTCGGGGTTCTGCTTGGCCGCGACGACGGCGCGCCAATCGCTCAGATCTGCCGGATGCGCATCCAGCCGCAGCTTGTCGACCACGATGTCATCGAGGTCCTGGTCCTGCAGCAACATCGGAATCTTGTAAATATCGTCGGCGTCCACTGCAGAAATGACTGCGCGCTCCTCGACATTGGTGAACAGCGCAATCTTGCGGCGCTGCTCGTCGGGCAGCGTGGCCTGACATCGACACAGGAGAATATCGGGCTGGATGCCGATGCCGCGCAACTCTTTCACCGAATGCTGGGTCGGTTTGGTCTTGATTTCACCGGAGCCGCCGACCACGGGCACCAACGTCAGGTGCATGTACAACACCTTGTCGCGGCCGAGCTCGACGCCCATCTGACGGATTGCCTCGAGAAACGGCAGCGACTCGATGTCGCCGACGGTGCCGCCAATCTCCACCATGCATACATCCGCATCGCCGGCGCCCAGTCGAATGCGATGCTTGATCTCATCGGTGATATGCGGAATGACCTGCACGGTCGCACCGAGATAATCGCCACGCCGCTCTTTTGCGATCACCCGCTCGTAGATGCGCCCCGTGGTGAAGTTACTGTTACGCCCCGTCGTCGTGCGGATGAAACGTTCGTAGTGCCCCAGATCGAGATCAGCCTCGGTCCCATCGGCGGTCACGAATACTTCGCCGTGCTGAAAAGGGCTCATGGTGCCAGGATCGACGTTGATGTACGGATCGAGCTTCACCATGCTGATCTTCAGGCCGCGCGCTTCCAAGATGGCACCCAAGGACGCTGAGGCGATGCCTTTACCGAGGGATGAAACAACGCCGCCGGTGACGAATACGAATCGAGTCATGATGAGTCACCGCCGAGTTAGGAATTGCGAGTGCAATTCGACGGGAATTCAGGCTATCAGAAATGCCCTACCGCGACAACGACTAAAGAGGTTCTCACAGAAACTTCGGCGCATCGTGCCAGAGCGGGACGAAGCCCTCCGCGCGCACCGGGACGCACCAGGCGGCTTCCAACCACACGTCGCCCACCGCCAGCAACTGCTCGCCTGCCCAGATCAGCGGCAGGGCCGCGCGCATCCAGGGATACACGCCGCGCACTTGACAAAGATGTTGCAGGCTCTGAGCGCGGGCAGTCGGCGCCGGACGCAGCGTCTCGCCGCCGCTGCGTGTCCGCACGATGACCTCGGCCGGCAGACGCGCGGGATCGAGACCGCCGCGCGCCTTCGACCACTGCAACGTACCCAATCCGGCCCCCAGCTCGAGCGTGCCGTGCAGTGCCACGCGCCACCGTAGGGTGCCACCCAATCGCGGTGTCACGGCCGCGGTCAGACAGAGGCGATCGCGATAGCGCCGCAGGGCATACCGGCCCCACACCACCGCCGGATTTTTCGCATCACCGGCGTCCAGCATTTGCCGCAGCGCTTCGTGCAACCGCGCGCTGCTCGGGGCCTCACAGCCCCGCGTCTGCAGCCAGTAGCGCACCGCATTGACACGCCGCGCGATGCTCAAGCCGCGCAGCGCCACGATCGACAGCGCGTCGCCGTCGCGCAGCGACAGCACGTCGTCGCGGGCAATCTCATCGAGCAGGCCTTGCGCTGCGGCGACATGCAGGGCGCTGCGCGACAGGGCCGCTGCCGCGCCCGGCCAGCGGCGCAGCACCGCGGGCCAGACCTGACGTCGCACGAAATTTCGATCGAAGCGCAGGTCGTCGTTCATGGGATCCGGCACGCTCAGGGACCCCGCAGCGCCGAGCGCATGCAACTCGGCACGCGAAAGCGCCAGCGCCGGCCTGACCTGCCAACCCGCGCCAAGCCGCCGGCAACGTGGCATGGCTGCCAAGCCTTTCAGACCGGCGCCGCGCAGCAATTGCAGCAGCACCGTCTCCGCCTGGTCGTCAGCATGATGCGCAGTCAACAAACATTCGTTGGGACGCAGGTCTGCCGCGAGGGCAGCGTAGCGCGCCTCGCGTGCGGCCGCTTCCACCGAGACGCCTGCGCAGCACACCGCCGCCGCGAGCACGCTGAACGATAGGTCTAACGCGCGGCACTGCGCGGCGGCTGCCTGTGCGAAGTCGGTCGCCGCCGCCTGCAAACCGTGATTCACATGCACAGCCCGCATGGCAGGGCGAAATTCACCGCACGATCGCAACCGTGCGAGCGTCGCGAGCAACGCGGCGGAGTCCGCGCCGCCGCTCACGGCAACGACTACCCCGCTGGTCCCAGCCGGCAGTTCTACGTCGAGAACCGCCCGACGGCTCAAGCGTCGCGGTATGCGCCGAAGCCGCGCAGCCGGTTTCGGCGCGCCGCCAACAACTCCGGCAGCGGTTGCGCACGCAGGCGGGTCAGATTGCGGATCAACCCCTCCTTCAGGGTTTCCGCCATGAGCTGCGGGTCGCGATGCGCGCCGCCATGCGGTTCTTTCAGCACCTCGTCCACCAAGCCCAGTTTCTTCAGCCGGTCGGCGGTGCCGCCCATGGCATCTGCGGCAATTTCTTTCTTCTCCGTGCTCTTCCACAGGATGGACGCACAGCTCTCCGGCGAGATCACCGAATAGACGCTGAATTGCAGCATCACGAGGTGATCACAGACACCAATCGCGAGCGCCCCGCCGGAGCCCCCTTCGCCGATCACCACGCTCAGAACGGGCGTGGCGAGATCTGACATCTCGAACAAATTGCGCGCGATGGCTTCACTTTGGCCGCGCTCCTCGGAGCCGATGCCGGGATACGCACCGGGCGTATCGATCAACGTGATGATCGGCAGGTTGAAACGCTCTGCCGTCTTCATGAGGCGCAATGCCTTGCGATAACCCTCGGGCTTCGGCATGCCATAGTTGCGCCGCACGCGCTCCTTGGTGTCGCGTCCCTTCTGTTCCCCGATCACCATCACCGGCACGCCATCGAGTCGCGCCACGCCGCCGACGATGGCCAGATCATCGCCGTACATCCGGTCGCCGTGCATCTCCTGCCAGTCGCTGCACAGCATCGAGATATAATCGAGCGTATAAGGGCGTTGAGGATGTCGCGCTAACTGTGTGATTTGCCAAGGAGAAAGACTGGCAAAAATACTGCTGGTCAGCGCGCGGCTCTTGTTCTGCAGGCGCTTGATCTCCTCCGTGATGTTGACGCTGGCATCGCTACCGAGGAATTTCAGCTCCTCGATCTTCGCCTCGAGTTCCGCAATCGGCTGCTCAAACTCCAAGAAATTCATCGCCATGAAGAGGTTTCCTCGCCACGCATATCGTTGCGCGGACCATACACTAAATACCATCCGTCGCGCCCGACGAGCGCGGTGAGCTTGTCCAGCAGTTCGCGGCTGGGTCGCACCGACCAGGCATCAGCGAGGTTCAAACGCCCCGCATAATCACTGCGATTCATGGCCACGCTGATGCCGCAGGGGCCCCGCAGGTGCGGCTTGAGTAAAGCCTCGAATCGATTCATGCCCTGCGGCCCGTCGAATTCCGCCGGCCAACGTAACCATAGGCGCCGCGCGAAGCGTTCGCGCGCCCGATCGATGTCCATCAGGGTTTTCGCCTGCAGCCGCCATGCTTCGATGAAGTCGTCGAAGCGCAGTGTTCCGTCGATGATGAGGATCGCGTCTTTCACGATGATGTCGCGATGTTGCTGATAGATTTCTTCGTACAGGCTGACTTCGAGACGCGCACTACGATCGTCCAGGATCAGTGTGACGCGATTGGGCCGACGACGTATTTCCAGCACCAGCCCGGCCACCGTCGCCTGCCGGCCGGCCGACCAGGCACGTCCGCCATCAGGCGCCGGCGCGGGTCGCGGTCCGCCCACATCGGCGAGTCGTGCGCTGACCAAAAACTTAAGATCGGGCTCATAGGGCGTGATGGGATGGCCCGTGAGAAACAGCCCCAGCGTCTCGCGCTCACCCGCGAGGCGTTGCGCCTCGGTCCAGTCCGGCACGACCACTGGTTTGTCTGCGACCGGCGCCAGACTCAAGCCGAAGAGGTCCACCTGCCCGACGCTGACTGCGCGGGAATTCTGTTCACCTAGGTGCAGGGCACCATCGAGTTCGCTCATCAGCGCAGCACGATGCGCGCCGATACGATCCAGACTGCCCGAACGAATCAAGGCTTCGAACACCCGGCGGTTCACACGCGCCAAATCGATACGCCGGCACATTTCGCGCAGATCCGGGAACGGCCCATTGGCCTGGCGCTCCTCGATGATCGCCTCCACCGCCGCCGCACCGACACCCTTGATGGCGCCCATCCCGTAGCGAATGCTGTCGGCGTCTGCCACCTTGAAGGCATAGGCCGATTCGTTGACATCGGGCGGCAACACTTTCAGGCCCATGTCGGCGCACTCGTCGATCAACGTCACCACCTTGTCGGTCTTGTCCATATCCGACGAACAGACCGCCGCCATGAAGGCGGCAGGATAGTGAGCCTTCAGCCAGGCCGTCTGGTACGACAACAAGGCATAAGCAGCGGAATGCGATTTGTTGAAACCATAGCCCGCGAACTTCTCCATCAGATCGAAGATGGTCGTTGCCTGCGCTGCCCGGACGCCGCGGGCGATCGCCCCCTCGACGAAGACCGAACGCTGCTGCGCCATTTCCTCGGCTTTCTTCTTGCCCATCGCGCGGCGCAGCAGATCGGCGCCGCCAAGCGTATAGCCGGCGAGGATCTGCGCGATCTGCATTACCTGCTCCTGGTACAGGATGACGCCATAGGTGGCGGCCAGCACCGGCTTCAAATCCGGGTGCAGATAATCGACCGCCGCGCCGGTGGTGTCGTGTTTGCGCTCGATGAAGTCATCCACCATGCCGGACTGCAGCGGTCCCGGACGAAACAATGCGACCAGCGCAACGATGTCGCCAAAGCGATCCGGTTGCAGCCGCCGGATCAAGTCCTTCATGCCGCGCGACTCGAGCTGGAAGACCGCAGTGGTTTTGGTGGTCTTCAGCAAGGCGTAGGTCGCTGCGTCGTCCATGGGCAGCGCGTTCATGTCGAGCGGCGCTTCACCGGCGGCGGCGCGCGTCGCATTGATGTCGCGCACCGCCCAGTCAATGATGGTGAGCGTGCGCAGGCCCAGGAAGTCGAACTTGACCAGTCCCGCGGCTTCGACGTCGTCCTTGTCGAATTGCGTCACCGGCTGCGCCGCGCCTTCCTCGCAATACAGCGGCGTAAAGTCGGTCAGCACCGAAGGCGCGATGACCACGCCGCCCGCATGTGTCCCGGCGTTGCGCGCGAGGCCCTCGAGACTGCGCGCGAGATCGATGAGCTCCTTCACTTCGGCATCTGACCCGTACAGGCGCTTCAGTTCCGCTTCCTGCTCCAGCGCCTTGTCGAGCGTGATACCGATCTCGAATGGAATCAGCTTGGCGATCTTGTCGACGTACCCGTAAGGATGCCCCAGCACGCGGCCCACGTCGCGCACCACCGCTTTCGCCGCAAGCGTGCCGTAAGTGATGATCTGTGAAACCCGATCGCGGCCGTACTTTTGCGCCACGTACTCGATCACGCGATCCCGGCCCTCCATGCAGAAGTCGACGTCGAAGTCAGGCATCGAGACGCGCTCAGGGTTCAAGAAGCGCTCGAACAGGAGATCGTGCTCGATCGGATCGAGATCGGTGATTCCCAGCGCGTAAGCCACCAGGGAACCTGCGCCCGAGCCACGCCCCGGCCCTACCGGCACGCCATTCTGCCGCGCCCAGCGAATGAAATCGGCCACGATCAAAAAGTAACCCGCAAATCCCATGGCGCATATCACGCCGAGCTCGAGTGCCAGCCTGGCATCGTAGGCGGCCTGCGAACCGGTCAAGCGCGTGTGCACCAGCCTTGCATCCAGTCCGCGTTGCGACTCGGTGCGCAAGAAATCCTCGGTACTGCTGCCGGCCGGCACCGGATACGCAGGCAGCATCGAGGCACCGAGACGGATCTCGAGCGAGCAGCGCCGCGCCACCTCGACGGCATTCGTCAGCAGTTCGGGCGCATCGGCGAACAGTGCCGCCATCTCAGCCGGCGATTTAAGGTACTGCTCTTCAGAATAGCGTCGCGTACGGCTCGAATCGGCAAGCTGCGCACCGTCATGGATGCAGACCCGGGCTTCGTGCGCGTCGAAGTCCGCACGCGTCAGGAAGCGCACATCATTGGTCGCGAGCGCCGGCACGCCATGCATGCGGCTCAAGTCGAGAACCGCTTCGGTATACACATCCTCGCCGGCACGCCCGGTACGCTGCGCTTCGAGATAGAAGCGATCACCGCACAACTCCTGCCAGCGGGCGAGGCAGCGCAGCGCTTCTTCTTCACGCCCCCGGCTCAAGGCCTGGCCGATGTCGCCCTGCATGCCGCCGGACAGCACGATCAGGCCCTTCAGCACATCGGGCGCGAGCCAGCTGCGATCCATCATGGGCAAGCCACGCTGCTGGCCTTCGAGATAGGAGCGCGTCACCAGCTGCGTGAGATGCCGGTAACCGGCCAGGTTCTGGCACAGGAACACCACCCGCGACGGCGGCGCACGCTCGCCGGCTTCGCGGATCAGTGCATCCACGCCGATGAGCGGCTTGACGCCCGCGCTCTGCGCCTCCTTGTAGAACTTCACCATCGCAAACAGGTTGCTCTGGTCGGTGAGCGCCACGGCCGGCATGCCGGCCGCTGCCACCGACTGCATCAGTTCAGGCACTCGCACGATGCCGTCCACCAGCGAATACTCGGTATGCACATGCAGATGCACGAAACTGCTCATGGCACCAGACTCAAACCGAGCGCGACGCGCACCGGCTCGAACGACATGCGATGCAACGCACACGGCCCATGCAAGGAGAGCAAGCGCTGATGGTCGGGCGTTGCGTAGCCTTTGTGTTCAGCGAAGCAATACTGCGGGTAAAGCGCATGCATCCGCTCCATGTACGCATCACGAGCCGTCTTGGCCAGAATCGATGCGGCGCTGATGGCAGCATGTGAGGCGTCGCCGCCGATGATGGCGCGTGCGGTCAAGGTCTTGCCGAGTCCATGCAGCTTCGGCAGCCGGTTGCCGTCGACGATGACGTGATCCGGCAGGCAGGTCATCGCGAGCAGCGCGCGACGCATCGCCAGGAAAGTCGCTTGCAGGATGTTGACGGCGTCGATTTCGGCATGGTCTGCCCAGCCGATGCCGAAGCACACCGCTTCGCGACGGATGATGATGGCCAGACGGCTACGCTCATCGGGCGCCAGAGCCTTCGAGTCCGCGACCCCGTCGACGCTACGCCGCGATCGCAGGATGACCGCAGCGGCCACCACAGGCCCTGCCAGCGGGCCGCGGCCCGCCTCGTCGATCCCGGCGACGCGCCTCATGGCGGCCGCACTCCGAGCAGCGCCAGGATGGCGGTGGCCGCCCGGCTGCCCGCGTCGCGCTTCAATTCCCTGTGGATGCGTGAAAATTCGCGTTCCAATTCGCCGCGCCGCTCGCTGTCTTCAAGCCACATCAGAAGCTCCGCGCCGATCGTCTCGGGAACGATCTGCTCCTGAAAATATTCGCCTACGACGCGCCGATCCGCAAGCAGATTCGGCTGTGCAAAATACTTCGATTTGACCAGTTTCAGGCGCCGCAGCAGCCATGCAGTGACCCGCCCGAAACGGTACACCACCACCATCGGCCGATTGCACAGCGCCGTCTCCAGGGTGGCGGTGCCCGAGGTCACCAACACCACGTTGGCGGCGATCAACGCCGTTTGCGCCTGGCCGTCCAACAGCTGTACGCGGACCCGCGGCGCCTCGCGCGCCAGCGTGGTCGAGAAAATCTCATGCGTTGCCGGACTCGCCATCGGCGCCACGAATTTGAGATCGGGCCGCGCGTCGTACAGCCAATTGACGACCTTCGCAAAATCGCCCGCCAGGCGCGACACCTCACCGCGCCGACTGCCTGGCAACAAAGCGATGACCTGATCGTCGGCCGCCAGACCCAGACTGGCGCGCGCGGCCGGCCGGTCCGGTTCGAGCGGAATGGCGTCGGCCAGCGGATGACCGACGAACTCCGCGCGGGTGCCCTGCTGCGCGTAGAAGGTTTGCTCGAAGGGCAGCAGACACAACACCAGATCCACCGACTCGTGGATGGTGCGCGCCCGTCCCTGCCGCCAGGCCCAGACCTGCGGGCTCACGTACTGCACAGTGGGGATGCCGGCTGCATGCAAGGTGTGCGCAATGCGCAGGTTGCTGTCCGGCGCATCGATGCCGACGAATACATGCGGCCGCGCCGCCAGGAACGAGCGTTTGATCCGCGCGAGCAGGCGCAGCAGCCGCGGCGCCTCGCGCAACACATCGAAGAGGCCCATCACCGCGAGCGATTCGGCAGGCTCCCATGCCACGCAGCCGGCCGCCTGCATCTTGGGTCCGGCAACGCCAAAGAATTCGGTGTCCGGGGCGAGCTTGCGGAAGGCGTGAATGAGGTCCGCGCCCAGGGTGTCGCCCGATGCTTCACCGGCCACGAGGCCAACCTTCAGAGCGCCCATGCTAGCGGACGATGCTGCGCGAGCTTTGTTTGATGAACTCGACCAGCGGCGTAATTTCAGGCGCCGCCCGCGCACTCTTTTCCAGCTCATCGATAGCCGCCTGCAGCTTCAGGCCGGAACGATACAAAACGCGATAGGCGCGGCGTATGTTACGAATCTGTTCGGGCGTGAAGCCGCGCCGCTTGAGTCCCTCCGAATTGACGCTGTGCGGCTCCGCGGGCTGTCCCACCGTCATGATGTACGGCGGCACGTCCCGGGTCACCGCAGCATTGTTCGCGATGAACGCGTGCGCTCCCACCTGAACGCGCTGATGGATCGCGGCTAATCCGCCCATCACCACCCAGTCGCCGAGTACCACGTGCCCTCCCAGGGTGGCGACATTCGCGAGCACGATCTGGTTGCCGAGGCGGCAATCATGCGCCACATGGACGTTTGCCATCAGCAGGTTGTCATCACCGATCCGCGTGAGGCCCTGATCCTGCACGGTGCCGCGATTGACGGTCACGTTTTCGCGGATGACGTTGCGATTGCCGATCTGCAGGTAGGTCGGCTCACCCTTATATTTTTTATCCTGCGGCGCATCGCCGAGCGATGCGAACTGATAAATCTTGTTCTGCTCGCCGATGCGCGTGTGACCGGTGATCACCACATGGGGCCCGATCCAGGTGCCCTTGCCAATCTCGACATCGGCGCCGATGATCGAAAAGGCTCCGATTTCCACATCTTCCGCAACAAGCGCCTGGGGCGAGACCGCCGCCCGAGGGTCGATCATCAGTTTTCTCCCTTGGGCTTGGGTTGCGGCCCCTTGGTTTCCGGCGCAACCATCAACTCAGCAGAGGCCACTTCCTTGCCATCGACTGCAGCAACCCCGTCGAATTTCCAGATGCCTTTGAAAGCGCGCCGGAAGGTCACCGTGAGCACCAACTGATCCCCCGGCTCGACCGGCTTGCGAAAACGGCAGTTGTCGATCGCAACGAAGTAAAACTTGGTGTCCTTGTCGGGCACCACTTTGGCGGTCTTGAAGGCAAGAATGCCGGCAGCTTGGGCCAAAGCCTCGATGATGAGGACCCCCGGCATGACGGGTCGATGCGGGAAATGGCCCGGAAAATACGGCTCATTCGCGGTCACGTTCTTGAGCGCGACGACGCGTTCGCCGGCCACACATTCAAGCACCCGGTCCACCAACAAGAAGGGATACCGGTGCGGCAACTGCTGCATGATGGCCGCGATATCCAATTTGTCGGATTCCGTCATTTTTTCTCCTTAACGTCCAGGCGTCGCAGATGAGCCACCATGCGACGCCATTTTTTTGTCTCGACACTCGGCATGCCACTCGAGTAGCTGCCCGGCTCCTTGATCGACGTGGTCACCAGCGTGTAACCCGTCAGCGTCACGTCGTCCGTGATGCTCAGATGACCCGCGATACCCACACCGCCGCCGATCAAACAGCGCTTACCGATAATGGAGCTGCCGGAGATTCCCGTGCATCCCGCTATCGCCGTATGCGCACCGATCACACAGTTGTGGCCGATATGAATTTGATTATCCAGCTTAACGCCGTCTTCGACGACAGTATCGTCGATGGTGCCGCAGTCGATTGTGGTGTTGGCGCCGATTTCGACGTCATCGCCAACGCGTACGCCGCCCACCTGCGGCACCTTGAGCCACGCGCCGGCCTGCGGCGTGAAGCCAAAGCCGTCCGATCCGATGACGACGCCGGCATGCAGCAGGCAGCGCTGTCCTATGTGCACGCGCGGATAGAGCGTTACACGCGCCGCCAGTTCGGTGTCGGCGCCAATGGACACGCCGCGCTGCACGATGCAACCCGGCCCGATCACGACCCGCTCGCCGATCTCGACGTCGTCCTCGATCACAGCCAGGGCACCGATCGTCGCTGAAATCGGGATGCGTACGCTCGGCGCGATCGCGGCGCGCGCGTCGATCCCGGGTGAAGCCTGTATTTCCGGATGCAGCGCCGCGACGATTTGCGCGAATGAAACCCGCGGGTTAGGCGCAATGAGCGCGGCGACCGGACAGTCAGCCTCATCCTCTGCCGTGACGAGCACCGCGGACGCATGCGTCGCGAGCAAGTCACGACGGTGGCGTGAATCAGCCAGAAACGAGAGCGAGCCCTGCTCGGCGCGCGACAGGGTCGCAACTCGCCGTATTTTCAGTTCGGGCTCACCGCGCAGTTCAAGGCCAAACCGCACGGCGAGTTCCCCCAAGCTGATTTCACCCTGCATCGGCGCTCTCACGCGCGATTGCACGGCAGCAGCCGAACGCTATTTCTTCGGTGGCTTGGTCGCGGGTGCCGGGGCAGCAGCAGCCGGCGTCGCCGGCAACGTCGCAGGTTTCGTCTGCAATACGGCCAATATCTGGGCCGTGATGTCGAGTGTGGGCTTGGCGTAAAAGACGCTCTCGCCCACAACGAGATCGTAGGCCTGGGCACTCGAATAGGCCTGAATCTCGCCGACGACGTAGCGTTGCACCTTGCCGATTTCTTCGTTCTTGCGGGTGTTGGCGTCATCCTGGAACTCGCCGGCCTTGCGCGAAAACTCGCGCTGCTGATCGCGCAGCGTCTTCTCGGCCTTGGCGCGATCGGCTTCCGCCATCACCGCGCCTTCCTTTTGCAGCTTGTCGTCCTTTGCCTTCAGATCATTCTGCATGGTGAGCAGTTCACGACGACGCGGACCGAATTCGTTGTCCAACGCCTGCATGGCGCTCTTGGTCTGCGGTGCCTCTTCCAACAATTTCTGAAAATTGACCACGCCAACCTTCATATCCGCGCTCGCCTGTTGGGACACGGCGAGGCCGCACACCATGAAGCCTAACAACGGGATACTGCGAATGAACTTCGACATCATCTTCAAAACCTCGAGATTGGGGGTCAAAATGCTTGACCAATGGAAAATTGAAAGCGTTCTGTTTCGTCGTTGAACCGCGTGGTACTTCCCGAATACGCATTCAGCGGGATGCCGAATGAGAAACGGAACAAACCTAAAGGTGCAAGCCACTGCACAGCAACGCCGGTCGATCGCTTCAGATTAGCATAACTGAAGTGGTAATCGACCGGCGTAATGTCATCTGGCCCCAGGAACTTCACCCGGCTGCCCGTCTGGAAAACGTTGCCAATATCGTAAAACCAGCTGACGCGTGCCGAACTCTTCCATTTGTCCGGCACCGGGAAAGCCAGTTCATAGCGATTCACGACGCGCAGGTTGCCGCCATACGGGTTGCCATAACCCACATTATCGCGCGGACCCAGACGGCTCTCACGATAACCACGAACGCTGTCAGGACCACCGGCGTAGTAATTCAAATACGGCGGCAGCGCCGTGGTGTTGCCGAGTGGATTGGCAAAGTCGATGTTGCCCTGGATCGAGAATATCCAACCCTTCCAGATTGGGATGTATTCGATGAACGCAAAGTTGGTCTGGTAGTAACGCACCGTGCTGACGGGCAATGCGAGCCGGCCCGAGAGGCTGATTCGCATACCCTTATCGGGGAACAGCGCCTTGTTGCGGCCCTCGTAAGACCAGCCGCCGGTCGCTTCATAGGTATAGAAGTCCGTGCCATAGACCGTATACGGATTGTCCAGTGAGTTGACCAAGCCGTCGCCGTTGGTATCCTCGAGTTCACGCGTGAAGGTCTTGCCGTTGCTCTTGACCCAGTCCACCGCTTGCTGCGCGCTGTACCCTTGCGAAACCACCAAGCTGTTCTTGTTGGCGGAAAAACCGGCTGACAGATATTGGTACTCCGTGATCGGATACGACCACTGCACCGCACCGGTAATCTGTTTGGTCGAAAACGCCGACGACGCCGCCACGAACTGCGTGATGTCCCGATAGGTCAACGAGCTCGTGCGCGCGACGCCGTCGATCGTGGTGTACGGATCCGTATGCGAAAAGGTGTAGCTCTTGCTGTACTTGCCCGCGTTGATTTCAAGCGCGATGCGATCGCCGGTGCCCATGAAGTTGCTGTGCACAAAGTTGCCGTTCAGGCTGAAGCGCTGCGACTCGGAGTAGCCGATACCGCCGCCGAACTGACCAGGCAGTCCTTCCTTGATATTGAAGTCGACGTCCACCAGATCGGGCGTACCCGCCACCGGCTTATTCTCGAATTCCACCTTCTCTACATAGGGTAAACGCTGCAAACGCTCCTTGGAACGCTCTACCGCAGAGTTCGACAACCAGCCACCTTCGAGTTGGCGCATCTCACGACGCAGCGTCTCATCGTTGATGGCAGACGTGTTGTTGAAGTTGATGTGCCGGACATAGACGCGATTGCCCGGCTCGATGAAGAATGTCAGCGAAACCGTCTTCTTCTCATTGTCGGGCGTCGGAACGGGATCGATCTTGGCAAATGCATAGCCGTCCGCGCCGAGACGGTAGCTCATCAACTCTTGTGTGCTCGTGACGGCTTTACGCGAAAAAATATCACCGGGCTTGATCAGCAGGAGCTTTCGCAGCTCAGCCTCCGGCACCACCATCGTGCCGGCCAGCTTGATATCGGAGACCTTGTACACCTCGCCCTCCGTGACGGCCACGGTGATATACATGTCATCCTTATCGGGCGCGATGGCCACTTCGGTCGATTCGATATTGAAGTTGGCATAGCCACGATCCATGTAATAAGAGCGCAACTTTTCCAGATCGCCCGTCAGGGACTCCTTGGAATAGCGGTCGTCCTGCTTGTACCAGGAGAGCCAGTTTGGCGTCTTCAGCTCGAATGTTCCGAGCACGTCCTTCTCGTTGAACTTGGTGTTGCCGACGAGATTGATTTCCTCGATCTTGGCGCGCTTGCCTTCCTTGATGTCGATGAGGATGTCGACCTTGTTGCCCGGCAGGTCCGTGATCTTGGTGTCGACCTTCACGGCGTACTTGCCACGACTGAAATATTGATCCGTCAGATACCCTTTGACGTCTTCGAGCACCGAGCGGTCAAAAGTCTTGCCGGTCGCCAGGCCGACGTTGCGCAATGACTTTTGCAAGTCCTCGGTCTTGATGTCCTTGTTGCCTTTGATGTCGAACTTTGCAATCGAGGGGCGCTCCACCACCACGACCAACAAGGTATTGCCGTCACGGCGCAATTCGACATCGCGGAAAAAACCCGTGGCATAGAGCGCGCGCATGGCCTCGCCAGTGCGCTGCTGGTCGAGGTGATCGCCGATGTTGACCGGCAGGTAATTGAATACGGTGCCCTCGGAGATACGCTGCAAGCCTTCGATGCGGATGTCGCCGACCGTGAATGTGGATTCGGGCGTCTGCGCCTGAACGACGGTGAACGCGGGCTGAACGGCTAATGCCGCCAGAAGGCCCGCGCGAAGTTTAAGCCGCACTCGTCAAAGACCGTGCGGTAGTGGAATGAGTCATGAGTCCCCGTTTAATTCAAATGTCTGGAAATATCGTTATAAAAAGCGAGGCTCATCAGCACCACGAGCAGCGCGATTCCCACTTGCTGACCGAAGAGCTGCGCGCGGTCGGATAGCGGACTTCCCTTGACCGCTTCCACCGCTTGATAGACGACCTGACCGCCGTCGAGCAGCGGTACCGGCATGAGATTCAAAACCCCGAGACTCACACTGATAATCGCCAAAAAAGACAGATAGGCCATCACACCCAGAGAGGCGCTGATGCCGGCGAACTCGGCGATGCTGACCACGCCGCTGATGTTCTTTGGCGATACCTGGCCGGTGACGATGCGCCACAGCATTTCGACGGTCATCGCCGACATCTCCCAGGTCTTCTGCACGCCGCTGCTCACGGCATCAATCGGACCCGAGCGGCGCGTTTGGATGAGACCCGGCGGATAGGAACGATTCGCCTCCTGCAAGGTGATGCCCAACCGACCGATGGTGCGACCCTGCTCAACGACCTGCGGGACGCTCGCGCTCAGGCGCAGGCTTTGCCCGTTGCGATCGATCCCGAGCGTGATGTCACGGCCGGGCGACGCGTTCACCAGATTGATGAATTGGGCGCTGTTGACGAGTTCGACGCCATCCATGGATCTGATGCGGTCGCCGTTATGCAGGCCCGCGCGACTCCCGGCGCTGTCAGCCGGCACCGCAGCGACCAGGGTGTCGGCTTTCCAGGTCGCGAGATCAAAACCCAAGCCAGGCAGCAGCTTGCCGGGTTCAGTCATCGCGCGCCGGTCGTCGGTGATGCGTAACGTCACAGCACGCTCCGCGCCGTCATGTCGCACGCGCAGGTTCAAGGCCGCGTCTTCGGTGAACTCCCGCATCAGCGCGATCTGCAATTCCTCGGTGTCGCTCACCCGGCGGTCTCCCACTTGCACGATTTCGTCACCGCGCGCGAGACCCGCCACCGCCGCCGGGCTATCCGGGCGCACCTGCCCGACCATTGGCTTGACGACTTCGGTGCCCACCATCGCCAACACCGCATACACCACGGCAGCGAAGATGAGATTCATCGCGGGCCCCGCCAGCAGGACTGCGATGCGATGCAGAACCGGCCGTCGGGTAAAGGACCGCGACAGCTCCGCCGGGTCAACGTCGCCCTCCCGCTCGTCGAGCAACTTGACGTAGCCACCAAGGGGTATGGCAGCGATGCAGTACTCGGTCTTGTCCGCATCCTTGCCGACGCGCGATAACAGCGGCTTGCCGAATCCGATGCTGAAGCGCAATACCTTGAAGCCGAGCTTCTTGGCGACCCAATAGTGGCCAAACTCGTGCACGGCTACCAGCACACTGATTGCCACCAGAAAAGACACCACGATGATCAGGATGTTCATGCCAAAGCTCCCGCGCTATGCGCGATCAATGCTGCTGCCACGCGGCGTGCCGCGGCGTCAGCACTCAGAATATCTTCCAGGCTCTTCACTACAGACGCGCTGTTTCGCTGCAACACACTGTCAATGACCCTTGAAATCCCTGCAAAGTTCAAGCGTCCCTCAAGAAAGGCCTGAACGGCCACCTCATTCGCCGCATTTAGCACCGCCGGCGCCGTGCCACCGGCGCGCGCAGCCGCACGTGCGAGTCCCAGACTCGGGAAGCGCGCATGGTCGGGGGGTTCAAAGCCCAATTGGCCGATGGCCACCAAATCGAGCGATTCTACACCGGAAGCGAAGCGCTCCGGCCATGCCATTGCCTGTGCAATGGGTGTACGCATATCAGGTGCGCCGAGTTGCGCAAGCATGGAACCATCGGCGTATTCGACCAGCGAGTGCACCACGCTTTGCGGATGCACGACGACATCTACTCGATCCTCCGGCAAGTCGAACAAAAACGTGGCCTCGATCACTTCGAGGCCTTTGTTCATCAACGTCGCTGAATCCACAGAGATCTTGCGGCCCATTTTCCACTTCGGATGGGCGCAAGCCTGATCCGGCGTGACGTGCTCGAGCGCGGCCGCATCAGTGGTACGAAAAGGGCCGCCAGATGCAGTCAGGATGACACGCGTGACGCCGCGTGCCGCGACACCCGGCAGATAGCCACCCGGCATGCATTGAAAAATCGCATTGTGTTCGCTGTCGATTGGAATCAGTTGCGCGCCGGCACGGCTTACCTCATCCATCAGCAAGCGCCCCGTCATGACCAACGCTTCCTTGTTGGCGAGCAGGACGCGCTTGCCCGCGCGCACACCGGCGAGCGTCGGCAACAGACCCGCAGCACCGACGATAGCCGCCATCACGACGTCGACGTTCGCGCCGCTGACGGCGCTTGCGAGCGCCGTCGCGCCGCTCTCCACCTGGGTTCGCGAGCCAGCGGCACGCAATGCCTGGCGCGCTTGCTCCGCGGCGGCCGGATCGACCAGCACAACCGTGTCCGGACCGAATGCTAGCGCCTGCGCGACAATCGCCTGCCAACTGCCATGCGCACCCAGCACGCTGACTTTGAAACGGTCAGGATGCAGCGCCACCACCGCGAGCGTGCTGCGACCGATGCTGCCCGTCGATCCAAGCACTGCCAGGCGTTGCAGCCCGCTCATGTGATTACCCCTGCTCCGAACAAGCCCAGCGCGTAGAGCGGTGCGGCCGCCGTGACACTGTCGATGCGGTCCAACAGGCCACCGTGGCCGGGTAAGAGCCCGCTGCTGTCCTTCAAATTCGCGCCTCTTTTGAACATGCTTTCGGTCAGATCACCCACGATCGAAAAGCTGCCGATCAGCAGGGCGAACACGGCAGCCCCGAGCAGCGACACGCGGAAATAGGCCGCGCCACACACAGCAATCAGCGCGACACTCAAGAGGCCGCCAATCGCGCCCTCCCACGTCTTGCCGGGGCTGACCTGCGGCGCAAGTTTATGCGTGCCGAATCTTCTGCCGGCAAAGTAGGCGCCGATATCGGCCGCGCACACCATCAGAATCAGCCACAGCACCAACAGCGGTCCGCGCACGAATCCTATATCCACCAGCAACAGCCGACCCAGCGCCGTGAAGGCCGGCACCAACACCAAAACGCCGCAGCCGAGCACCCACGGCGGCCGCAGGCGTAACGGCGCGAATGACAACCAAAAAAATGCCGCCAGCCACCAGACACACGCCACCGTCAGAACGATGAGCAGATGGCGCGTATCACGACTCCAAATCCACGTTCCCCACATGACGAGTGCCATGGCGAGCGCATACAGTCCTCGCGCCGTCGCGCTCTGCAACGCTCCGAAGCCGGCGAATTCCCATGCGCCCATCGTGAACACGACGCCAAAGGCCAGCACCGCGCCAGTGGCCGGCAGCAAGAAAAGCCCGAGCAGAAACAGCGTGGCGAGAATCACGGCTGTCATGATGCGAACCTTAAGCATCGGCCTGACTTGTCACTTGTGCGGAGGTCTTGCCGAAGCGTCTTTCGCGGCGACCGAATTGCTCCAGGGCGTTTTCCAGATGCGCGGGCGTGAACTCCGGCCATAGCACGTCGGAGAAATAAAGCTCGGTGTAGGCCAGATTCCAGAGCAAAAAATTACTGATGCGTTGATCACCGCCGGTACGGATCAACAGATCAGGGTCCGGCACGCCGGCCAACGCCAGACGCGCGCCCATGAGCGTCTCGTCGATCGCTGCGGGCGCGAGCCTGCCGGCGGCAGCCTCGACGGCCAGCGCGCGGCATGCCTGCGTGATGTCCCAACGCCCGCCGTACGCCACCGCCACCAATAAATTCAAGCCACCGTTGCCGCCCGTCAACGCCTCTGCTTCCTGCATCCGCGTCAGCAGGTCGAGGTTGAGCGATTCGCGATCGCCTATGAACCGCAGCTGCACGTCACTGCGATGCAATTCCGCGACTTCTCGCACCAATGCATCCAGAAACAGGCCCATGAGGAAGCCGACCTCGTCCGCCGGACGGTGCCAGTTCTCGCTGCTGAACGCGAACAGGGTGAGAAATTTCACGCCGTGCTGCGCGCACTCCTCGACGACCGTGCGCACCACTTTCACGCTGGCCCGATGACCGGCAACCCGGGGCAGGCCACGGGCCCGCGCCCAGCGCCCGTTGCCGTCCATGATGATTGCCACGTGCTGCGGCGTGTCGGCCATTGCCATCAGACCTGCATGAGCTCCTTTTCCTTCGACGCCATCGCAGCATCGATGTCCGCAACGTGCTTGTCGGTCAATTTCTGCACGTCATCCTGGGCACGCCGATCATCGTCCTGCGCGATCAGTTTTTCTTTGAGCATCTCTTTCAGGTCGTTCATGATTTCGCGGCGCACGCCACGTACGGCTACCCGGGCGTTCTCCGCCTCCGATTTCACCATTTTGACGATGTCACGGCGTCGCTCCTCGGTCAGCGCCGGCATGGCGATGCGGATGATCTGTCCCGCGGTGCTGGGATTGAGACCCAGATCCGACTTGTATATCGCTTTCTCGATCACCGGCACCATGTTCTTCTCCCACGGGCTGATGGTCAGCGTGCGCGCGTCTTCAGTCGCAATATTCGCCACCTGGTTGAGCGGCATTTCGGAGCCGTAGTAATCCACCTTGAGGTGCTCGATGAGGCTCGTGCTGGCGCGCCCGGTGCGCATCTTTTTCAGCTGGTCTTTGAAGGCAGCAACGCATTTATCCATGCGCAGAGTCGCATCCTTCTTCAAGTCGTCGAGCATGAATCCCCCCGGGATCAACGTTTAAGGATCGGCGGAAACGACGGTGCCCACATCCTCGCCTTGGACGATACGCATCAAATCGCCTTCATGGAACATATTGAACACCTGCAGCGGCAGATTGTTCTCGCGGCACATCACGATCGCCGTGGCATCCATGACATTCAACTTGTCGTTCAAAACCTTGTCGAACGTCAAACGTGAATAGCGCTTGGCATTCGGATTTTTGAGCGGGTCGACGTCATAAATGCCGTTGACCTTGGTCGCCTTGAGCAGGATTTCGGCATTGATCTCGATGGCACGCAAACTTGCGGCGGTATCGGTCGTGAAAAACGGGTTGCCGGTGCCGGCGCCAAAGATGACGACCCGCCCCTTTTCCAGGTGACGTACCGCACGGCGCCGGATGTAATCCTCACACACCTCGTTGATGCGCAGCGCCGACATCACTCGCGCATAGGTTCCGAGACTCTCCAGCGCATCCTGCAAAGCCAGTGCATTGATGACCGTGGCCAACATGCCCATGTGGTCGCCGGTGACGCGGTCCATACCGGCCCGCGCGAGTCCCGCACCGCGAAAGATGTTGCCGCCGCCCAGCACGATCGCAACCTGTACCCCGAGCAACGTCAGATCGCGGATTTCCGCAGCAATGCGCTTGAGGATGGCCGGATCGATGCCGTAATCCTCGACGCCCAGCAGCGCCTCGCCGGACAGCTTGACCAGGATTCTGCGATATCGAGAGGTGCCGATAGGAGTGCTCATGGGACGCTAGTGTTTGTCCTTGTCCTTGTC
>CAZZZU010000023.1:0-38687 GCA_964658805.1 uncultured Steroidobacteraceae bacterium
GCAGCTCTCCCTGAGTGCCACCAGCATTACCTTGAACCAGTCGGCCACCATCACCTGGTCCTCGGTCAATAATCAGGGCTGCACGGCGTCGGGCAATTGGAGTGGGGCGGAGGCGAGCAACGGCTCGATGACGGTGACGCCGACGGCCGCCGGGACGGCAACCTACACGCTGGTGTGCTCGAACAGTGCCGGTGACTCACCCGCGACCTCGGTGACGTTGGCCGTGAGCGGGGGCGCGAGTCACGGCGGCGGCGGCGCGCTCGATCTGTGGACCTTGCTGGCGCTTGCCGGGTTGGCGCGCGCGAGCGCCCGCGGACCGCTTCGACGCCCGTAGCCCGACGTTCATGAGCAGCATCCAGGCCGCCCCGCCGCAACAAGGGAAACACTCGGGTTGGGCGGCGTTCAGTGCGCTCGGCGTGGTGTTCGGCGACCTGGGCACGAGTCCGCTCTACACGCTGCAAACCGTGGTGCAGGCGATCGGTGGGCATTTTACGCCTGCGGAGGCACTCGGCGTGCTGTCGCTGGTTGTCTGGACGCTGCTTCTCACCGTGTCCGTGAAGTACTGCGCCTTCGTGCTGCGCGCGGACAATCACGGCGAAGGCGGCATCCTCGCCTTGATGTCGCTGATCGGCGCGAACGGCTTCGAGCGTGGCACGCGGATGCTGACGGCGATGGGTTTGATCGGCGCCGCACTGCTTTACGGCGATGGATGCATCACGCCAGCCATCTCGGTATTGAGTGCATTGGAAGGCGTGAATGTCGTGACGCCGGCGTTCAAGCCCTTCGTCATGCCGGTGGCGGTGGTCATTCTTCTTGCGCTGTTCGCGGTGCAACGTCTCGGTACGGAAAAAATCGGCCGTGCCTTCGGCCCCATCATGGCGTTGTGGTTTGTGGTGATCGCGCTGCTCGGGGTGGTCGCCATCGTGCAGCACCCGGGTGTCCTGGCGGCCGTGGATCCGCGCTATGCGGTGCGCTTCATGATCGAATCGCAGCGCGCTGCTTTTCTGGTACTGGGCGGCGTGTTCCTGTGCATCACCGGCGCTGAGGCGCTGTATGCGGACATGGGACACTTCGGCTGCCGCGCGATTCGCCGCGCCTGGTATTTCATGGTGTTGCCGTCGTTGCTGCTGAGTTATGCCGGACAGACCGCTTTGCTGCTGGACAAAGGCACGGTGACCGGAAACCCGTTTTTCCAGATCGCGCCGTCCTGGGCGATATACCCGCTGGTGCTGCTGGCGACACTCGCCACCATCATCGCGAGCCAGGCCATCATCACCGGCTCATTTTCCATGACCCGTCAGGCCATGCAACTTGGCTGGCTGCCCGGCGTCAACATCCGCCAGACGTCGGATCGGGTGTATGGCCAGATCTACGTGCCGGTGGTCAACTGGCTGCTCATGCTGGCCACCATCGCCATCACGATTGCCTTCGCGAGTTCCGATCGACTCGCGGGCGCTTACGGTACGGCGGTATCCACCACCATGTTGCTGACCACCGTCCTGTTGTACCGGGCCATGCGTCATGTGTGGCGCTGGTCGCTGTGGGTGTCCATGGGCGTGACGCTGTGCTTCGTGGCGATCGATGCGAGCTTCTTTGTGGCGAATGCGCTCAAGATTGCCGAGGGTGGTTGGTTGCCGTTGAGCCTGGCAGCGCTCCTGTTCATCGTGATGGTGACCTGGCGCAGCGGCAGCGATGCGATCCGCGCCAAGCTCAACCAGTCGCCCGAAACGGGTGAGCGATTTTTGCGGGACCTGAGAGAGGGGCGGATCCCGCGCGTCGACGGTACGACGGTATTCCTCACGCGCAGCCGGCAGAAGGTATCGCGCCTGATCGTCGATCACGTGCACTTCGTCGGAGTTCTGCCGCGTCACACCATCGCGCTGAGCGTGGTATTCGAGAACATGCCGCGCATCATCGGACCACGCTGCACGGTGGTGGAGGAAGTGGGTGAGGGCGTCTGGCATCTATTGGTGCGCTTCGGTTTTTTCGAAATCCCGGATTTGCGCGAGGCGTTGTTGCGAACCCGCCCTATCGAAGGTGTGGACTTCGCGACGGCGCGTTTTGTCGGCACCCGGGATCTGGTGGTGCACGAGGCACAAGGCGCATCGACGCTGCGCGCGTGGCGCGTGTCTCTATTTTCCTTTCTTTATCGGAACTCAGCCAAGCTGGTCGATCGATTCAATCTCGAGCCGGAGCAGGTCGTGGAAATCGCGCGACAGATCGAAATCTGATCAGCGCGGACCTTCGTGCGGGCGGGCTTGTCAGACGCAATCCAAAGGACTTGTAGGCCGCCATGACGCTCATGGCGCGCCCGGATCGAAACGCTTCTCAAGGCCAAGCCAGTGGCTCATGTAATCGGGCTGCAGCGCCGGCGTGCCGCTGCAGGCGGCGGCAGTCGGTTCGAAAACGTAACGGGACTCGAACATGAAGGCCATCGTGTCGGCGATCCGATGCGGCGTCGTGGTATCGGCCACGCTGGCCTTCGCGAAGGTCGTCGCATCGGGCCCATGGCCGCTCATGCAGTTGTGCAGAGAAGAACCGCCGGGCACGAAACCTTCGCTCTTGGCATCGTAAACGCCGCGAATCAGTCCCATGAATTCGCTGGCGACATTGCGATGAAACCAGGGGGGTCGGAAGGTGTGCTCGGCCGCCAACCAGCGCGGCGGGAAAACGACGAAATCCACGTTACCACTGCCCGGCGTGTCGCTCGGCGAATGCAGCACCAGGAAAATGGACGGGTCGGGATGATCGAAGGATATCGATCCAAGGGTGTTGAAGCGTCGCAGATCATATTGATAGGGAGCGTGGTTACCGTGCCAGGCCACCACGTCGAGCGGTGAGTGATCCATCTGCGCATGCCACAGACGGCCCGCGAATTTCGCCACGAGTTCACAGGGCTGCTCGAGATCCTCGTAACGTGCGCGGGGCGTCAGGAAGTCGCGCGCATTGGCGAGCCCGTTGGCGCCGATCGGCCCCAGGTCCGGCAGCCTGAAGGCTGCGCCGTAATTTTCACACAGATAACCGCGTGCGGTGCCGTCCGGCAGTGCCACGCGAAAACGCACGCCGCGCGGTATCACTGCGATCTCCTCGGGACCGATGTGAAGCCTGCCGAGTTCCGTATCGATCAGCAGCGCGCCCTGTTGCGGAACGATCAGCAGCTCGCCATCGGCGTCGTAGAAAAAACGCGACTGCATGGATTGATTGGCGGCATATAAATAGGCCGTGCAGCCGCTCTGCGAGCGCGGCGAACCGTTCTGCGCCATCGGCACCAGTCCCGCCACGAAATCCGTGGCGATGTCGGGAATGGCCAACGGGTCCCAGCGCATCTGATTCGGCGAAACAGGGGCGGATGGCGGGACCTCATCCAGTCTTGCATGTGGCAACGGTGCAAATGGCCGGTGCGTGACGGCAGGACGGATCCGGTACAGCCAGGAGCGGCGACTGGCCGCCCGCGGTACGGTGAATGCCGTACCCGAGATCTGCTCGGCATACAGGCCGTAGGCACACCGTTGCGGCGAGTTCTGCCCGGTCGGCAACGCGCCCGGCAACGCTTCCGACGCAAACTCGTTGGCGAAGCCGCTTAAGAAGTGCTGAGCGTCGGCCATAGGCGGCCATTTTAGCGCAGCGCGCTGTAACGCTGACGTTTGATTGCGAAGTCGGCCTACAATTCGAGGCACGTGCAGTATGGAACACTGTTGCACATGCGAATCAAGATGCGCGCTTCACGGACCGATGCGGTTGCCGTGCTCAAGTCGGATCACCGGCAAGTCGAGCGGTGGTTCAAGGAATTCGAGCAGACGACTACCGAGGTCCGACGCGGCGAACTTGCCGCGCTGATCTGCACGGGATTGCGCGTCCACGCTGCGATCGAAGAAGAATTGTTTTACCCTGCTTTCCTGGACGCGACCGGCGCCGAGGCGCTGCATCATGAGGCCATCATCGAGCATCATGGCGCGCTTCGATTGATTGAGGAAATCGAGCAATCGCAGCCGAGTGATGGGTTTTTTGCCGCGCGCGTCAGTGTGCTGGGCGAGTTGACCCGGCATCACGTCAAGGCAGAAGAAAAGCCTGAGGGCCTGTTTGCCAAGGTACGACGGACGGATGTCGACCTCGAAATGCTCGGTCGACAATTGCAGGTCCGCCGTCGGCAGTTGAGCAGTGCCGCAGGAGCGGTTCCTTTGGTCAAGACGCAGGCTGCCTGAGCCTCACTTCGACTTGCTCATTTCCTTGAGCAAGCGATAGGTAAATTCGACGCTGACATCGAACGCCTGGACGTTGATGCGCTCATCCCGGCCATGTGCGCGATTTTCGCCTGCCGGCATGAAAACGCCGCTGATGTCATAGCTCGGTATGCCCGCGTTGCGCATCTGCCGATCGTCGCTGAAACCGGTCGCCATGGTGGGAACGACCATGACCGCCGGCCAGATCGAATGCGCCAGCGACGCGACCTTGCGCAGCATCTGCGGCGACGGCGGCGATTCAGGGCTCACAATGGGCGGTGCATCCAGCGTCAGCGATATGTCCCGATCGGCGAGCGCGGTCGCGATCTCCTGCTGTACATCCTCGATCCGGTCACCGGGCATGAGACGGCACTGAACCGTGGCGCGCGCCCGTTGCGGTAACGCGTTTTCGGCATGACCACCGCTGATCAGGGTGGCCACGCAGGTGGTATGCAACTGCGCGTTGAAATAGACGTCGCCGCTGAGCCGCGCGGCGGCGGCCACATCGGGCGGCTGCTGTGCCACGGCGCGCATGTCGTTGGCCCGGCTGCCGCTCTCGAGCGTCGCAAATTGCTGAAAGCTTGCGCGGGTCGTGGCGGTCACGACGAGTGGAAATTGGTACGCGGCCAGCCGGTCGAGACCCGCGGCCAGCCGGTGGATGGGATTGCCGGGGATGGGCAGGGAGCCGTGCCCGCCGGGACTCGTCGCCTCGAGCGAAAAAGTCGCGTACGTCTTTTCGCTCGTGCCTACCTCGAAGTAGGCCGGCGTGCCATCCTTGCGGGTGCCGCCGCCACCATCCAAATTGACGACGAAGTCGGCGTCAATGAGTTCGCGGTGATCTTTCAGCAGAAAAGCCGGTCCATTCGAGTCGCCGCCGGCTTCTTCATCCGCAGTAAACGCGACGATGAGATCGCGCTGCGGCTTGAAGTGCTCGCGGCGCAGGCGGATCAGCGCTTCTGCCAGCGCCGCATCGCCGTCCTTCATGTCGATGGTGCCGCGGCCGTAATACCAGCCGTCCTGCTCGGTCAAAACGAACGGGTCCACCGACCAGTCTTCGCGTTTGGCATCCACTACGTCGAGGTGCCCGAGAAACAACACTGCTGCCGCGCGGCCAGCCGCTTGTTTGCCGTGCAGGCGAACCACCAGGTTGCCCTTATTGGGATGCTCCGCCGGGGCGACGAACGTGACGTCTTGCGGTGCGTAGCCTGCGGTCAATAGCCACCGCTGGATGGCTTGCGCTGCGACGGTGGAGCCGAACTGGTGCGTGGTGTCGATCTCCACCAACGTCTTCAGCATGCCACGCGCCAGTTGCAGGTCTTCCGGCGGCGGCAGCACTTCGGTCGGGGCTGTGGCAGCCACTGACCATGCACTGAATTGCAGGCCCAGGCACAGACCCAGACTGCTGCTTTTGACGAAGTGTGATCGCATGTAAATGCCCTTTTCTTAATCTGCGGACAGTGTAAGCGAAGCGCATTAGAATGCACCGCCATGGCACGAACCACATTTCATTGGGACGATCCGCTGCTCCTGGACGCGCAGTTGACCGATGACGAAAGAATGATCCGCGATGCTGCGCGCGAATATGCGCAGGGTCAGCTCGCCCCACGCGTGCTCGAGGCGTTTCGCAACGAGCACACCGATCCTGCGATATTCAAGGAAATGGGTGACATCGGCCTGTTGGGCGCGACGCTGCCTGAGGAATATGGCGGCGGTGGCATGAACTACGTGAGTTATGGGCTTATCGCGCGCGAGGTGGAGCGTGTCGATTCGGGCTACCGCTCCATGATGAGCGTGCAGTCGTCGCTGGTCATGCTGCCCATCTTCAAATTCGGCAGTGCGGCGCAGAAGCGCAAATATCTGCCGCTGCTCGCGAGCGGCGCGAGCATCGGTTGCTTCGGGCTGACCGAGCCGGATCATGGGTCTGATCCGGGCAGCATGATCACGCGCGCTCGCAAGGCGGACGGTGGCTACCGTCTGACGGGTGCCAAGACCTGGATTACCAACAGTCCGATCGCCAACGTCATGGTGATCTGGGCGAAGACCGATGATGAGCTGATTCGCGGCTTCATTTTGGAGCGCGGCTGGCAAGGCCTGGAGACGCCGGCGCTGCACGGCAAGGTGGGTCTGCGTGCATCCATGACGGGCCAGATCATGATGGACGACGTGTTCGTGCCGGAAGAGAACCTGTTGCCCGAGGTCACGGGATTGAGGGGGCCGTTCACGTGTCTGGACTCGGCGCGCTACGGCATCTCCTGGGGCGCGCTCGGCGCTGCCGAAAGCTGCTGGCATACGGCGCGCCAGTACGTGCTCGATCGCAAACAATTTGGCCGGCCACTCGCCGCCAATCAGTTGGTGCAGAAAAAGCTGGTGGATATGCAGGTAGAAATCACCTTAGGCTTGCAGGGCTGCCTGCGGCTCGGGCGGATGAAGGACGAGGGCAGCGCCGCCGTGGAGATCACCTCCATCATGAAGCGTAATTCCTGCGGCAAGTCGCTCGAGATCGCGCGGGTGGCGCGCGACATGCTTGGCGGCAACGGCATATCCGATGAGTACGGCGTGATCCGCCATCTCGTCAATCTCGAGGTCGTGAACACCTACGAGGGCACGCATGACATTCACGCGCTGATACTCGGCCGTGCGCAAACGGGTATCCAAGCCTTTTCCTGAGGAGCGATCGATGCAGACACGCACGTTGGGACGCCAGGGGCTCGAGGTGTCGGAGCTCGGTTTCGGTTGCATGGGGCTATCGGACTTCTACACGAGCAGCGAGCGCTCCGAGGATCGCGCCATTGCGCAGATCCATCGTGCGCTCGACGCCGGCATTACGTTGCTCGATACGGCGGACGTGTATGGACCGCACACCAATGAAGTCACCGTAGGCAAAGCCATTCGTGGCCGGCGCGACGACGTCGTGCTGGCCACCAAGTTCGGTATCGTACGCGGCACCGATCCCGCGGCGCGCGGCGCCGACGGCAGGCCTGAGTACGTGCAAGCCGCCTGCGATGCATCGCTTGCGCGGCTGGGCGTCGAAGTCATCGACCTCTATTACCAGCACCGCGTCGATCCCGCGGTGCCCATCGAGGACACGGTGGGCGCCATGGCCGAGCTCGTGAAGCAGGGCAAGGTTCTTTATCTTGGACTGTCCGAAGCCGCACCGGCCACGATCCGTCGCGCTCATCGGGTTCACCCCATCAGTGCGCTGCAGACCGAGTATTCGTTGTGGAGCCGTGACGTGGAGAAGGAGATCCTGCCGACGGTGCTGGAACTCGGCATCGGCTTCGTCGCGTACAGTCCGCTCGGTCGTGGCTTTCTTGCGGGACGTTTCACGACGCCCGATGACCTGGCGCCGGACGACTGGCGGCGTCAGTCGCCGCGTTTTCAGGGTGCTCAGTTCGAACAGAATCTGGCCTTGTTGGCGCGCATCGAAGCGCTCGCGCGCGACAAGCATTGCGCGCCGTCACAGCTGGCACTGGCGTGGCTGCTGGCGCGTCATCCGCAGATCGTGCCGATACCAGGCACCACGAATGCCACGCGCCTCGATGAAAATATCGCCGCGGTCGGCGTGTCGCTCAGCCAGGCCGACCTCGATCACATCGACAGCATCGCGCCGCCAGGCGTCGCGGCAGGGCAGCGTTATCACCCAGGCATGGCGCACTTGCTGAACGGATGAACCGCAGTACGCGGGTTGTCCTGTGAAGATCCCGGTCATCAAACGCTTCGAGCCTTTCGCATTCCTGCGTGACGTGGGATCCCGCTGGGATGTGCTCGCGTTCATCGTTGTGATCGGCTTGGTGGCCTTCCTGGGGGAAACGTCGCGTGGCCTGTTTGCGCCGCTTTCGCAACTCGAGCGCGTACCGTTGTCGCTCGACCCGAGCCATTTGCCTGAATATGCCGCGCGTACCACCTTTCGCATGTTGGCGGGACTCGCACTGTCGCTGGTATTCACGCTCACCTATGCCACCTGGGCCGCGAAGAGTGAACGCGCGGGGAGATTGCTGGTACCCATTCTGGATATTCTGCAGTCGGTCCCGATCCTGGGTTTCATTTCCATCACGGTCGTGTTTTTCATGTCGCTTGCGCCGGGTCGGGTGCTCGGCGCCGAATTTGCGGCGATATTCGCCATCTTCACCAGCCAGGCCTGGAACATGGCGTTCAGCTTCTATCAATCGCTGCGGACCATTCCGCACGAGTTGACCGAGGCCGCCGAGTCTTTCCGCCTGTCGCCCTGGATGCGTTTCTGGCAACTGGAAGTGCCTTTCGGCATGCCGCCGCTGGTCTGGAACATGATGATGTCCATGTCAGGGGGATGGTTCTTCGTGGTGGCCTCGGAGTCCATCACGGTCGGCCATACGAGCGTGGCGTTGCCGGGGATCGGTTCGTATATTGCGCTCGCCATCGAGCATCGAAATCTGCATGCCATCGGCTGGGCGATCCTCACCATGCTGATCGTCATCCTGGTGTACGACCAGATATTATTCCGACCGCTGATCGCCTGGGTTGATCGTTTCCGGGTCGAACAGGAACCGGGCGTGCCCGTGCCGCACTCGTGGGCGCTGACCATGATGCGGCGTTCGCGCCTGATCCAGGCCGCCACGGTCGCATTTCATTCGGCCGTGCTGTGGACCAGCCGCGCCGGCAGGCGCAAGGATCAACCGCTGCTGGCCGAGGACGCGCGCGCGCCGCGCCGGAGCACCGACCTGCTGTGGATCGTGCTGATCGTCGCATTGGGCAGTGCGGGGCTGTTCCATATCGTGATGGTGCTGCTGCGGAACACCTCGTGGAACGAAGCGTTGCAAGTCTGCGGCCTGGCTGTGCTGACCATGCTGAGGGTGTTTGTGTTGATCACGCTTGCCAGTCTGATCTGGGTGCCGATCGGCGTGTGGCTTGGGATGCGACCGCGTGCAGCGGAGATCGCCCAGCCGGTGGCGCAGTTCCTGGCAGCGTTCCCCGCCAACCTGCTCTTTCCCATCGCCGTCTACGGAATAGTCACCTTCAAGCTCAACGCCAACATCTTTCTGAGTCCGCTCATGATCCTCGGCACGCAGTGGTACATTCTGTTCAACGTGATCGCCGGCGCCTCGGCCATACCTGCCGAGATGCGCTATGCCGCGGATAATTTCCGGGTCACAGGCTGGCTCTGGTGGCGCAGGGTTGCGTTGCCGGCGGTCCTGCCGTTCTATGTGACCGGCGCCATCACGGCATCGGGCGGGTCTTGGAACGCGGCCATCGTGGCGGAAATCGCGTCCTGGGGCGACACGCAGGTGCGGGCCAAGGGCCTCGGCGCCTACATCGCCGAAGCGACCACGGCGGGCGATTTCCATCGCATCGTGCTCGGCATCGGCACCATGAGCTTGTTCGTCGTGATCATCAATCGGCTCTTCTGGCGGCCGTTGTATTACTACGCCGAACGCAAATTTCGTTTGACCTGAGCACGAGGCTGCATGGATACCGCTCCGATTTTGCAATGCATCGACGTCCGCAAGGCGTTCGCCAAGCCGGACGGCGGCGAGCATCTGGTGCTCGAAGGTATGAACCTCGAGTTGCGCGAAGGTCAGATCGTGGGCCTGCTGGGGCGTTCCGGTTCCGGCAAATCGACCCTGCTGCGCCTGATCGCGGGCCTTGCCATGCCGAGCGCCGGCCAGCTCAACTATCTGGGCAAACCCATCGACGGGCCGGCGCCGGGCATCGCCATGGTGTTCCAGAGTTTTGCATTGTTTCCCTGGCTGACCGTATTTGAAAACGTCGCCCTTGGGCTCGAAGCGCAGCGCATGGCGCGACCGGCGATCCGCACCCGTTCATTGCAGGCCATCGACCTCATCGGTCTCGACGGCTTCGAATCGGCCTACCCGCGCGAGCTGTCGGGCGGCATGCGCCAGCGTGTGGGCTTTGCGCGCGCGCTCGTCGTGCAACCGAATATCCTGCTCATGGACGAGCCGTTCTCCGCGCTCGATGTGTTGACGGCTGAAACGTTGCGCACGGATTTTCTGGATCTATGGGCCGAAGGCCGCATGCCCATCAAGGCGGTGGTGCTCGTGACCCACAATATCGAGGAGGCGGTGTTGATGTGCGACCGCATCCTTGTCTTCGGCAGCAATCCGGGGCGAATCCTGACCGAGATCAAAGTGACGTTGCCGCAGCCGCGCAACCGCCTCGATCCGAGCTTTCGTGAAATGGTGGAAAGCATCTACGTCGAGATGACCGCCCGACGTCAGGCGGGGTCGGGCAGCAGTCGTCACGAACGGTTTCCCGGGCTCGGTATCGGCAGCGTCCTGCCGCAGGTTTCTTCGAACCTGTTGGCCGGCCTCATGGAGGCGGTGGCGGCCAAGCCGTTCGACGGCGTCGCAGACTTGCCGAAGATCGCGTCCGATCTGCAAATGGAGATCGACGAGTTGTTCCCCGTGGCCGAAACGCTGCAGATGCTGCGCTTCGCTGAACTCGAAGGCGGCGACCTGAAGTTGACCGAGCAGGGCATGGCGTTCGCGCATTCCGAACTTGATGAACGCAAGCGCATCTTCATGCGCCACCTGCTGGCTTATGTGCCGCTGGCGGCGCACGTCCGACGGGTCCTGGACGAACGCGCGTCGCATTCGGCCCGGAAGAGCCGCTTCATCGACGAACTGGAGGATTTCATGTCGGAGGAGGCGGCCGATCAGACCTTGCGCGCAGTGGTGCGATGGGGACGGTACGCCGAGGCGTTTGCCTACGATGATGAGAATGCCATGTTCAGTCTCGAGAATCCGACTTAAACTAGCGGCATGAGCGAGCGCGCGCCTTATCTCAATGTGCATGTACCGCCGGACGAAATGGTGAAGTACATCCAGGATCTGATGACGCTGCCGCATGGCGAGATTGCGGCGAGCTCTGCGATGACGCTGGCGCAGCGGCACTGGGGCGGCGATACACCGTTGGCGCGCGCGGCGTTGTTGCGCTGGGGTGCGTTGAATCTGGCTTTTCAGGACCGGCGTCTGGATACCTGGACCGTCGCGCGCGAGCACGATCGCATTCAGGTGCCGGCGGCCTTGGTCGCGGCGGCGGGCGTCGCCCCGCTGGTCCTCGACAATGAGCGGGCCGTGTTCGACATTCCCGCACTACTCGACGCCACTCTGGATTTTCAGCCGCCCGCAGGCCAGGCGTAAGGTCCGTGGTCGGTCCCGGCGAGCCAGCGCAGCCGCCGCGCTTCGGTGTGCTGCGCACCATTGCACTCTACAAACTGGTCAAGGTGGTACTCCTGCTGGCGGTTGCCTATGGCGAATTGCGACTGCGCGATGCGTCGCTGATTGCACGGTTGCTCGAATGGGCATCAGCACGGCCGGGACGCCTGGAGAATCATCTGCTCACCCAGGTGGTCGAATGGTTCAGCGGCCTGAGCGCCTCGCGTATCACGACCCTGCGCATCGTGACGCTCGCCTATGCAGGCGTGTTCGCTGTCGAGGGTGTCGGACTCTGGCTGCAGAAGCGCTGGGCAGAATGGCTCACCGTCGTCATCACGGCCTCGCTGATTCCGGTCGAGGCCTGGGAAATGTTCAGAAAACCAACCCTTGGCAAGTTGATCATTTTGTTGGGCAATGCGGCGATAGTGGCTTACCTGATCTGGCACGTTCGCACCCGAAATCGCGCGCAAAATGTGAAATGATGTTCATCTCCGAGCGCGCTGTATGGAGCGGCGTATTCTTCGCCACGCCCGTCCACCACTTCGATTCTGGAGATCGCATGAACAAGTCCGCCACGATGATTGCCACTGCACTGTTGACCTTGAGTTTTGCCGGCGCCTCGATGGCTGCCGGGACGCCGGTTGCCGCGACGCCGGCTGCTGCGGATTCGACCACGCCGCCCGCCAAGACGACGCACAAGCACAAGAAGCACAAGAAGACGACCACCGAGCTGACGACAACCAAGTAAGATCGTCCGCAACACGCCCCGGCTGCTCGCTGCGGCCGGGGCGTTTTTTATGCGTGCAGCATTTGCATCATCGGCACCGGGCAGAGGCTTATGGATCTAGTACTGGCGATCAAAGCGGTGATCATGGGGATCGTGGAGGGACTTACGGAGTTCCTGCCGGTGTCGAGCACCGGCCACTTGATCGTGGTGGGTGCGCTGCTCGGCTTCAACGATGAGAAAGGCGAAATCTTCGAGATCGTAATTCAGTTCGCGGCCATCCTCGCCGTGTGCTGGCAGTTTCGGGCCAAGCTGCTCAAGGTGGTGCAAACGCTGCCGCGGGACAGGCAGTCGCAGCGCTTCACGCTGAACCTGATTCTTGCCTTCCTCCCCGCCGCCGTACTGGGCGTGATCTTCATCAAGAAGATCAAGGAATATCTGTTCGCGCCGGTGCCGGTTGCGCTCGCTTTCATCATCGGCGGCATTTTGATTTTATGGATCGAGAGCGTGAAACGCGAGACCCGCGTGCACACGGTCGACGGCATTCAGCCGCGTGATGCGCTCTGGATCGGCGTCGCTCAGGCATTTTCGATGATCCCCGGCACGTCGCGATCCGGAGCCACCATCATGGGCGGCTTGCTGCGCGGGCTGTCGCGTCCGGCTGCCACCGAATTTTCCTTCTTTTTGGCAATACCGACCATTTTCGGTGCGACCGTGCTGGAACTCTACAAGTCACGCGACTTGCTCGACCGCCACGATTTCGCAGTCATCGGCATCGGCTCGCTGGCGTCGTTCATCAGCGCCGCGTTCGCAGTACGCGCCTTGCTGCGGTACGTGAGCGCACACGATTTCAAGGTGTTCGCCTGGTACCGGATTGCCTTTGGCTTCGTGATTTTGATCTGTGCGCATTTCGGCATCGGGAAATGGTAAGCAGCGCGGCGCTGCGCGGTTGGCTGCTGGTCGGTGGCCTGATGGCTGCGCCGGTGATGGCGGGCAGCCGCGCCCTCAGCGTCGCGCAGGCTTGGGCGCGGCCGACGCCCCCGTCGGTGACTGTCGGCGTCGTCTATCTGGTCATCGAGAACCCGACGCCGGTGGCCGACCAGTTGCTGACACTGAGCACACCCGCCGCGGCGCGTGTCGAACTGCACGAGACCAAAACGGAGCACGGTATGATGCAGATGCGTCCACTCGAAGCGCTCGACTGCCCGGCGGGCGCCCGCATCAAGAGCGAGCCGAATGGTGTGCATATCATGCTGGTAAGCCTGACGCAGGCGCTCAAGCCCGGCGCAACGTTTCCTCTGACGCTTACTTTCAGAAAAGCCGGTCCGGTAACCGTGCAGGTGATGGTGGAAAATCGCGAATGACGCCTTCGGTCGACATTGCGCATTTGATCCAGGTTGCCTTGACGCCGATCTTTTTGATCTCGGCCATCGGCGTGACGTTGAACGTTCTGACCAGCCGTCTCGCACGCATCGTCGATCGTGCCCGCGCCATGGAAAAGGAACTGCAGGAGCCTGACTACTCAGGAGCAGGACGTGACCTGAACGCCGCGCTCCAGGTGATGGCGCGCCGCGCGTCCTACATGAACGGCGCGATTACCCTGATCACGATCTCAGCCCTGTTCATCGCGCTGGTGGTGACCATGCTGTTCGTCAATGCGTTTCTGCGCTGGGATCTGTCGAGTTTCATCGCCATCATGTTCATTTTTTCGATGCTGTCGCTGGCCGCAGCGCTGTTGGCGTTTCTCATCGAAGTGCGCATCGCCACCAAGACGCTGCGCATCGGTCTCGAAGCGGCACAGCGTCAGTGAGCGGGTCGTTCCCGCACCGGGATCGGTACGTTGCATAAATCGATGTGACCGGCCGCTGTCTTGAAGAAATCTTCGGGCCGATTGCGGCGCGATTCGATCAGATCCGCAAACGTCTTGGTGTCCGTGCGCATGACCTCGAAATTCGGGCGTTCACCTTGCGGTACGTCTGCGGCCACACGAATGGCGTTGATGCGCAGAGCGCTCTGTTGCTTGGTATAGAAACCCATTTCGCCGTTGCCGCGCGGCAGCCCCGACAGCAGCTCGGCACCTTTGAGCACCCGCCCCACCAAGGCCACATTGCGATCCAGATGGCGGGGGGCATGGCCGAGCACCATATAGAGCTCGGCACCACTGCCACTGTCGACGGCCAAATCACGGCCCACTCCCACCATGCCGTAGCAATGTGCCAGCCACACGCGGTGCTGGGCGGGCGCGCGGGCCACTGGCATGCCGTTGCTGAAACCCACCTCGGGCGCGTACACATCGCCGTCGGGCAGACGGGTGAAGGCCGCGCCGCCCGGCATGCCGCTCGGGCCGGATGGCGTCGGCAGGTCGAATTCCGGCGGTGTTTTTTCCATGCCGGCCGGCAGCGGATGTCGTGCATCGGGATCCGCCCACTGCACGACATAGTTATCCTGGACGCGCGCCACGCCGATCCCGTCGAAATAGCGGGTTCGCGCCAACTTCTTGATGTTCGCCACGTGCAGCGGCGCGAAGCCCGGCGCGAGCTCGATCACCACGCGACCGGCGGCGAGCTCCACGTAGAGCGTGTTCTCGGGATCGACCGGGCGCCAATCCGCCGGCGTCGATGCAGCCAATACCTGCGACATGTCGGGCGCAGCAAGGGCGCACAACGGCAGGGACAAAAAGACGAGCGCCCACAGAATGAACGCCTTAAAATCGGTTCGCATGTTGCAAGTATTGCATAGCTTTGGAGCGATCGACCGCGCCGCATTTCGTTGCAGCGTCGTCTTGTGCGTGGCTGCATGGAGTGCCGGCATTGGCGTCGCCCACGCGCAAGGTTACGGCGGGCCGATGCAACGTGGTCAGATGTCGGGCGCGGGCGCGCACAATCCGGAATTGGTGCAGGGAGACCCTGCGCCCGAGAAACCGGACAAGGCGGCCACCAAGGCTTACACCAACGGCATGAAGTATCTCGCCAAGGCACACGAACTGGAGGATCAGGCGAGCAAGAGCGCCGATGCCGAGAAAAAGGCGGTTCTGAGTGACAAGGTCGGCGACGCCTACGGCCGGGCACTCGATTACTTCACCGAGGTGCTGCGCAACAAGCCGTCGATGTACGATGCCTGGAGTCGGGTGGGATACATTCATTACCGTCTCGGCGCATATCGCGAATCCATCGATGACTACAATCATGCGCTGGCCTTGAAACCGGATGTCACCGAGGCCATCCGTTATCGGGCTGAGGCCAATCTCAGTCTGGATCGGCTCGAGGAGGCGAGGTACGCATACCTGGACCTCGCCGCGCACGATCCGGCGCAGGCGCAGGAGTTGCTGGCCGGCATGCGCAAGTGGCTACAGAGTCACCGCGCTGCGTCCAATGGCGTGCGTCCGGCGGACATCGATGCATTCGACAAATGGCTGCAGGAGCGTGGCGCCGCGGCCACTGCGGCGACGGGCGAGTAACTTCAGTGCGCGCCTTTGAGCGCGTTCAGTTCGGTACGCAACAGCATCACCGTCTCTTCCAGCAGGCGCACGCGCTCGCTCAAAGCGGGAGCCGCTTCGCTGTGTTCCGCCGCGACCTGTTCGGGCGCTGACTCGATTGCGCCAAAGAAGAGATGCGCATAGCGCGCTTCACGCGCCCCGGGGCTGCGCGCCAGGCGCGCGACGAAAGCGCCCTCGGCACGCGTCATGAGGCCTTTGAGGGTGTCCTCGACCTCGACGCCATCCTTGAATTCGCACAGTCGGTTGGTCCGTGCGCGCAGTTCGCCGGGTGTCTGCGGTCCGCGCAGCAGCATCACGCATAAGACGCCCACTTCCTGCGGCGAAAATTTCAGCGAACCGAACTCGGTATTGCAGAAGCGGTGCCTGTACTTGGTGACTCGACCGCCGTAGCCCGCGGAGCGGTCGCTCACCAGATGTTTTTTCATCAGCGCGTCGACGCTCTGCTGAACTTCGGCTTCGCTCAACTCCAGCACTGGCTCACGGTTGGTCTTCTGGTTGCAGGCATTGGTCAGCGCGTTGATGGACAACGGGTACTGATCCGGCGTGGTTATTTCTTTTTCCAGCAGGCAGCCCAGGATGCGGGCTTCGGTCGGTGTAAATTCGAGGTCCATGATGCTTCCAAGTCGGCGTCGCTTGCTCTAGGGTGACTAGTCTAATTCATATCGTGGTGATCTCCTCATGAGCGCATTGACTCTGGTTTCTGAACACGGCTGCTACGGTGGCGTGCAACGCTTTTACAAGCATGACTCACGCGAGGTGCGCGGGCCGATGAAATTCTCCGCCTACCTGCCGCCGCAGGCCCGCAGCGGTAAGGTGCCGGTATTGTTTTTTCTGTCCGGCCTGACGTGCACGGAGGAGACCTTCACGATCAAGGCGCATGCCCAAGCTGCGGCGTCCGAACTCGGCATCATGCTCATTGCCGCGGACACGAGTCCGCGTGAGCCGCGCATTCCGGGGGATGCCGACAGCTGGGATTTCGGATATTCGGCCGGTTTTTACGTCGATGCGACCCAGGCGCCGTGGTCGCAGAATTACCGCATGTACAGCTACATCACGCAGGAATTGCGCGCGCTGGTGACGGCCGAACTGCCGGCAGACCCGGCTGCGACGGGTATCTTCGGGCACTCGATGGGCGGTCACGGCGCGCTGACTATTGCGCTGCGCAATCCGGACATCTACAAATCCGTATCGGCCTTCGCGCCCATCGTCGCACCGAGCCAGGTACCGTGGGGCAAGAAAGCGTTCGGCAACTATCTCGGCAGCGATACGGAGAGCTGGAAACAATATGATGCGACCGAACTGGTGGCGCGCAAACCGTTTCCGAATCTGATCCTGATCGATCAGGGCGAAGCGGATAACTTTCTCAAGGAGCAGCTGGTGCCGGAGAAATTTACCGCGGCAGCTGCCAAGGCAGGTCAGGCGGTGAACCTGCGACTGCAGCCGGGATACGATCACGGTTATTACTTCATTCAGACTTTCATGAGCGATCACCTGCGCCACCATGCCGGTTTCCTAAAGAAGTGAAGCCTCGGGCGGCGCGACGCCGCCAGTTGACTGGCACCTGTTTACCGATATCATGCGGGCACGCGCAAGGTTCCCGCATGGGATTGAATCGGAACACGGTGAAAAGCCGTGGCTGCCCCCGCAACTGTAATCGGCGAGCGACCGTCCATTAATCCACTGAGACCGCCTGGTTTTGGGAAGGAGGACAGAAGCGATGACCCGCGAGCCAGGACACTTGCCTCGCGCCGTCGTCCTGTTATTGGCCGGGGTGCGCCGATAGCTGCGGGGGAAACCGTCGCGACGACAGTGATCGAGTCGTCGTCGCGGGAGCTTTGAATTGCAAACAAAAATCGCAGTTTTGCGCATATGCGCATGGCTTACGCGCGCCGGCTCTTGGCCCTTTACCAGGAGACCTTCGTGCGCATCATCCCGATTTCGAAATTGGCCTTTTCCCCGTTACTGCTGCTCAGCGGTGTCGTAGCTGCTGACACCGGCGACACGCCGGATACCATCGTCGTCAGCGCTACGCGCACACCATTGCCTGAGCGTGAGGTCGCAAGCAGCATCAGCGTCGTCACGGCCGATGACATCGCCATGCGGCAGCTTCGAACCTTGCCGGACATTTTGCAGCAGGTACCGGGGCTGAACGTGGTGCAGACCGGCGGCCCCGGCGGGCAAACGTCGATCTTCATGCGCGGTACCAATTCGAATCACACCAAGGTGTTCGTCGACGGCATCGACGTAAGCGATCCCAGCAACCCCACCGGCGCGTTCGACTTCTCGCAATTTCTCGCGCAGGACATCGAGCGCGTCGAGGTGCTGCGCGGTCCGCAAAGCGGCCTGTATGGTTCGGATGCGATCGGCGGCGTCATCAACGTGATTACCAAGAGCGGCTCGGGTCCTGCAAAGATCACTGCCGGGATCGAAGGCGGTTCATTCGACACGTTCAACCAGACGGTCGGGATAAACGGCGCCGTACAAGACTTTCATTACGCGGCCAACCTCGAGCACCTGCATGCGGGCGAAACGCCGGTGACGCCGCGGTACTTGCTGGCGCCCGGCGAGCGGCGCATAGAGGACTATGATGACAACCTGACGGCGTCCAGCAAGCTCGGCTATGACTTCAACGATCAGTTCGACCTGGGGCTCGTTGCCCGCTACACCGATACACACTTGCGCATCACCGGCGATGACTTCTCGACGTTTCCCGCCACGCCCGCTGCGGCGCAGAGCGAGAACGACACTCGACAACTGTTCGCACGCTTGAGCGCACATGCGGTGCTCGCCGAAGGCGCGTTCGAGCAGACCTTGGGTCTCGCGTGGAGCAACCTCAAGTTGTCGGATTTGAACCCGGATGCCACGCGCAGCGATCTGGCGGGCGAACGCGTCAAGGCGGATTGGCTCGGCAACATACGTCTCGGCGACGGTGAGCAGCTGGTACTGGGCGCTGAGCATCAGCGCGACGAAATTACGCTGCCGGTATCGGCCGCTACCCGCATCGAGTCAGGTTACGCGGAGTTGCAGTCGACCTTCAGCGACGCATTCGCCGGCAGCGTGGCGGCGCGTTACGACCATAACGATCGCTTTGGCAGCAAGGTCACGTACCGTGTCGCACCGGAGTACTCGATCAAGGACAGCGGCACCAAATTCAAGGCTAGCCTCGGCACCGGCTTCAAGGCGCCCACGCTCGATCAGCTATTCCAGAATTTTCCCGAGTTCGGGTTCTTCGCGAATCCGAATTTGCGCCCCGAAACCAGCCTGGGCTGGGACGTCGGGATTGAGCAGACCGCCCTGATGAATTCCCTGCGCTTCGGCGCAACCTATTTCCACAACAACATCCGCAATTTGATCGAGGACAACGCGGACTTCAGTACCTACATCAACGTCGGTCGTGCCACCACGCAGGGGGCCGAAAGTTTTGTCTCGTACCAAGCGTTTAAGACGCTGGCGCTGCGTCTCGACTACACCTACACGCTCGCGGTGGACGACGATCTGCGACAGGAGTTACTGCGTCGGCCGAAGCACAAGGTCATCTTGAATTCGACTTGGGCTGCGAGCGAACGGCTGTCGCTCAGCGCGACGTTGCTGGGGACCAGCAGCTGGGTGGATGGCAACCGCGATTTCTCGGTGCAGCGTCTGACCGCGAGCGGCTACGCAACCGTCAACATCGCGGCGACCTATGACCTCTCCCAGCACTTCGCGGTATTTGCCCGGGTCAACAATCTGTTTGACCATCAATACGAGACCCCGGTGGGTTTCCTGGCGCCGAGCCGCGGCGCCTATGCCGGTCTCAAGGCAAAGTTCTAACGCGAGATCTGCACCTGCGGCTCCGAGGTGATGCGACCGTCGAAATCCGTCCATACATGGCGCGCGAAATCGTACAGCTTGCAGCTTCGCACAGTGTTCCAGTAATAGCGCCAGGAGAACGCCTCGGAGTTCAGGCGCTCATCGAGCGTGGCGGTCAGACGCGCCTGCGCTTCTTTGAGCCGGTACAGCGGGATCCCCATGTTCACATGGTGCGCGCCGTGCTCGAGGATGTAATGAATCATCCCGTCGAGCGGGCGCATCAGCTTGATGTGCACGGTGGTAGTGGCGTACCCCGCATTCGCGCTCCATTCATCGCGACGCTCGTACCAGGCCACCCGCGGATGCGTGTGCTGCACGTAGATCACGAAGCCCATCAGGCAATTCCAGAAAAAGAACGGGACCGCAAAGCCGAAGATCAGCAACGACCAGATCGACTTGCCGCTGTAGAGCCCCCACGCGACCAGGCCGCCAACCCACAGCAGGCCAAATCCGGCGACCATCAAGCTGTCGACCATGTGCGAGATACGGCGCGTGGTGACGTGCTTTCGGCCCGGGAAGAACAGCTTCTTCCACCACATTTCCACCATGTAATAGACACCCTGACCGAAGCCGCTGCGGTAGACGCGCTCGAGCATGCGGCGGTGCCACGGCAGGGCTGCGAACTCTTTGGGCGAGTAGGGCGTCCAGACATAGTCTCGGCCCTTCAAATTGGTGAAACCGTGGTGCGCGAGGTTGTGGCCCACTTCCCAGAGGCTGAACGGGGTCAGCGAGGGCAGGAATGCAATCCTGCCGATCCATTTGTTGAGCCACTTGTGGGGCGTGTACGAACCGTGGCAGGCATCGTGACCGATCACGAACAGGCGCGCGATCCACAAGGCCGCCACCAGCGAGGCAAACACTTTCACCCACCACGCTTCGACCACCAGCAGGCTGCCGATGGCGACGCCCAGCACCAACCAGTCCAGCATGAACCAGACGATCGGCACGACGACGCTGCGGTCGACCGTGAACGGCTGCAGCAGGCGCTGAAAACGAAACCGCGATTTATCCACAGGGACGGCCGCGATCGTTTCGATGTCCGGCGCAACGGCTGCAGTTTCAGTTGAAATAGATTCTTGCACTTACGGGTAGCTCCAGATCGCTAATTCACCAGGGACAAAACGCACTTGATACGTCAGCGGTACTCCTCACGACGCACGCTAAGGGCTTCCGTTCTCACCTGATCAGCACGCTGCCAGAGGGTGGCGTCGTTTAGGCTGTTTCAGCGTCCGGCCATAGTAACACGCCCAGGTGCTCACAGGCCTCGATCAGGGCCGTTGCAGCCTCTCTTGTACTGGCATCAAGACGCCGATCGTGTGTCAGCAACCAGGTAAGCCGGGCGCGCCGCGAGCGGGCGGAGGGCTCGCTGTCGAAAAGCGCCGGGAACAAGCCGAGTGCATCGACGAATTCGCGCAACGCCGCAGAAATCGGCGCATTCGGTGCCGGCGTCAGCAGCAACTTGAGCCAGGTGACACAGCGTTTTGCGAGGCCGGCCCGGGTAATTCCCAAACTGGTGCGGCGCCGCGATTCGCCATCAGCCAGTGAATCGGCCAAAGCGCGGTAGCGTTCGACCGCGTCCTCTTCGGCGGGTAGCGCTGGACTGGCATCGGCCAGCACTGAGCGCAGCAAATCCGCCAGGAGCAACGATAAGGCTTCAGCGAGAAATCGCTGGCTTTGCTCGGTGTCCGGCCGCGACAGCTGATCCCATGAAACAGGACCCCCGATTCGTCTGGCGTTTGGCTTGGACATGCTGCACCAGTGTAGCCGCTCCGGCGCACATCGCAACTGTGTCAAAATGCGACCCATGTCTCCGACTGCTCCAAGCGCGCAAGCCGTCAAGCTGCGCGGCGACTATGCCGCAGCGGGAGCCGATTATGTCGTCGACCAGGATTGGGGCGCCTACAGTGCCGATGAGCATCGACGCTGGGCAACGCTCTTCGAACGCCAGATCGGCCTGGTGCGGCGTTTTGGTGCACCGCAGGTGCTGGCGGGCCTGAAATCGCTGGCGGTGGCCGACCACGTGCCGCGCTTCGACGAGGCCAGTCGCGTCCTGCGGCAAGCCACCGGCTGGGAAGTGGTCGCAGTGCCCGGATTGATCCCAGAGCCGCAATTCTTCGCGCACCTGGCGCAGCGTCGTTTCCCGGCCACGGTCTGGCTCAGATCCGCGGCCGAGATGGATTATCTGGTGGAGCCGGACGTGTTCCACGATTTTTTTGGTCACGTGCCGCTGCTGCACGATCCCGTCTTTGCCGATTTCATGCAGGCGTATGGCGCAGCCGGCGTCAAGGCGCAGGCCGAGGACGGGATCAAGCTGCTGGCTCGGCTGTATTGGTACTGCGTCGAGTTCGGGTTGATCCGCACCGACGCCGGGCTACGTGCCTACGGGGCCGGTATCCTGTCATCGGCAGGCGAGACCGTCTACAGCGTCGAGGATCCGCGCCCCCATCGGATCGGCTTCGACCTCGAGCGCATCATGCGCACGGACTACATGATCGATTCATATCAGAAGACCTACTTCGTCATCGACAGCTTCGAGCAATTGTTTCGTGGCTCGTACGACCGCGACTTCGCGCCGTTGTATCGCGCCTTGCGCGACCTGCCGGGCATCGCGCCGGAAGCCTTGCTCGCCGGCGATCGTGTGGTGACACGCGGGACGCAAGGTGCGGCCGACGTCATTGGTCAGTAGCCCGCTGATCGCCGGGCAGGCGGTGCGGATTGCAGCGACGGTGCGCCGCGTGCTCGCACCGAATGCCGGGATGATGACCGGTCCGGGTACCAACACCTATCTCCTCGGCGAACGCGAACTCGCAGTCATCGACCCGGGACCTGACGATCCCGGGCACCTGGCGGCCATCCTCGAAGCCGCTGCGGGCGCGTCCATCCGCTGGATTTTGGTGACACACACGCATCGTGATCATTCGCCGCTCGCGGCGCGTCTGGCGGCGGCGACCGGCGCGCCCGTCGTCGGTCGGCCGGCACCGCAGGATGGACGGCAGGATGAAACCTTCGTCGCTACGCACATACCGGCAGACGGCGAAATCCTGGTGCTGGCTGAATGCGAAGTGCGCGTCCTCCATACGCCGGGCCATGCCTCCAACTGTGTCTGTTACCTGGCGATGCGCGACCGCCTGCTGTTTACCGGCGACCACGTGCTGCAAGGCGTGTCGCCGGTGATCCTGGCGCCTGACGGCGACATGCACGCCTACCTCGAGTCCTTGCGCAAACTGCCGCAGCAGGAGTTCGATCGGATCGCACCGGGGCACGGCGATATCGTCGCCGAACCCGCGCAAGCGGTGCGCCTGCTGCTTGCCCATCGGCTGGCGCGCGAGGCGAAGGTCTGGCGTGTGCTCGACGCGGCCGGCACAGCAACGCTCGAGGCATTGACGCCCTTGGTCTACGACGACGTCGATAGCGCACGCCACGGCTACGCGCAGCTGACGTTGCGTGCGCATCTGGTCAAGCTGGCCCATGACGGGCGGGTACGCGAGCACGACGGCCACTGGCAGGCACTTCGCCAATGAGGCAAAGACTCGCGATCACGCTGCACGCCGCGAGCGTGCGGCGCGGTTCGAAGTGGGTGCTCGATGCGGTGAGCTGGTCGCTTCGCCCTGGCGAACGCTGGGCGCTGCTGGGCGAGAACGGCGCCGGTAAGACCCAGCTGCTCAAGCTGCTGAGCGGCGCCGTTTGGCCGACCCCACGCGGCGCACAGCGCGCGGCTGCCACACGTACCTATTGCATTGGCGCTGCGGCGGCGGAGTTGTCCGAGGTGCGACCCTTGCTCGCCTACGTAGGTGGCGAACTGCAGGATAAATATGCGCGCTACGGCTGGAATCTGCGGGTTCGCGAGCTCGTAGCGACCGGCTTGCATGGCACCGATTTGCTGCTCGAGCCCATCTCACCGCTGCAGGCGCAGCGCGTGGCGGCGATGCTGCGGCGCTGTCGGCTGACGCGTTACGCGGGGCGTGAGTTTCTGAGCTTGTCATATGGCGAGAAACGGCTTGCGTTGCTGGCGCGCGCGCTGGTGCAGCGGCCGGACTGGTTGTTGCTGGACGAGTTTTACAATGGGCTCGACCGGCACTTCCGGCAACGCATCGACGCAGTCCTCGACAGCGCGCGGCGTGCCGGACAATCGTGGGTGGCGACAGCCCACCGCGCGATGGACGTCCCGCGTGGCACGACGCGGCTGCTCGAGCTGCGCGGCGGGCGTGTCTGCACGGTACGGCGTCTGATCGCCGCGGACCGGGTTGCCCTGGTCGAGCGCGCCGCTGAGAACGCACCGCGCGTAGCGGCGCCTGCCCGTCCCGCGCGCGGGCGGGCGGGGGACGGCACTGCGCTGATCGTATTGGCCCACGTCGATTTGTATGTCGATTACCGGCTGGTGCTGCGTGACCTCAACTGGTCCCTGCGGGCGGGCGAGCACTGGGCAATATTTGGTGCCAATGGCGCCGGCAAGTCGAGCTTTCTGAAGCTGCTGTATGGTGATCTTGCGCCCGCGCTTGGTGGCAGCATCGCGCGGTTCGGCCATCGCAAAGGCGCACCGATCGCAGCATGGAAACAACGCATCGGCTGGGTGTCGCCGGAGTTGCAGAGTGTCTATCTGGTTGATGTCACGGTGCGCGAACTGGTGGCCAGCGGCCGCTATGCCAGTATTGGCTTGAACGACCCGGCGACGCGGGCGGACTGGCGCGTCGCCGACCGCTGGCTCGAGTTCTTCGGCCTGACGCAGTTCGCGCAGTACCGTCCGCGCGAATTGTCCTATGGGCAACTGCGTCGCGCCCTGATCGCGCGCGCCATGGCGGGGCGCGTGCGTATCCTGCTGCTGGACGAACCCTTGACCGGTCTCGATCCGGTTCAGCGAGCAACCATGAAACGCGTGCTCGGTGACCTGATGCGGGAACGGGTGACCCTGGTGGCAGCCGTGCACCACGCGGAAGATCTGCCGCCGGGAATGACCCACCGATTGGACCTTGCAGGTCGGCGCGGCTGCGCAAGGTCGCTGGATTCTGCGACATAGATTCAGGCAATTCGATGCCCCGTGCCGCAGACTCGGCCGCATGTGGCGATCGCTGGCGATTTCGATCATGGCAACGTGCGTGCTGAGCGCATGTAGCGGGCACTACGTGGTGCGCCCCGTGCCGCGCATTCTGGCGCGCCAGGTGAACGAACCGGTCAGTGAACTCGTGACCATCTTCGGTGAGCCGCGCAAGGTGGACACGACCCCTACCAAGTTCATCTATGTTTGGTTCCTGCCGCAGAAACCGTCGAATGCCTCGCCTTCCGGATTCAATGGCTGCGAAGTCGAGGTGACCGTCGATGCCCGTTCGCGCCGCGTCCTTGGCTATTCGCAATCCAACCTTAACTTTGGCGCCTGCCGGGACGTTCGGCGTAAAGTACGCGTGAAAGAGTCATAGTCACAAGACTCATAGGTTGTTTTAGCGCTTGTTCAGTCCGCTGTGGTTAATCACTATCATCGTGCAGGTTGGCTTGATCGTGCACGTCATCCGCACCGGCCGGAATGGCTTGTGGATGCTCGCAATCGGGCTGCTGCCCGGCGTCGGCTCGCTGGCGTACATCGTCGTCGAACTGATCCCTGATCTGCTGCGCGGTCGCACCGCGAAACGCGCGGGCCGCGGCGTGCGGCGCATGCTCGATCCCGATCGCAACCTGCGCCAAGCCAGCACGGCGGTGGAGATTTCCGGTAACGTCGATGCACGGCGCCGGCTCGCCGAAGAACTTTTCGAGCGTGGCCAGTACGGCGACGCCATCACGACGTACCAAGCCGGCCTGAAGGGCATCTTCGAGCACGATCCGCCGCTGCTGATCGGGCTCGCCAAGGCGCAATTCGCGCAGCACGATCACGCTGGTACGCGCGCGACGCTGGAGCGCCTGCGGCGTGAGAACCCGGATTTCAATTCTGTCGACGCCGGCCTTTTGTACGCGCGCACCCTAGAGGCCCAGGATCTGCTGACTGAGGCGGAGCGCGAGTACGGCCAGATCGCGGGCAGCTATCCGGGCGCAGAGGCGCGTTTGCGCCACGGTCTGCTCCTGAAACGGCTCGGCAGGACCGAGGAGGCACATCGTGTCTTCAAAGACCTGCTGGATGGCGCCAAGATTGGACCGCCGCATTTTCGCAAGGCGCAGGCCGAGTGGCTGGATCTTGCCAGACGCGAACTCGGTTAGCATCCGCGCATGTCAGTGAAGCGGTTCGCGCGTCATGCGGTGGCGGGCTGGCTCCTGAGCGTGACGGTGGCCTGTGGCGGCGGCCAGAAAGACACAGCCATGCATCTGCTCGGCGACATCGAAGCGACCGTCATCGCGGCGTCCCGCGAAGCCGCGATCTACGTACCCGAGCAGCTTGCGGCCGTGCAGCAGCGTCTCGGTGAACTCAAGGCGGATTACGCCAAACAGGATTACGCCGCCGTGCTGAGCGGTGCGCCGGATGCACTCGGCGCGGCTCAAAATCTGGCCACCGCAGCCGCCGTCAAGAAAGATGCAACCTTGCAAGCCCTGAGCGAGGACTGGGCCAGTCTTGCGGTTGCAGTGCCGAGCTATATCACGGCCTTGCGGGAACGCATCGACGTATTGAGCAGGCCGGCCGCGAAGGCGAGGCCGCCGGCCGGGGTCGATCTCAATGCTGCCAGGGCGGCGATGAGCGATGCAGGGTCACTTTGGTCGAAGGCACAAGGTGCTTTTGCGGCCGGCAATCTGAGCGAGGCCGTCACCACGGCGCAGACCGTCAAGAACCAGCTTCAAGCGCTCGCAGTCGAATTGAAGCTGCCACTGCCGGAGTTTGCGTAAGGCCAGAGCGTGCCGTCGCTGACGATGACGGCGCTACCGCCGATGTGCGCAGCAACCAGGCGGCCGTGATCGGGCTCGAGTCGCACGTGCACCTGGCCCGGACGGTGCACGTGACGACCCTGCAATCCTGTGAAACTGCCATCGGCGGGCAGCAGCGCGGCGTCCACCAGATAAGCTGCCAGCATGGCGTGCGCATTGCCGCTGACGGGGTCTTCGGGAATCCCGAGTGCCGGACAAAACATGCGCGCCTCTGTCTGGAAGCCGTCCTGGGCCGGGTAACATGCGAACACAAAAAATCCCTCTGCGCCGATTTCCTTGCCGAGGTCGACGAGTGCCTCGAATTGCGGCGCAATGGCTTGCAGGTTGTCGCGATCCCTCACCGCCACCAGCAAGCGCGTGCTGCCTTTGCGCGCCATGCGCACAGGTAGCCGTTCGTGCAGATGTGCAACGGGAAGCCGCAGGGCCGCTGCCACGCGTAGCGTCAGCTCGTGCGCCAGCGGCAGGTCGAGTTGCGGGACTGTCTGACGAAACTCGATGCGCGGCGCGGCGTGCCCGACGGTGCGCGCGCTGACGTCGATGACGCCCGTGCCCGAGTGCTGGCGCCAGAGCCCAGGTCCGCGGCGCCCGAGCGCGAGCAGGACGGCATGTGCCGCCAACGTGGCATGACCGACAAACGGTGCTTCCTTGCGGGCGTTGAAAAAACGCAGGCGCACGTCGTGTTCCTGTACGCCGACTGCCGCCACTGCGGGCGCGAATACGAAAGCTGTTTCCGCATGGCTGAATTCGCGGGCAAACGCCTGCATGGCCGGCTCATCGTAATCGTCCGCGTCGAGCACGACCGTGGCCGGGTTGCCGGCGAAGCGCTGCGAGGTGAAGGCATCTACCTGAAAAATGCGCACGCTGACTCCGTTGCCCGTCGGCAGCAGTTTTGCACGCCTCGGGCGCGCAAGCTACACTCGGGCATGCAATGCGCTGTTGAAATCAGCATGTATCCGTTGAGCCCCGAGTATCGGGCGCATATTCAGACCTTCATCGATCGGCTCAATACGCATGCCGGTTGCAAGGTGCTGACCAATACCTTGTCCACGCAGGTATGGGGACCGCTCGACCGCCTGATGAGCGTGCTTGCGCAGGAAATCGAGCGGTCCGCCAACGATGGCCCGCAACTCGTATTCGTCATGAAGATTTTGCCGGGTCTGCCGGCACCCGTGTAACGTCTGCGTGGCAGCCGATCTGGCGGCGCATGTGGCCGGTGCGTGGCACGAAACGCGCTGGGTCGAAATCATTGCGGCGACGCTTGCCGTTATTTACCTGCTGCTCGCCATCCCGCAGCGCTCCTCGTGCTGGTGGGCCTCGTTTGCAAGTTCCTGTCTATATGTCTGGATCTTGTTCGATGCGCGTTTGTACATGGAGTCGACCTTGAACGCGTTTTACGCGGCGATGGCGGTGTACGGTTACGTACAGTGGATGCAGCGGCGGGACGGTAGCCGGCTCGAGGTCAGCCGCTGGCCCCTGGCTCCTCACGCGGCAGGCCTCGTCGCGGTGCTCATCCTGTCGTGCGTGAGCTGGTTGGTTCTGCGCCGCTTCACGGCTGCGGCGTGGCCCTTCGTCGATTCGCTGGTCACCTGGGCGAGCGTGTTTGCCACCTATCTGGTGGCGCGCAAGTCATACGAGAATTGGTATTGGTGGCTCGTGATTGATTCGCTCAGCGCGTATCTTTATTTCACGCGCCATCTCTACGTCACCATGGTGCTGTTCGTGCTCTACCTCGGGTTGATCGTGGTCGGGATGCGCGCGTGGCGGCGCCACCTGCCGCAGCTCGGCCCGCCTGCGGCCCATGCCACCGCGTGAGATCGCGTTCCTGTCCGCGGTGGTGCCGGGCACGGGCCCGCTCGCGGTGCAGCGGTTGCGGACAGGTCTCGTGAATGAGACATATCGTGTCACACGCGACGGCCTTGCTTACGCCGTGCGGCTGGCGGGTGCCGTTGCAGTCGCCCCGGGACTCGATCGAAGTTTCGAGGCGCGGGTCCTCGACATTGCCGCAACGGCGAACCTGGCGCCTCGACCTCTCTACATCGACCTGCAACGGGGCGTGCTTGTGTCGCCCTGGCTCGAGGGTCACAACTTTAGCGCAGCCGAGGCGCGCCGCTCCGATTGCATGATGCGCGTGGCCGCGCTGACGCGCGCGGTGCATGCGCTGCGCATTCCGGAGGCGCCTCGCAGCAGGACACCCCAAGACTGGATCGAATGCTATCGGGCCAGCCTCAGCCGCGACGAAAAGGCGGCGGAGCTCCACGCGGCCGCCGTCGACTGGCTGTGCGCCTTGCTGGCGATGCCGACGCCAGGGCAGGTGCTGTGCCACAGCGACCTGCATACCTTGAACGTGCTCGCCCAGCATCGGGAGTTACGCCTGCTCGATTGGGAATATGCGCATGTCTCCGAACCGCTGTGGGACGTGGCGGGCTGGTGTGCCAACAACGATTACACCGGCGCACTGCGCGCGGAGTTCCTGCGGCACTACCTGGACCGGCCGCCCAGCGCGCAGGAGCGTGCGCGCCTCGGCGCCTTGACCTGGCTATACGACTACACCTGCCTGTTATGGTGCCGGGTGTGGACGCAACGGCTGCAAAACGCGCCTGCTGCCGAAGTCATTGCGCGCGCCGAGTTGCTGCATGCCCGGCTGCACGGCACACTACCAGTTCATAGCAACGGAGAATTTGATGGCGCGAATGACGGTGATTGATCGTGACGGCAAGGAACACCAGATCGAAGCGAATACGGGCTTGAAGGTCATGGAGGTATTGCGCGAACTGGATTACGGGGTTGCTGCTATCTGCGGTGGACTGTGTTCGTGCGCAACCTGCCACGTCTATGTTGATCAGGCATGGGTCGACAAATTGCCGCAACCGCAGGGCGATGAACTGGAGCTGCTGCGCGAGCTACCCGACTACCAGGCCGCCGTATCGCGCTTATCCTGTCAGGTTGATTTTACCGACGCCTTGTCCGGCCTGAAGGTTGCGATCGCGCCCGATACCTAGCCCGGCGCCGTCATTTCCGCTCGGTTTGTCGGCGCACGGCATCCTGCGCCGCCGCGAGCCTGGCCGGGTCGCCCAGAAAACGTCGGCTCTCAGGCTGAAGTTGGCGGTCGAGTCGATATAAGAGCGGAATGCCGGTGGGTATGTTGAAGCCGACGATGTCTTCCTCCGACATCGCGTCGAGCATTTTGACCAGCGCACGCAGCGAGTTGCCGTGCGCGACGATGAGAACGTCTTTCCCAGCCTGCAGCTGCGGCACGATGCTCGCTTCCCAATAGGGCTGGACGCGCGCCAGCGTGTCCTTGAGCGATTCCGTCGTCGGCAAAAGGCTGGGGTCGACGAGCGCGTAGCGGGCGTCGAAACGCGGGTGCCGCGGGTCGTCCGGTGCCAGTGGCGGCGGCGGTATGTCGTAGCTGCGGCGCCAACGCCGCACCTGTTCGGCACTGTGCTGATCTACCGTCTGCTGTTTATTCAATCCCTGCAACGCACCATAACTGCGCTCATTCAGACGCCAGGACGTTTCGGTCGGCAGCCACATCCGGTCCGTGGTCTCGAGCAATAGCCAGAGCGTGCGGATGGCCCGCTTGAGCATCGACGTAAAAGCGACGTCGGGCACCAGGTGCTCCGCCATGAGATCCAGGCCGGCCTGACGCGCCTCGGCGCGACCCTGTTCGGTCAGATCAACGTCATACCAACCGGTAAACAGGTTCTCGAGGTTCCAGGCGCTTTGTCCATGACGGACGAGAATCAGATTGCCAGCCACGTGAGTCTCCAGGGATTATTCAGACGGCGCCCGACGCATTGCCGCAGCATAGACGCCCTCCAGCACAGTGGCCAATTCGAGGCCGAAATATGTTTCGACGGTGAGATCGACACGGCCGCGGCCGGCGCGTGCGAGCATCTTCGCCAGATTCGCGAGCGCGGGCGCGGCCGGTGCGAGCGCGCGGGCGCGCATCTCGCCCTGCACCGGAATCAGGTAGCGGATGGTCGATTCCTGGATGACACCGTCGGCGGCGATACCGCGCATGGCCAGGTAGCGGGTGACCCAGGCCCAGCCTGCGAGCAATGCCACCGAGTAGAGGCTGCCGCCGAACGCGGTGCCCTTGTAATTGGCGTTCAATGCGAGCGGCGCCCGCAGTATCACTTCGGTATCGTTGGCCGCCTCCACGATGATGCCCATGTGTTTTGCCAGGGCAAATTCCTGGTCGATGCGCCGTTGCAGATAGTGCGCGCCGAAATCCCAGGGATTCAGCATGAGCTCATTCCTGCGTCAGGCGCCGCACTGCTTGGAGCGCCACCGAGAGAGTCGCGAAGTCCGGCGCGGCGCTGGTCCGCAAATCCACCACCACGCGCTTGAGCGCATCGACCGGCGCCGGATGCCGCAGTAACCACTGATCTACCCGGGCCGCAGCTTCGCGGCCCTTGCAGCGGAGAATGGACAAGGTGATCCGGCGTTGCAGCGCATAAAGATTGTCGCGCAGGGTGCCGCGCGCGACGGCCTGCCAATGACCCTCTACGGAGAGTGCTTCAATCTGGTCCTTGATCCACGTCAGGCCCATCCGTTCGCTGGCATCGAAGTACGTCTTGGCTGCGTAGGCGATGGGCAAGCGCGATTCGAGCGATACCTCGGCAAGGTCGAGGGCGCTGTGCAGCGCCTCGAGTGACGCAATCCGGGTAGCGAGCGGCTCGGGCATGCGTTGCTCGATGAGTTGCGTGCGCAGCACGCTCAAGCGCGCTTGCTCGGTGACGCTCAAGACGCTCGGCAACTCGTGAAAAAGTTCCGCAACCTTCCTGCCGTAGCGTGATACGGCACGCTCGATGCCCAGTTCCTTGCGACGATTTTCGAGCAACCAGTAGGTCATGTGACGCAGCAGTCGGATGGTTTGAAAAGTCGCGGTATATTGCGCGGCGGCGGGAACCTTATTGTCGAGCGCCTCGATCTGCGTCCACATCTCGCGCACGGAAAATATTTCGCGCGCGATGCTGTAAGCGCGGGCGATGGAGGCGGGATCCGCGCCCGTGTCATCCTGCGCGCGCACCGGAAATACCGGCCCCATGCGGTTGATGACGCTGTTGGTGATGGCGGTGGCGATGATCTCGCGACGCAGGCGGTGGCGCTTGATGCGTGCGACGAAGCGCTTCTGCACCGGTGTCGGAAAGTAGCGGATCAACTCCGCCGACAGATACGGATCTTCGGGTACGTCGGAACGAATCAGACTGCGGTACAGCCAGATCTTGCCGTAGCTCAACGTGACCGCAAGTTCCGGTCGCGTGAGTCCCTCCCCGGATTGCCGCCGCTCCGCCAGATCCTCTTCGGACGGCAAAAACTCCAGGGCGCGATTCAGATCGCCCGCGCGCTCCAGCGCGCGAATCACGTAAGCGCCTTCGCTCAATCTTTCCTTCGATTGATACTCGACCGTGCTGATGGCCTGGCCCTGCAGGTAATTGTTACGCAGCACCAGCCCCGCTACCTCATCGGTCATCTTGACCAACAAGCGATCGCGGCCCGCGCGGGTCAGTTCCCCGGCACGGACCGCGCCGTTCAGCAGGATCTTCAGATTGACCTCGACGTCGGAGCAATTCACCCCCGCGGAGTTGTCGATGAAGTCGGTATTGAGGCGGCCGCCGCGGCGCGCGTATTCGATGCGGCCCAGCTGTGACAGTCCCAGGTTGCCGCCTTCGCCGATCACCTTGCAGTTGAGTTCGCGTGCGTCGATCCGAACGGCATCGTTGGAGCGGTCGCCCACGTCGCTGTGACTCTCGAAAGATGCCTTGACGTACGTGCCGATGCCGCCGTTCCAGAGCAGGTCGACATGGGCGCGCAGGATCGCCTTGATGATCTCGTTAGGGGTGACCTGGGCAGGCAGGTCGAGCAGCAGTTGGGCTTCGCGCGGTAGCGACAGACTCTTGGCGGAGCGCAGGAAGATCCCGCCGCCCTTGGAGATCAGGTTGCGGGAATAGTCTTCCCAGCTGGAGCGCGGCAGCTTGAACAGTCGTTCGCGCTCGGCGAACGAGCGCGCTGCATCCGGCGCGGGATCGATGAAAATATGCTGGTGGTTGAACGCGGCCACCAAGCGGATATGTCGCGATTGCAGCATGCCGTTGCCGAAGACGTCGCCTGCCATGTCGCCGATGCCGGCCACGGTGAAATTCTGCGTCTGCACGTCGACGCTGATCTCCCGGAAATGGCGTTTCACGCACTCCCAGGCGCCGCGTGCGGTGATGGCCATCTTCTTATGGTCATAGCCGGCGGAGCCGCCGGACGCGAAGGCGTCGCCAAGCCAAAAGGCATATTCCGCCGAGATGGCATTCGCAATGTCGGAGAACGTGGCCGTACCCTTGTCGGCGGCTACGACCAGGTAAGCGTCGTCGACATCGTGGCGCACGACGCGCGGCGGTGCGACGATCTTTTCATTGACGATATTGTCGGTCAGATCGAGCAAACCACGTATCAAGGTCTGATAGCACGCGACCACTTCCTGTTGTAGCGCCTCGCGTTCCGGCGGCGGGCGCCGCACCACGAAGCCGCCTTTTGCGCCGACGGGCACGATCACCGTATTTTTGACCTGCTGAGCCTTCATCAGCCCCAGGATCTCGGTACGAAAATCTTCTCGCCGATCCGACCAGCGAAGGCCACCGCGCGCTACGAAGCCCATGCGCAGGTGCACGCCTTCCATGCGCGGGGAGAAGACGAAGATCTCGAACATCGGACGCGGCAGGGGTAATTCACGCAGCTGCTGACTTTCGATCTTGAAGGACAAATATTCCTTCGGCAGACCTGCGGCGTCGCGTTGATAGGCATTGCTGCGAACCGTGGCGGACAACGCGTCCCATACCGCACGCAGGATCCGATCCTCATCGGAGCGCGTGACCGCCTCGAGTGCGGCGAGCACTTTCGCGCCGAGGCGCGCGAGCGAGCGCGAACGTTGCGGGGGCGGCAGGTCGGGATCGAAACGGGCAATGAACAGTTCCGCCAGCGATTTGGTCAGCGACGCATTATTGACCAGCACCTGAGCGATGTAGCCCTGACTGAACGGCAGCCCGGCCTGCAGCAGATAGCGGCAATAGGCGCGCATCACGTTGACGAGACGCCAGTGCATTCCTGCGGTGAGCGTCAGTTGGTTGAAATTGTCGTTGTCCATGCGTCCGGACCACACGGCCGTGAACGTGCTTTTGATTTCCCGATCGAGTGCCTCGAGGTCAAGGACGGCTGGGGCCTGCATCACCAGTTCGAGATCCTGGATCCAGGCACGTCGACTGGCGCCGAAGTCGATCTCGTAAGGACGCTCGGCGATCACCTTGAGCCCCATGTTCTCGAGCATGGGCACGAGATCGGAAATGGAGATGGCATCCTGGCTGCGAAAAATCTTCAGGAACAGCCGGTCCCGAGACTTCGGGACGGTGCGGTAAACGTCCAAGTGCAGCCTGGTGGGTTCCTGCGTCACGGTCTCGAGGAACGCGACGTCGGCGGCGCCGGCCTCGCCACTAAAGTCCTCGGTGTAGGCCGCCGGGATTGCTTGCGCGTACATCGCGAACAGTTTGAGCGCGTAGGCTTCGTCGAAGCGCGCCAGCAGTGCGGTCTTGAACGCGTCGGACCATGAACGAACCGCTTCAGCGACCCGCCGTTCCAGCACGTCAGCCTCGACGCGCACTTCTTCGGAGGGCCGCGTACGGGCCACGATATGAATGCGTGCCAGGTTGGATTCTGCGATCTGTACCTGCGATTCCAGGCTGAATGCGCCGAGCGACTCGCCGACCAGGCGCTCGACGCGCTGCCGAACCTGTGTATTGTATTTTTCGCGTGGTACGTACACGAGGCAGGAATAAAAACGCCGGAACGGATCACGCCGCAACAGCAGGCGCACGCGCGGACGCTCCTGCAGGCCGAAGATTCCCGAGGCGATGCGCGTCAATTCGGCGATGGTTGCCTGGAAAAGTTCGTCGCGCGGAAAAGATTCGAGGATGTGTTGCAGCGCCTTGCCGTCGTGGCTGTCGGGCGCCAGGTTGAAATGTTCCGCCACCCGCGTCACCTTGTAGCGCAGCAGCGGGATCTCGAGCGGATTGGCGCTATAGGCCGCGGAGGTCCAGAGTCCCAGGAACCGCCGCTCACCGATCAATTTGCCCTTGGTATCGAAGTGTTTGATGCCGACATAATCGAGATAGCCGCTGCGGTGCACCGTTGAGCGAATATTTGCCTTGGTAACGAGGCTCAGTTCCGGCCTGCGGCTCTGACGGCGAACATCGCTCGCCAGGATGCGATTGGCCGTGTCGGGCTTGCGATGACCCGGACGCAGTATGCCGAGGCCCGTGTGCGAGAGCGGTTCCAGGGTCTCATAGCCTTTGCGGCCGCGCAGACGGTACTCGCGATAGCCCAGGAACGTAAAGTGCCGATGTTCCATCCAGGCGAGCAGCGCGCAGGTCTCGCTCAGGTCCGTCGGATCGAAACGCGCGCTCAACGCGCCAAGGTCGTCGGCGGCGCGGTGCACGGCATGCTGCATCCTGCCCCAATCTGCGCCCGCGACGCGCACGTCCTTGAGACTGCGCAGGATCTTCTTGCGCAGCGCCTCGAGCGCGGTTGGATCGACGATGCGGTCGATCTCCAGATGCTGATAGGACTCCAGACGCATCGTGCCGGCGCTGCTGCTCTCACCACGCTTCTCGATCTTACGCAGCGTGCCGCGTGCATCACGCAGCACCGCGAACACGGGGTGTGCCAAAAAGTGCAGTGCGAGCGAGTTCTCGGTGAGCGTCATGCCGATGGAGTCCACCAGGAACGGCATGTCGTCGTTCACCACGTCGATGATCGTGTGCGGCGACAGATAGCCGTGCTCGCGCAGCGTCGGGTTGAAGACGCGCACCAGTGCGGTACGGCGCCGCTGCGACGCAAACTGAAGATGCGACACGGCGGCCGCTGCGAGTTGCGTCGGATCGCGATGTTCGAGATCGGCGTCCTCTACATGAGCGAGATATTCCTGCAGGAATCCGCGCCAGTCGAGATGGCGGGGCGCCTTCGACGGGCGCACGCCGGTGCGCAGCACCGCGCTGACGAGTCGACGATGGGCTTCAGTGGATATCTGGTACATGGATGCGATTCGACGGTCAATTATGCCAAAGCCGGCCGGTTGGCGCTTCAGGACAGGTGCGGTTTGCGCAAATATGCCTGCGTCTGCATTTCGATGAGGCGGCTGACCGCGCGTTCGAATTCGAATCGCAAACGCTCGCCGTTATACAGACCATTTGGCGGGGCGGCGGCCGACATGACCAGGTTGACGCTCCGATCGTAGAATTCGTCGATCAACATGATGAGACGCCGTGCCGAATCGTCAAGGACGCTGGTGAGGATTGGGACGTCCGAGACGAACACCGTATGGTATTGGCGTGCGATATCGATGTAGTCGTTCTGGCTGCGTGGTCCCGCGCAAAGTGCATCGAAATCGAACCATGCAAGCCCTGCACCGACGGCGAGCGCCGTGATCGGCCGGTCTTCGATCGTGAGGGTGACGGGTCCCTGTGTCACGCCGCCGGCAAGCGTGGCAAAGCGCTGTGCGAGCTGCCCGGTCGTGGCCGGGTCCGCAGAGTCGAGATAGGTTGACGCCAATTCGAGCAGCCGCAAGCGATAATCGACACCGCCGTCCAAGTGCAGGGCGTCGACGTGCATGTCGAGCAAATCGATGGCAGGCAGGAAACGCGAGCGCTGCAAGCCGTCTCGGTACAAGTCGCGCGGCGCCACGTTGGAGGTTGCCACCAGCGTGACGCCACGCGCGAACAGGCCGCGCAACAAACCGGCAAGGATCATGGCATCGCCAATGTCCGACACCAGAAATTCGTCGAGGCAGATGACCCGCGCGCGCGTCGCGAGCGCGGCCGCCACCGAATCGAGGGGATCTTCGCGCTGTGGGTGGTTGCGCAGCAGTGCGTGGACATCGCGCATGAAACGATAAAAATGCGTCCGTTCGCGTGGGCCGGTCAGCGACGTATAAAACAGATCCATGAGCAGAGTCTTGCCACGACCCACGCCCCCCCACAGGTAAACCCCGCGCAATGTCGCTCGCGCAGGCTGCGGCAGGAGGCCGCTGAAACGGCCGCCGAGCCGGACGCGCACACGTTCGCCGAAGCTTTGTGCGCGCCGCGTCAGCTGATTGCGCAACGCGTCGAGGCGCAGTGCGGCCTCGTGCTGACCCGGATCGGCGGTGAGTCGACTGGCGGCCACCTCTGCCGCCAGTCGTGCTGCGATCGACGCCACTACAAGCTTTGATAATTTGGGCCTGAACCACCTTCCGGTACGGTCCAGGTGATCTGCCCCGTGTAAGGCTCCTTGATGTCGCAGGCCTTGCAGTGCACGCAATTCGAGGCGTTGATCTGTAACTTCTTGCCGCCGTTGCCGTCGTCGATCATCTCGTAGACATTTGCCGGGCAGAAATTGGTGCAGGGATTGCCGAACTCGCCGGCGCAGCGGGTGGAACAGAGGTGCGGATCGGCGACGCGCAGATGCACGGGTTGATTTTCATCGTGCGTGGTTGCGGCGAAGAACACGGATGCGACCCGATCGCGCGGCGGCAACTCGCGTTCGCCCCAGTCGCGATCCGGCGATGCGTAGTCGAGCTGTTTGAGCGCCTTGTCGTCGGCATGATTCTTGAGCGTCCAGGGCGACCGGCCGGCGGTGATATAAGTTTCGAAGGCGGCATTCGCTATGCCGAACCAGAGGCCGCGTATGAAACCCGGCCGGATGTTGCGCACCTTGTAAAGCTCACGCCCACCGGCCGAAGCGCGCCAGCGGGCATCGAATCCCAGGCTGACGCCGGTCTCGACGAAATGGGCGGCTGCCTCCATGCCGGAGCGAATTGCCTGGTGCACGCCCTTGATCTTCGGCGTGTTGAGTGTGCCGCCAGCGTCGCCCACCAGCAGCGCGCCCGGCATCTCGAGTGTCGGCATCGATTGGTATCCGCCCTCGATGACGGTGCGCGCCCCACCCGCGAGGATTTCCCCGCCGGCCAACAGCGCCTTGATGTCGGGGTGGTTCTTAAACTGCTGAAACGCCTCGAACGGTTTGAAGCGCGGATCGGGGTAGTCCAGGCCGACCACGAAACCGAGATAAACGCGATCGTTATCGAGGTGATAGAGATAACTTCCGCCGTAGGTATCGTTGTCGAGCGGCCAGCCCACGGTGTGCTGTATCAGGCCAGGACGGCCGCGACCGGCGGGCAACTGCCACATCTCCTTGAAGCCGAGACCATAGGTCTGCGGCGATTTTCCGGCGTCCAACTGGTAACGAGCGATCAGCTGCTTGGACGCACTACCGCGGCAACCCTCGCAAAACATGGTGATCCGAGCGTGAATTTCTGGGCCTGCAGCAAAATTCGGTCCGGGCTCGCCGTTCTTCTCGACGCCCATATCGCCGATTCTGACGCCCTTGACCGCGCCGGCCTGGTCGAACACCGCTTCGGCTGCGGCAAATCCCGGAAAGACATCCACGCCCAGCTTTTCGGCTTCCTGTCCCAGGATGAGGACTAACTGGCCCAGCGACAGGATGAAGTTGCCATGATTGATCATCTGGGGCGGAGTCGGCAGGCGATAGCGGCGGGACGCCGTCATGTACATGAATTCGTCGGTGCCGGCCGGCACGCAGACGGCCGGTTTGTTCTCCCGCCATCCAGGCAGCAACGCATCCAGGGGACCGGGTTCCACCACTGCGCCCGACAAGGTGTGCGCGCCAAGGCTCGCTGCTTTTTCCAGGACGCACACAGTGAGTTCCGGCTTGAGTTGTTTGAGGCGGATGGCGCAAGCCAACCCGGCAGGTCCCGCGCCGACGACGGCGACGTCGTACTCCATGACGTCGCGCTGAATTTCACTCATTCAAGGTCACCTTAGGGGAGTTCATAGCCCAAAAAACGGCGCCAGTAGACCACAAAGCTTGCTGCCTCGCGCAACCAGGGCTCACGGCCCGTGTCCACCAGGCGGACACTCACTGACGGTTTGCGACGACCGATGGCGCTTTATAGGGTGGGGACACCATGTAACAGGCCACGGACGCCGGCTTCCATCGGATGGCCAAGGGATTTGGGCATGGCAACGGGCACGGATGCCCACCCCACTTATTATCGGCTCTTCAGCGCCAATTCGGCTTGCGCTTGCCGAAAAAAGCGTCGAAGCCCTCGCGCGCCTCAGGCTGCACGCGCAACTGTGCCAGGCGTGCCGCCATCGCTAACGCAATGTCGAGGCGGTTGCGCGGATCCTGGGCTACCTCGGCAATCAGGCGCTTCGCCTCACCCTGTGCCAACGGCGCGCCGCGCAGCAACACCTCGTGCAAAGCGGCGCAAGCGCTGTCGAGTTGTGGCGCAGGGACCACTTCGTGGATCAGTCCTGCATCGCGAAGCGTGCCGGGAGCTAAACGCTGGACCCACGAATTCGTCCAGA
>CAZZZU010000023.1:38697-45435 GCA_964658805.1 uncultured Steroidobacteraceae bacterium
GAGGCCGCTGTTGCGGTAGATGCGGTTCGTGACCATCGCGAAGCGTGCCGGCTTGCAATACCTCAGCGGTGAGGAAGTAGCGGCGCGCTGCGGCAGGCGAAATTTTTGCCAGCACGAAAGGGGAGATAACCGCCGGCACGATTCCCAAGCGGACTTCGGTAAACGCGAACCGGGCGTGGTCTGCGGCAATCACGATATCGCACGCCGCCATCAGGCCCAGTGCGCCGCCGTAGCCATCGCCATTGACCCGCGCCAGTGTAGGCTTGGGCAGGGAATCGAGGCGGCCTAACAGTCGCGCCAGCGCCTGCGCATGAGCAACGTTATCCGCGTCATTGGCCTGTGCCTGGGCTTGCATCTCGCCGAGATCTGCGCCCGCGCAAAAAGCGTCTCCGGCGCCCGTTATCTGCACCACGCGTACCTGGTCATCGGCGCTACAGCGCGCGATCTCACGCTCCAAGGCAGCAATGGTGCCTTGGTCAAGGGCGTTGCGCTTGTCGGCGCGATTCAGGGTGAGCCGAGCGATGCCGTCTGCGATCGCCACCAAGACCGGGGTCACGTCGACGCGACGCCTAGAGCAGTTCGATGGCGATGGCGGTGGCTTCGCCGCCGCCAATGCACAAACTTGCGACACCGCGCTTCAATCCTCGCGCCCGCAGCGCATGCAGCAAAGTGGTGGTGATACGCGCGCCGGTTGCTCCGATGGGGTGGCCCAGTGCGCACGCGCCGCCGTTCACGTTGACGCGGGCGTGCTCGATGCCCAACTCTTGCATGGCAGCCATCGCGACGACGGCAAAGGCTTCGTTGATCTCAAACAGGTCGACGTCGGTGACGCGCCACGACACTTTTTCCAGCAGCTTGCGGATCGCGCCCACCGGAGCCAGGGTGAACCACTCAGGTTCGCGCGCAAAACTCGTATAGCCGAGGATACGCGCAATGGGTTTCAAGCCGCGCGTCGCGGCTGTCGCGGCGCTGGCGAGGACCAACGCCGCTGCGCCATCGGAAATACTCGATGAACTCGCTGCCGTCACGGTGCCGTCTTTTTTAAAGGCGGGCTTGAGGGTCGGGATCTTGGCAATATCGAGCGTGAAGGGTGTTTCGTCCTGTGCCACCACGACCTCACCTTTGCGCGTCTTGGTGGTGACAGGGGCGATTTCGCTCAAAAACGCGCCGCCCTCGATGGCTGCGAGCGCACGGCGTACGGATTCCGCGGCGAACTCATCCTGGTCACGTCGTGAAAACGCGCATTTTTCCGACGTCGATTCCGCGAAGCATCCCATCAACTGACCGTCCCAGGGACTCTGCAAGCCATCGTAGAACATGTGATCGAGAACTTCCTGGTTGCCCATCCGATAACCAGCTCGCGCTTTGGGCAGGAGGTACGGCGCGTTGCTCATGGACTCGAGTCCGCCGGCAACGACGACATCTGCATTGCCGGCGAGGATCTGATCTGCTGCCTGCATGATGGCGCGCATGGCGGAGCCGCACATTTTGTTGACGGTCGTGGTGGGCGTACTGATGGCCAGTCCTGCGCCGAGTGCGGCCTGGCGCGCAGGCGCCTGCCCCAGGCCCGCAGACAGGACGCAGCCCATGACGACCTCATCCACGGCGGCCACATCCACCTTGGCGTCGGCCAACGCCGCCTTGATGGCGGCTGCACCCAGTTGCGGGGCGGTGACGGTGGTCAAGGCACCTTGAAATGCACCGACCGGCGTGCGACGGGCGCTCAGAATCACAACAGGAGTGGCACTCATGACCCGATTATAGCTCGCAACTACGATGCCAACGGCTCGCCGACGGCGCGCGCGATCATCTCGCGGCTGCGCTCACGGGCGCTGCTTGCGTCCAGCACGTCGAGAATTTCAACGCGGATCGGATGCCGTCGGATCATCAACGTTCTCGGCATGACGATCCGAGTCCCGTGGATGGCGGCCGCAACCACCGGCATGGCAGCGCGAGCCGCGGTGCTGAATGCGCCATTCAGGAACTTTCCGACGATGGCTGCCTCGGTGAAAGTTCCTTCCGGAAAAAACACCAGAGACTGACCTTTGGCGGCACTTTGCATCACCCGTCGGGCATCCAGAGCGCGCTTGTGTCGATCGCCCCGCTCGACAAATTGCGAGCCGATCCGGCGTAGCAGCAGGCCCGCCAGAGGTATATTCGACATCTCTCTTTTGATCACGAAAGCAAACTCGGGCGGCAGCGCTGCGACCGCCACCACCCCGTCGATGTAGCTTCCATGGTTGGCGACCAGCACGCATGGGCAGTCCGGCAACTGCTCGAGGCCTTGCACGATCAGACGTATGCCGACGACCCTGAAGAACAGACGCGCGAACGCGCGGGTCGTACGCCGGCGTCGTGCGATGCCCGGCAACGTCAGCACCATGAGCAGCGCCACGAGCCCGAGGAGGAGGAAGACGATGACGCAATAGGTTGCGTAAACCGTTGATTTGATAGCCGCTAAACTTATGCTGCCGGACACTGTGATGCATGTCTCCTTATGTCAATTCTTGATGGTACTGTGAATGCAATCACGTCCACTCGCCAGCGCCAATCGCATACTGATCACCGTCAGCGCGGAGCACTATTTCGTGCGATTACGACGCGGAAACTTATGGCGACGGCTTTGAAACGGTCGGTTTATACACGCACTTCGGAGGCGGGGGTACCTGCTGCACGTGAGTCCGCAGATCCCGCCCTGCAACGCTTTCTCGATGCGGTCTGGATGGAGCGCGGCTTGTCGGCGAACACGCTGGCGGCCTATCGCGCCGACCTCACCGCGCTCTCCCGTTGGCTGGAAGAGCGCGACGGCGCGTTGCTGAGAGCCACGCGTGTGGAGCTCCTCGGCTTCATCGCCGCGCGTGTTGAAGGGGGTTCGCGGCCTCGTTCCACCGCGCGTCAGTTGTCCAGTTTTCGTCGATTTTTCAGGTTCATGATGCGCGAAGGTCTGATCTCCGTGGATCCTACCGCGCAGATTGCGATGCCAAAGATTGGCCGCTCCCTGCCCAAGTCGTTGAGCGAGGCAGAAGTCGAGTCATTGCTCGAAGCACCGACGATCTCTGACCCGTTGGGTCATCGTGACCGCACCATGCTCGAGGTGCTGTATGCAACCGGCTTGCGCGTCTCCGAACTCGTCAGCCTGATGCACAATCAGGTCAACCTGAACCAGGGCGTGATGCGCGTGGTCGGCAAAGGCAATCGCGAACGCCTGATTCCGTTGGGCGAAGAAGCGGTGAAGTGGCTGCAGCAATTCATACAGGGTCCACGCGTCGAGATCCTGCTCGAGCGGCAGACTGATTATCTCTTTCCGACGCGCCGCGGTGACCGCATGACGCGCCAGGCCTTCTGGCACATCATCAAGCGCTATTCGAAAAAGGCAGGCGTGGAAAAGGAACTCTCGCCGCACACTTTGCGGCACGCTTTCGCCACCCATCTGCTCAATCATGGCGCCGATCTGCGCGTGGTTCAGATGCTGCTCGGGCACAGTGATCTGTCGACGACACAGATTTACACGCACGTGGCACGCGAACGGCTCAAGGACCTGCATTCCACGCATCATCCTCGCGGCTGATCGTCTGGTAACATGCTTTGAACCTAGCGATGTCGCCAAGGTCAAAAGCAGGACAGTCGGTGGAGCCTTCGATGATTCATGATCGTTTTGTTGCTCTCATCGCCGCATGCGCCGTCGCTGCCGGCGCGCTCGTTTGCAGTGCGACTGCAACGGCCGCGGCTACCGATGCCGCACCGACCGCCGATCCGCGCGTCGCTCTCTTGAAGCTCCTGCCCGCAGGCACCAGGCTCGAAGACTTGCGCCCCGCCCCCGTGGCGAACGTCTATGAGCTCGTGCAGGGCGCCGACGTGAGTTACATCACCGCGGACGGCAAATATTTTTTCGACGGCAATCTTTACGATGTGAAATCGCGCGCGAATTTGAGCGAACAGGTACGTACGCAGGCGCGTGAGGTTCTGCTCAAGTCGATACCGGAATCGGAGATGCTGATTTTTTCGCCGACGAGTCCGAAGTATACGATCACCGTATTCACCGACGTCGACTGCCAGTACTGTCGCAAGCTGCACAGCGAGATGTCGGAACTGAACCGTCTCGGCCTGCGCGTGCGTTACATGTTTTATCCGCGTACCGGACCGAACACCGAGAGCTGGCATAAAGCGGAAGCGGTGTGGTGCGCCACGAATCGGAACGAGGCGCTGACCCGGGCCAAAGCGGGCGCCGCCGTCGACACCAGCAAAAAGTGTGCGGCAAATCCCGTCGCGCGCGAATACGAACTCGGCCAGAGTCTGGGCGTGCGCGGTACGCCGACCATCATCACGGAAAATGGCGGTTATATTTCGGGCTACCTGCCGCCGCACGACCTGTTGCAGGAAGTCAAGGATTTGCAGGCCGGGAAGCACCCCGCTTCTTAAGGCAGGTCCCTGCTCGCACGCCGCGGCGACGCACGACGTCCAGTCATGGCGCTCAACAAGAAAGACCGAATCGCCGTGGCCGTTGCCTTGTTGGCCATCGCCGCCCTCAGTCTTGCCCGGCTCGGTTTCACCCGGCTGGCGCGTGGCGATAACGCCAATGCGCGGTCACAGGCGTCCCGACCGGCACCGGACGCCGGCACTGCAACCGTTGACCCGGCCGTGGCAGTCCCGCGATCAACAGAGCCGGCGGATGTCTCGCAGCGACTGATTGAAATCTGTGGACTGGGCCGGGTCGCCGTAGCCGCCCAGGGTCCCATCGACGTTTCGCCGTTCATGAAAAAAATCGTCGGCGACGCCCAGTCCAGGTGGATGCAGCGCCTTGCGAACAGCGGCGAACTGCGCGCGCGGGCAGCCGGGCTGTTGCTTGAGCAGCATGACACGTTGGTGGCTCGCGATGCGCTCGTGCAGCTTGCGGTCGGCTCCGGCGATCCGGCGCTGTACGCGCTTGCCTATGCCAAGTGTCAGGGCAGCAGCGATGCGCCCTGCCGGCAGGTCGGCTCTGCGGCGTGGGCGCGCCTCGATCGCGATAATGCCGCGCCCTGGCTGCTTGCTGCCGCTGAACTGCATCAAAACGGCAATCGCTTCGCAGAAGCAGCAGCGATCGCGCGGGCAGCGCAGGCACACCGGCTCGATTCCTACAATTTTTCATTGTCCGGCTTTTCAATCGGGGAAATTCCGCGCGACCTCGGCGATGCGCAACGATATTTCCTGGAGATGGGCATGCTCGGCATCGACGCAACGACGATCGACGCGCATATGGGAGAGGGCATTCGCTTTTGCAGGGAGGAGGTACCTCGCAATACGGCGGCACGGCCGCAATGCGCGGCGCTGGCTCAACTCTTTGCCGATAAGGGTTCTTTGCTCATCGACCAGATGGCTGCCGCCAGCATCGGCTCTTACAGTGGCTGGTCAGCGGAGCGAGTTGCGCAAAAGCGTCTCGAGGTCAAGGCGCTGACGGAGGCGACTGCGATTGTGAGCAGCGTGAGCGATCCTGCCGATTCCTGGAGCTGCGACGCCATGACGCGCGCGAACCGCTATTTCCGTCGCATGGCGAGTCAGGGAGAAGTGGGCGCCGCGCGCGAAGCGCAGCAGAGTCTGGGGATCGACACGGCCGAGCTGGCGCGCCGCTATGAGGAGCGCAATGCCCAATTCATCGAGCGCGCGCGTGCCGACCAAGCCGCGCAGCCGCAAGTGGCGCCCTAACGCTCGAGCAGCTTCGCCTTGTCCTTGACGCCTTCCCACTGCTTGGCATCGGCCGGCGGGTCTTTCTTCTCGCTGATCACCGGCCAGGATTTTGCGAGTTCGGCGTTCAATTCCTTGAAGTTTTCCTGTCCCGCAGGGATCTCTTCTTCCGAGTAGATGGCCTCGACCGGGCATTCGGGTTCGCACAAGGTGCAATCGATACATTCATCCGGGTCGATGACGAGAAAATTCGGACCTTCGTGGAAACAATCGACGGGGCACACCTCGACGCAGTCCATGTACTTACACTTGATACAGGTTTCGGTGACCACGAACGCCATGACTTGCCCTTCTTTGAATGAATACTGGTAGATGAAGCCGAGACACTATTCTGCCATAGGCCGGCGCTCGCGCCCGGCTCCTATGCCGGCCGTACGCCCCGCATCAGCTCGGTAAAATGATGATCGTCACGACCCGCGCGTCGATCTTCGTAATATTTTCTCAGGGTAAATTCCCCGCTGGGAAATGCAAGGTCGTTCCATGGAATTTCAGACTCGGTGTACAGCCCGACCTCGAGGCTTTCTGAACCGGCACCGAATTCCGGTTGCAAGAGTTTAGCTCTGAACATCACGTGTACCTGGTTGGCTCGGGTCACGTTGACGATCGCCAAGAGCGAGGTGATCTCCACTTTCGCCATCGCCTCTTCATAGCACTCACGGGCCGCGGCTTCTTGCATGGTCTCGCCGTTCTCCATGAATCCGGCCGGAACGGTCCAATAGCCGAGTCGGGGTTCGATGGCTCGTTTACACAGCAGGATCTTATCCTCCCACTCCGGTACACAACCCAACACCAGGAGCGGGTTCTTGTAATGCACCATGCCGCAACCGGTGCACACGAAACGCGGCAGATGGTCCCCAGGGGGGATCTTCGTTTCGACGGGAGAACCGCAATGACTGCAGAAATTCAAGCGTGACCTACCAAAAAGTTCTGGTGCCCGGAGAGGGAATCGAACCCACACGGTGTCACCACCACCGGATTTTGAGTCCGGCGCGTCTACCAGTTCCGCCATCCGGGCAT
>CAZZZU010000024.1:0-45171 GCA_964658805.1 uncultured Steroidobacteraceae bacterium
CACGGCGCCCGCTAGCACGGCGCCCACTACTCCGCGTTACACGTTTTCGTATCCGCTGGAACAGGATGCGCTGCCACCGCGGGGCGGCATCACGCACGGGCCGAGCATGGATATCGAGCGCGCGCCGACGCGGGGCTGGCGCGAATTGGCGGCTCCGGGCTTGAGCACCTTCGAGCGTGACCGGCGTGCCATCCTGGCGATGGTGGGGAGTTACCGCGTTTCTTTCGATTTTCTCGAGGTGGCCACTTTCGCCGCCGATGCCGATGCCAAACCCGATCGCCCGTACCAGTCGTGGGGCACCGAACGGGTGTACCTCGACCGCGACGACGGTAAAATCATCAGCTTGGTACACCTGCTGGAAATGCGCATCGTGCAGGCGGATGGCACGCTGAGCGAGCCGATGATCACCAAGCACTGGCGGCAGGACTGGCGTTTCGAACCGCTACGCTTGGTCGAGTACAAGGGCAATGAGCAGTGGCAGGGCCGCAGCGTGACGCGGGCGGAGCGAGCCGGTCGCTGGTCGCAAACGGTCGAACAGGTGGACGAGTCACCGCGTTATGCGAGTCTGGGGAGTTGGCAACACACTGCCAGTTTTTCAACCTGGATCAGCGGCGAAACCTGGCGTCCCCTGCCGCGGCGCGAATGGTCGGTCCGTAAGGATTACCAGGTGCTGGCCGGCACCAACCGTATCACCATCACGTCCGGCGGCTGGACGCAGGAAGAGAATAATCTCAAGCTGGTGCTGACGGACGCACGCGAGCCTGACGCTGCTCACCCTTATCGCGGGCGCGAGTATGGTCTGGCCCGCTACGAGGCGCTCGAGAAGCCGGACTTTGCGGCCGCGGATGAATACTACGAGCGGACCCGTCAATTCTGGGACCAGGTGCATGACGCCTGGGATGCGCGCTTCGCGCGCGCCGCTGCAGTGACCTTGCGCGCACCGGTCGATCAGAGCGGCAGCTTTCAGCGCTTGTTCAGCTATGCGGAAGATATAGCCGCGGGCAGAGCGCCCGCGCAGCCGGCGGCAGAAGCGATCAAAGAATCGATGCATGCGCAGGGGGCCGGTTGACGGAACGCCGCCTGGTCCTCGGTGCCCGTTCGCATTGCTTCGCGGACCTGAAGACGCTATTGGCCTGCGCATCGTCACAGCGTTCCGGCGATGAACTGGCCGGCATCGCTGCAAGCAACGAAGAGCAACGCATTGCCGCGCGCATGTTGCTCGCTGACCTGCCGCTCACGACTTTTCTCGAGGAGCCCTTGATCCCGTATGAGGACGACGAGGTGACGCGTCTGATACTGGACGGGCACGATACGGCGGCGTTTGCGCCGATATCGAGTCTGACGGTTGGCGGCTTGCGCGACTGGCTGCTGCTGGGCAGCACGGACACCCCTAAGTTGCGGGCACTGGCGCCCGGCTTGACGCCTGAGATGGTGGCGGCGGTGAGCAAGCTGATGCGCAATCAGGATCTCATCACGGTCGCGGCGAAGTGCAGCGTCATCACGGCGTTCCGCACGACGATCGGCGCGCCGGGTGTCCTCGCAAGCCGCCTGCAACCCAATCATCCCACCGACGATGCCAAAGGCATCATGGCCTCGACGCTCGACGGGCTACGCTTCGGTATGGGCGACGCCGTCATCGGCATCAATCCTTCCACCGACAGTGTTGATGCCTGCGTCGTCCTGCTCGAGTGTCTGGATCATCTGCGGCGCCGGTTCGACATCCCGGTACAAAGTTGCGTGCTGGCGCACGTCACCACCACCTTGAATGCGATGGAGCGCGGTGCGCCGGTGGATCTCGTGTTCCAGTCGGTCGCCGGCAGCCAGGCGGCGAATGCGGGTTTTGGCATCACTTTGAGCCTGCTGGCGGAAGCGCACGCAGCGGCTTTGTCGCTGCAGCGCGGCACCGTCGGCGACAACGTCATGTACTTCGAAACGGGCCAAGGCAGCGCTCTGTCCGCCAATGCGCATCACGGTGTTGACCAGCAAACCATGGAAGCGCGTGCCTATGCCGTCGCGCGTGCCTTTGAGCCGTTGCTGGTCAACACCGTGGTGGGATTTATTGGACCCGAATATCTGTATGACGGACGACAGATCATCAGAGCGGGACTCGAGGACCACTTCTGCGGCAAGTTGCTGGGCCTGCCTATGGGCGTCGACGTCTGCTACACCAACCACGTCGACGCGGACCAGAACGACATGGACGTCCTGATGAATCTGCTGGCGACCGCCCGCGCCAATTTTCTCATCGCGCTGCCGGGCGGCGACGACGTCATGTTGAACTATCAGTCGCTGTCCTATCACGACGTCGCGGGATTGCGGCGGCTGCATGGCCTGCAGGCTGCACCGGAATTTGCCGCGTGGATGACACAGATGGGGATGCATGAACACACGCAGCCCACCGCCCTCTTGGCCTTGCTCGAGTCGTGAGCGGGCGCGACGTCCGCGCTGACCCTTGGGCTCCGCTGCGGCGTTTCACGCGCGCGCGAATCGGACTCGAGTCTGCGGGCGATGCGCTGACCACGCAGGAGTTGCTTAAATTCCAGCTCGACCATGCGCACGCGCGCGACGCCGTGCACGGCAGCGTTGATTGGGCGCGCCTCGCGGCCGAATTGAAACCTGAATTTGAAACGCTCGAGGTGCACAGCTGCGCGCCGGACCGCACCGTGTACCTACGACGGCCGGACTTCGGTCGTCGCCTCATGGCAGAGAGCGCGCGCATGCTTGCCGCGCGCGCCGGCTCACCTCCCTGGGAAGTCGTGTTTGTGATCGCGGACGGCCTTTCGTCTGCCGCCGTGGAACGGCATGCAGTACCCACCTTGCGCGACTGCATGGCGCGTCTGGTCGGCTGGCACGTTGCCCCGATCGTGCTCGCGCAGCAGGCGCGGGTCGGACTCGGCGACGCCATCTGCCTGGCGCTCGACGCCCAGGCAGTCATCATCCTGATCGGCGAACGCCCGGGACTGAGCGTCCCCGACAGCCTCGGTATGTACCTGACGTGGGCCCCGCGTGCCGGCCAGCGGGATTCCGAGCGCAATTGCATTTCCAATATTCATCGCGATGGCTTGAGTTATGCCACCGCTGGCGTGAAGGCGGCCTGGCTTCTCACCGAGATGCGACGCGTGCGCATCTCCGGCACCGTTTTGAAAGAAGACCCGGCGGCCATCGAGCAATTTCGCCTGCAACTAGAGAGGAAAGAGCATGGCACCCGCTCCTGAAACAGTCGATCAAATCAAAAATACCTTGCTCGATCTGGCGATCCGCTTCGGTCCCAAGTTGCTGGTCGCCATCGTCATCATCGTCATCGGCGTGTTCGTCTCCCGCTGGGTCGGGCGCATCACCATTCGGGCCTTGCATCGTTTCGAACTCGAACCCCCGATGCGGGCGCTGTTCACCCGCATCGCGCAGGGTGCGGTGCTGATGCTGTTCGTCATCATGGCACTGCAAAACCTCGGCGTGGAGCTGTTGCCGCTGATCGCCGGGTTAAGCGTGGCCGGCGCGGGCGTCGCACTCGCTACGCAGGGCGTGCTGAGTAACGTGGTGGCAGGCTTGACCATCATTTTCACCAAACCTTATCGGGTTGGCGAATATATCGGCGTCGCCGGCGTGGAAGGCCAGGTCACCCACGTATCCTTGTTTTCCAGTGTGCTCACGCATCCCGATCATTCGAAGTTGGTGATTCCCAACCGCAAGATAGTCGGCGAAATTCTGCACAATTTTGGCCGTATCCGGCAGGTGGACGTCAGCGTCGGCGTGGCGTACGGCTCGGATCTCACGACGGCGCTCGAATCGATTCGCAGCGTCGTCAGCGCCAATCCGCGCGTTCTGAAGGATCCGATCGCGGTGATTCAAGTGGCCTCGCTCGCCGACTCTGCCATCGAGGTTGCCGTCAAGCCGTGGGTTCAAGTGAGCGATGCGGTGCTTGTGATCGGCGAACTCAACGTTGCCATCGTGACGACGCTCGCGGCAGCCGGCGTCGTCATCCCTTTTCCGCAAACCGAGGTCCGTTTGCTGGACGCAGCCTAGACGGGTTGGCGCAGACCGAGATCGTCCGGCGCCAGCGAATTGATACGCGGGCTCACCGGGTGGCGCGCCATCCAGGCGTCCTTGTAACTGTGCAGTGCCGCCCTGGCCTGCACGGGCGTACCGCGCAGCCACAGGTCATAATCCCGCCGACGCAGGATGGCGGGCATACCGTTCTCGGTGCGCGCGACGTCACCCAGCAAGCGGTTGCCCGGCATGCGCACGATGCAGCAGCTCTCGATCACGTCATCGGCATCCCGCACCGAACGATCCCACACCGCCGCCACCCCAAACGAGTCCCGGTTGCGCAAGCTCACGAAATGCGGCTGCCGATAGTGCGCGGAGGTGAATTCCCAGACGTAAAACCCGGCCATGGGCAGGATGCAACGCTGGCTCGATAGCCACGGCATGCGCAGCGAGTGCGCTGACTCGATCGTCTCCAGATCGGCGTTCTCCAACTTTTCGGGCAAGGGCTCGCCTTCTGCCCAGCTGGGGATGAGTCCCCAGCGCATCATCATGCCCTCGGTGCTGCCCTCGTGCAGCCGCACAACCGGCACGTACTGACCGGGTGCGACATTCGAGCGCATTTCAAATCGCCACCATCTGTGGCTCGGCAGAAATTCGCGTTCGACGGCGCCGATGGAGGGCAAAGCGTAACGACGACACATACACGCCAGCATAAAATACGCAGAACCGCCGCAACTGTGACGGCCTTCGCGATGCCGAAAACGCGTGTACGATGACGTGAGCCGTCCGGAAATTTCCGCGCCCAAAAGGACCTGTCATGAAAGTCGTCGCCGCCCTGATTTTTGCCGCCCTTTTATTATCCGGCTGCGTTGCCGCGAGCGAGGGCGCCATTACGCACGAGGACACACCGGCCGGGCGCTCTCAGTCAGACGGTGCGCCGACGTTGTGCCACGACGGTACGCCGCCGCCCTGCACGATCCGTAATTAACGGCGCGCGGTCACTGCAGTTTGTGCGCTGACGCGCCAAACCGTATTGCCGACGTCGTCCGCGACGAGCAGCGCGCCGTGCTTGTCTATCGCCAGGCCCACAGGCCGACCGCGCGCTTCGTCTTTGTCATCCAGAAACCCCGTCAGCACGTCGACGGGCTCGCCGCTCGGCCTGGCATCGGTGAACGGGACGAAAATCACCTTATAACCGCTGTGCGTCGTTCGATTCCATGAACCATGCTGTCCCACGAACATCCCGTGCCTGAACGGGGCCGGTAATTTGGCATCGCCGGACCACACGAGGCCAAGCGAAGCGGTGTGCGCGCCCAAGGCATAGTCAGGTGCGATGGCTTTCGACACCATTTGCGGATCCTGTGGTTTGACCCGATCGTCAACGTGTTGCCCGTAATAGCTGTATGGAAATCCATAGAATGCCCCTGGATGCAGGCCGGTGATGTAGTCGGGCGGCATATGATCGCCCAGTTCATCGCGTTCGTTCACCGCCACCCACAGGACGTTGTCTTCCGGCTCGAACGCGAGGCCTACGGGATTACGCAGCCCGGAGGCGTAGATGCGATGCGCGCCGGTGACGGTATCGATCTCCCAGACCGCAGCGCGTTCGGCCTCGGCGTCGATGCCGTTCTCAGCCGCATTGCTGTTCGATCCCACCCCAACATACAGTTTTTTGCCGTCGGCGCTCGCCACCAGCGTCTTGGTCCAATGATGATTGAGGGTGCCGCCAGGCAACTCCGTCAAGCGCGCAGGCGACGCCTTGATTTCGGTTTCGCCGCTGCGATACGGCACCTTCAGCACGGCATCACTGTCCGCAACGTAAAACGTATTGCCCACCAGAGTCATGCCGATGGGGGAATTCAAACCTTTCAGAAACACGTGCCGTTCGACATGCTTGCCGTCGCCGGCCGCATCGCGCAACAGCGTGATGCGATTGGCACTCGGCGCAGCGCCCGATCCTGCCCGCTTCATGACTGCCGCCTGAATTTTGCCGCGCACCCCCTTCGAATCGTCCGGCTTCGCCGGCGCCTCGGACTCGGCGACCAGCACATCGCCGTTCGGCAGCACGTACAGCCAACGCGGATGCTGCAACTCTTTGGCGAGAGCGCTGACCAACAGGCCCGGCGCGCCCGTCGGCATCTCTCCCGCCGCCCAGCGTTTGGCCGGTGCGATATTGAGCGTCGCGATGAGCGTGGCATTTTGCTCACCGATGCTGGGGCTGGGGCCGTATTCGGCAGCGAGCGGGGTAGTGTCGGCAGCGGCAGCAACAGCCGTCAACAGCGACGCGGATACAAACAGGGAAACACTTTTCATGCGGGCTCCAAACTGATCCCGCCAGCGTAATACGCGCCGCACGGTGGACGCGACGGCCGCGCGCACCGTGGCGCGGTCAGACCTTTCCCACTGCGCCAGTGCTTACGGCGCGCGTTGCTGCGCGGCCGCGACTTTTTCCACCGCTGCCATGACGCGCAAGATGTTTTCGCCCGCGAGCTTGGCAATGTCTGCATCGCTCCAGCCACGTCGCAGCATCTCGACCAGCAGCGCGGGATATTTGTCGACGCTCTCGAGGCCCACCGGCGCATCCGGGATCCCGTCGAAGTCCGAGCCCAGTCCGACATGGTCGATGCCGGCCACTTCCCTGATGTGCTCGATGTGATCCGCGACCTGAGATAGCGTCGTGACGGGACGCTCGTGCTGCGCCAGCCAGACCTTCATGGCCGCCTCGGCCTTGTCAGGTTGACCTATATAGAGACCTCCGAACGGCGGCGAGTTGTAGCGCGCCAGTTCGGCCGCCCGATCCGCATCCCAATGCGCTCGCGCGGTCGATACATAGGAGGGCGCAAAGTTGACCATCACGACGCCGCCATTCAACGCGACCTTGCGCAATACGCTATCCGACACGTTGCGTGGATGGTCATCGACGGCGCGCGCCGAGGAATGCGAATACATCACCGGCGCGGCGCTCGCGGCCAGCGCCGCTTCCATGGTTTCCGCTGACACATGGCTCAGGTCGACCAGCATGCCGATCCGGTTCATTTCTTTCACGATCACGATACCGAATGGTGTCAGCCCGTGGTGCACCGGCGTATCGGTAGCCGAGTCGGCCCACGGCGTGTTGCTCGAATGGGTCAGCGTCATATAACGGGCGCCCGCCGCATACATCTGGCGCAGCACCGCAAGCGACCCGTTGATCTGATGGCCCCCTTCGATGCCTATCAGGGAGGCGATGCGGTGCGCTTTGTGAATTCTACGCACGTCGGCGGCACTGTAAGCCATCTCGAAATCGTTCGGGTAACGCGCCGCCATGCGCTTCACCACGTCGATCTGCTCGAGCGTGACTTGCACGGCTTCGGCGCCCTGCAATGTCACCGGAATCCATACCGACCAGAATTGTCCCCCGACGTGGCCGGCGCGCAATTTGCGAATGTCCGTCATCAGCGGCACCTGCTCGGCTTCGAGCGGCAACCGGCTGGTGTCTTGCGCCAGATCTACCCGTGAGAAGTCGCTGCCGTAGCGCTCGCGTAATTCCCATGGCAGATCGTTGTGACCGTCGATCAGCGGTGTGTGCTCGAGAATGTGCTCGACGCGCATCGCGTCCGTCGTGGCCGCCGGGACGATGGCAAAAGGCAGCGCTGCTAACGCAACGCAGAGCACGCTCGACGATAAGAACCTCATTGTCGGATTATGCCCCGATTGGACGGATTTGACAAACTAGCGCCATATTGTCTATGCTGTCGGCATGACACTGGGCGATCCTCCCCTCCCCTCTCCGGTCTTCGCGGATGCGAAGCAAAAGCTAGTGCTGGAAGCCGCGGTGAGCGTGTTTGCCCGTTTTGGCTATCGAAAGGCGTCGATGGACGAGGTGGCGCAGGCGGCCGGGATCTCCCGCCAAGGCCTTTACCTGCAATTTTCCAACAAAGAAGAGTTGTTTCGACGCGCCCTGGAGCATTCGTTGCATGCGCAGTTGGGCATGGCGAGGGACGCGCTCGGCGACGCGCAGGTGCCATTGCAGCAGCGTTTGGTGGCGGCTTGTGATGCCTGGGCGGGACGTTTTATCGGCATTTCCGGGGCGGCGGCCGCTGATCTCATGTGCGCCAGTACCTCTCTGGGTGGCGGATTGCTGACGCAGTACGAGGCGCAATTCGAGGCCGCCATCGCGGCTTGCGTCGATCGCTCCGCGCTGTTGCGTCCGCTGGCAGCCGCCGGCATCACGCCGGATGCCGCGGCGCACGCCATCCATGCCACGGCACGCGGCTTGAAGCAGCGTTCCAAAACCCGCGCCGAATTTGTTGCGGGTGTCGAAACAGCTATCAAAATGTTTTGTATCTGTGTGAGTAATCAGAGAATAGAAGGTTAAATCATTCATGCATAAAGCCCGACCTTTCAATGCAAGCAGCACCGCCGATCAAGTCCTCGCAGGGATCGATCTGTCCGGCCGACGCATGCTGGTCACGGGATGTACTTCCGGTATCGGCTACGAAACCATGAGTGCGCTCACGGCAAATGGCGCGCACGTGATCGGCTTGGGTCTCGATGCAGCTGAGGTCCGTGCCGCGTGTGCCATCCCTGGCGCCCATTGCACGCCGGTGGCATGCGATCTGGGAGAAATGGAGTCGGTGCACATGGCGGCGCAGACCGTTCTCTCAGTTGCTGATCCCCTCGACGTCATTATCGCGAACGCCGCGGTCGCGCGGGTGCCGCTCGCTGTGCGCGGCGGTGTCGAGGCGCACTTTGCCGTCAACCATCTGGGGCATTTCGCGCTGATCGATGCATTGCTGCCGAGCATGCGCGATGGCGGCAGGATCGTCGTGGTCGGCGATGACGACGCCCTTGCGAGTGGCGCCGTGCAGGGCATTCATTTCGATAACCTCGACGGCGCCCAAGGCTATGAGGCGCAACGCTTCTATGCGCAGAGCAAATTGGCCAACGGGCTATTCGCGCAGGAACTCTCGCGGCGGCTGCGCGCACGCGGCATCACGGTGAACGTTGCCCTGCCAGGTGCCACCCGCGGTAGCGGACGACGCGCGCCCTTGGGCGGTTTCGCGCGCGCACTGCGCTGGTTGCCGGACCGCTTCTTGAAGTCAGCGCAGCAAGGCGCCGCGACGCAGTGCCTGCTGGCAGGCAGTCCGAGTGTCGCCGGAGTTAGCGGCGAAACGTGGGCCGACTGCGTCATCACCAAAGTGCCGGCACAGGTGCGGGATGAGCATCTGGCGGCGGAACTGTGGCGCATGTCCGCCCAGTTTCTCGCCGCCCACCTGATGGCGCCGCAACCGTCGTTGCAGCACGCCGCCTGACCTAGCCGAGGTTATCCGCAGCGAATTGCCAGTTCGCCAATTTGTCGATGACGGCATTGGCATAGTCGACGCGGCGATTCTGATAATCCAGATAATAGGCGTGTTCCCAGACGTCGATCGTCAGCAACGGCTTCGCTGCCGTGGTCAACGGCGTGTGTGCATTCGCGGTCTTGACGATCTTGAGCTTGCCGCCCTCTTCGCATAACCAGGCCCAGCCGCTGCCAAACTGCGTCACCGCCGCATTGGCAAAATCTTTCTTGAACTGGTCAAAGCTGCCAAAGGCCTCTTCGAGCATCTTTTTCAATTGCGCCGGCGGTTCGCCACCGCCGCTCGGTTTGAGGCTGTGCCAGTAGAATGTATGGTTCCAGGTCTGGCCGGCATTGTTGAAGATCGGTGCCTTGTCCGCCTTGTCGACCGTAGCCTTGATGATTTTCTCGAGCGGCATGTCGGCATATTCGGTGCCGGCGATCAATTTGTTCAACGTATCGACATAGGTCTTGTGGTGCTTGCCGTAGTGAAAGCTCAGCGTGTTGGCCGAAATGATGGGATCCAACGCACTCTGCTCGTACGGTAGCGGCGGTTGCGTAATGGCCTGAGGGGTAGCGGCTGCAGTGTTCATTAACACTCCTTCTTGTTGATACTTGTAGGGAAACTAACCAGACCGCGACTCGCCGGGGGATTCCTGCTCAGGAATGGCCTTCGGATTCGAATCGCGACGCGACGGTGTCACGGATGGACCATGCGACCCTGGCGAGTCTAAATCATCCGGACGTGGCTGCGTCAGCGGATGGTCGCTGTGATCGTACTTGTCGGGGTCGCCCCGCTCCTCGTGCCCGGTCATCCGTACATGCTATGACGTTTGTGCCGATGTGCACAGTCGGATATCGCCGCTTTGCGTGCCGAGCCGCACCCGCGCGCCGCCAGTGCCGTCTTTGAACTGCAATCGTGAACCCGGACCGTATTCAGGCTGCACGGCTTTCGGGCCGAAACAGTTTTCGATCTCACCGCTCATGCTTTGTGCATCGAAGTCTGCCGCGTGCGTGCCACGCAAGTCGAGTCGCAGATCTCCACTCACAGACTCGGCCTCGATGCGGGCGTCGGGGTCGAGGCCCAATGTGACCTTCAGGTCGCCTGACACGGACTTGAAGTGGGCCCGCATGATGGTACCGACGTCGATCGTCGCATCGCCGCTCACGGTGCTCACGTTCACCTCGCCGTCGCCGCCATGCAAGGAGACGTTGCCACTGACGCTGCTCAATTCCACGTGTTTCGCAGCCCGGGCTTCCAGATGAATCGTGCCGCTGACCGTGCCGAGCCGCACGTCAGCGCCCGCCTTGCCATCGATGCCGCCGCTCACGGTCTGCACCTTGAGGTCGCCGGTGAGCTCGGCGACCTTGATCGAGGAACTCACCAGCGTGGCGCTGAGCGCGCTGCCCCGCGGCACCTTGATTTTCAAATGTGCGCCGTCACTCGCTCCCCAACCGAAGTGTCCTGATCGGTAAATGACCTTGATCATCGTGTGATCGCCGCCGCCGGAAAGTTCCAGGCGTTCCACATCATCGTCGAGCGTACCCGAAAGCGATACTTCTTCCTGATCCCAGCCGCTGACCTCGATACGTCCCGCCACGTTATTGATCTCGACACTGCCATGGGGGCCCGCCGGTTGGTGTTGTTCGACACTGCGGGTGCCCGCCGACGCGGCGCCAGACAGCATGATGGCCACCGCGAGAAACGATGCTTGATGCGTTGACATGATTTAGGTCCTCGACGACATGGATTGAGTGGCTTGCACGACACGGTTGTAAAGATCGAATTCGTCGCGCCACGTACTTTCCCAGAGTTGCTGTAACAACGGGCTGTCGGGTTGCGATGCCAGCGCGCGGCGAATATCCTCATGCGCCTGACGGATGACCGCGAGATTCGTTTCGATGGTCGCGCGCGTTGCCGGATCGAGTTGCGCTACGCGTGCTTCAAAGGTGGTGCGTAATTCGCTGCGTGCCGCAACATAGCGTGCATCGGTCAATTCGAAGGCGCCGGCATAGGATGACGGGCCTGATTGGGCGACGACGGGGATGCCGCCGCCCTGCAGCCGATGCATGACCACCCAGGTCGAGACGCCGGCCACCGACGCGGCGATGCCGGCGACCGCTGCCACCCACCAATAAGGCGCGAGGCTGTGGCGCGTTTGTTCGATGTCGCGGCGAATGTCGGGCCACAGATCACGGCGCGGCGCAACGTCGCGCGCGAGTTCGGCGAGTTGCCGGTCGAGCCGGGGATGCTTTGATTCGGTCATGTGTCCTCCAGGCCCATGCTGACGCTGAGCAATCGTTTGGCGCGATGCAGTTGTGCTTTGGAGGTCCCTGCCGCGATGTCGAGCATTTGCGACGCTTCAGCGTGGCTGTAGCCGTAGATGCCGACCAGCACCAGCACGTGGCGCGCACCCGCCGGGAGCCGCGCGATGGCGTGCTCGAGATCGAGCGGCATGCCCTCGGGCGATCCTTCCAAACGCTCGGCGGCGCCGTCGATGGCAGGGACTTCATAGGCCACCCGCAGGCCGCGCCGCGTCGCCGTTACGGTGCGCACCGCGATACGATGCAGCCAGGTGGAAAACCCGCTGCGTGCTTCGAATCGGGGTAACGCGCGCCAGGCCGCGACGAAGGTTTCCTGGGTGCAATCCTCTGCGGTCTCACGCTGCCCGCACAGCCTGAAACACAGGCCGTGCACCCGCGCCGCGTAGCGCCGATACAGATGCGCAAATGCGTCGACATCACCGCCAGCGGCTGCGGCGATGCAATCGTCCGGCTCGGCCTCGGGACCGTCAGCGCCTATGCTGTGCAACCTTTCAATCGACATGCCGGTTAGAGGCAGGCACAAGCCGAAAGGTTTGAATGGTGCGATGCGCGCGCATCCCTGCGCGCGACTTATCTCGAAAACACACCCTGACTACCGCATCATGCTGCCGGGTGTGCGCGTTGATTATCGGTGCCCTTGGGCCCGGGCGCAGTGCGAGGCTTGGCACCTCGATATCAGTTATGTCGCGTCACGCTGCTCACGTCGATCATATTGTCGTCGGCATTTCGGTCGATCAGCTTGTTGTACGGATCGATGCCGGCGCGGGTCGGCTTCTGATCGACGACCACGGTGAACGTGCGATGGGCTTCGGTCAATTTTTCTCGCTGCATGTACAGGGGTTTTTCCTCATCCTTGGCGCCGCTGAAAACACCGATGTCGATATAGTCGGCCAACGGCATGGGCGATTCGGTGCCATTGCCATCGGCCTGCACCTTGCGTGCCTCGACCTCCAGCGTCACTTCATACTTGCCGTCGCTGCGTTGCGTCGCCGTAGCCGAAGCTGCTTTGTTGTCGTACAAGACGATGCGGTCGAAGCCGTCGTCGATCATGTACTGGTACTCGGGCGGGGTTTGCGCGCGCAGCGCATCCACCAGCTGCCGCGTATCGGGGTAAGGCTCGCTGATGGCGGCCGCACCCAGCGTTTGCTGCGCCGAGTCGTCCTGATTGGTCGCATTCTTGTAGCGATAAGCGAGCAGAAAATTACGCAGCGCCAGATTCAGCTTGTCCTCACCGATGGCGTCGGCGAGCGAATACATGATCTGGCCACCCTTCTCATACCAGACGTAGGGTTCGTTCTGCACCAGCGCCAGAGGGCGCTCCCGGCGTATCTCGCCGGCCCGGCCGCGCAGGTAGCGATCCAGATAGTGGTGCATCACACGATGCATGTAGTCCTTGCCGAACTTTTTCTGCATGACCATGTAAGCCGAATACTCAGCCAACGTCTCCGACATCATGTTGGAGCCTTCGACCAGACCGCCCACCAGCTGATGGCCCCACCACTGATGTGCCAGCTCGTGCGCGGTGACGAAATACGTGAGATCTACATCGGTGGGCTTCTTGACCCGCGTGATGAAACCGATGTTTTCGGAAAACGGCACGGTGTTCGGAAACGACTGGGCGAAGCTGCGATAGCGCGGGAACTCCATGATGCGAAATTGTTTGAACTGATAGGGACTGAAGTTGGCCTGAAAGTAATCGAGCCCGGCACGACTGCTCTCCAACATTTCGGCCACGTTGTACGGATGCGCCGGGTCATAGTAGACCTCCAGATTCACGGGGCCTGAAGGCCCCTCGTACACCTCGCGCTGCACCGCATAGCGTCCCGAGATATAAGCGTGAAAGTTTTGGATGTGCGTGTCGCCCATGTTGTATTCATAGTAGTGCCGGCCATTCGCGGTCCAGGTTTTCTCCGGATAGCCCGGCGCAAGCGCGATCTGATCGGCCGACGTGCTCACCACCGCGTGATAGGTGATCCAGTCGGAATTGGGACCGAACAGGTTGAGGCGCGAGCCCACCGGATCACCGCGCGGCGGCAGCAGTTTCTGCTCGCCCAGATGCTGCTCGCGCCGACGGCGCGGATCATCCAGCTCCAGATTGGGCGAGTAGCCGACGTAGGGAAAGTATTCCGGATCAAAAAAGGTGCCGTTGTAGGCGAATTGCGCCGGTTCATTGCCGTCGCGAAACCCTCTGGCAGCCCAGCCCACCTTGAAGCTCATGGTCATCGCTTCACCCGGCGCCAGCGGCTGCTCGAGTTCATAGATCGAATACACATCGCGCGCTGCCCGGCTCACCAGGTGAAACGGCCGGTTGAACTGGAGGTCTGAAACGGCCTCGTGCTGGTCGGTGACGTGTATCTGCGAGATGGGCTTGTCGGTCTTGTTCTGCAGCGTGAATTTTCCCGTGCCGTCAAAGGCCCGTCGCTGCGGGTAAATGTTGATCACCGCGTCCACGGCAGTGACCTTGGGCAGCGACAGGCCTTCGTACTGTTTGAATTTCTTCTCATAGTCGGCCGACAGGGCGCGCCGGTCCTCTGCGGTGCTGTACTCGTTCAGCACATGTGCGTTGTAGAAAAACCAGCCACCGGCACCAGCGGCCAGCAGGACCAGAACGATCAACGGAATGGCGAGTCCGGGCAGGCGTGCGCGCGCCAGACGGGAGCGCGCCCGCAAGGAATCCTCGGCGCCGCGGCGTGCATACAGGATTGAGATGACGCCCATGATCGCAAATACCGCGCACCAGTACGTCAGACTCCAGGCGATCGCCGGTACAAAATGACCGTAGCCATTCATGTCCGAATAGGTATAGGCCGGGATCGCCCCGAGCAGATACAGCGAGTTTTCCCAGCCGAAAGAAAACAGGATCGGCTGTAGCACGAATATCGCAATGACGATCCCGTGGCCCACGAACTTGTTCGGCACCAGGGTCTGCACGAACATCGCGCACATCACGAAGGCGAGAATTTGTGGATAGACGATGAAGTACAGCTCTTGCACGTACTGCAGCACTTCATAGTGGTGATAGCCGTCGATCGTCTGCATCAGCATGCCGACCAGCATCGATATCGCCAGCAGACAGAATTCCACGAAGGCAATGGCCACAAACTTCGAAATCCAGTCCGCGAACTCCGGAAACGGCAGCGCATCGTGGATGCCGGCGAAACGGGTGTCGCGCTCGCGCCAGATGAGCTCCGCGGCGTACAGCGCGCCGACGATATAGAAGAACAGCGTCGCGGACCCCTCCACGGCTTGCACCATCAGATAGGTGACCGGCCAGACGTTCTGGCCGGCGATGCGCCCCGCGAAATAGCCATTATTGATGCAGAAGACCACCAGCAATGCCGCGATCGCCCAGAACGGCACCTCACGAACGATGTTGCTGAGGCGCAGCCGCGTCAACGTCATGAACTGGAGCCAGGTCGTACCGGCACCGAAACGTTGCGTCACTTTCGGTAAATGCGCCGCGATCAGTGAGCGCCGTGGGACGGCGTTCTGGCTGTCCTGATCGCGCGCCTTTTCGGCGCGCCGGCCCTGCGACCTGGCGGTGAGCGCTTCGACCGACATGGGAAACAGAGCCCAGGTCACGAACAGGGCCACGACGCCGACGCCCAACCAGAGCAGCCGGTTGTAGAGAAAGACGCCGGGTGAGTAGCCGCTGAAGCCCCACGGGAACAGCAGCGTGTTCTTCTCGGCCACGCTCCAGTAGCGCGAGATGGTGTCGGCCAGCAGCAGGCCGATCGGATCAAAGATGCCCGACCAGAAATGCTCCAGTGAGCGGGTCGCCGCGAACACCGTCAGGCCGATGATGTACAGCATGAACAGCGCGACGCCCTGCAGATAAACGATGAACACCTTGCGCGTCAGCGCCGCGACACAAAACAGCAGCGATCCGACGAAAAAGATCTGCACCACCACGATGGACAGAAACGGCTGCAGGTACCACCACAGATGATTGGGTCCGATGCGCGTGTGATCCGCCCATGGCGCGAAGGTACCGAGCCAGGTGCCGAATAGCAGGCCGGAATAGACGAATACCGTGGTGACGAACGAGCCTGCCCAACGTCCGCCGAGGTAGGCGAGCTTCGAGATCGGCTTGGTGAAGATCAGTTGATACGTATCGCGCTGAAAATCCCGCAGGATGGACGTGCCGAAAATGGCGGCGATGATGATGATGCCGAACAGCATCGAGTACAGGTCAGTGATGCTCTGCGCGTACGGGCCATTCAACAACACCTTGCCATTGGAACTGGCAATCGGGCCAAAACTCTCCGACGCCACACATAGAAAAGAGAACGCGAACCAGGCCAGAAAGTAGGCATACGTCGAGATGCTCTTGCGGCGCAAGGCCAGCTCGAACGTGAAAAACTCCCAGAACATGCCCATATCGAATCAGTGCTTGCTGCGGGACAGATTCAGGAAATACACGTCCTCGAGTCCCGACGGCACGGTGCGGAAGCCCGCACCGGGGGAGTTCGCCGCAAACACGCGTACCTCGTGCCGCCCGCCCACCAGATGGGTGCTGACGAGATGCAGGTCGCTTTCCATGGCGCGCACCTCCTCATCGGTATCCACGACCCGCGACCAGATCTGACCGTCGAGCGCTGCGAGCGCATCGTTCGGCGCCCCTTCGAGCAATACCTCGCCCGCGGCGATGATGGCCATGCGCGGACACAGTTCGCGGACGTCATCGACAATGTGCGTCGACAGGATCACCGTGACATTACGGCCGATGGACGACAGCAGATTGAGGAAGCGATTGCGCTCGGCCGGATCGAGACCGGCCGTCGGCTCGTCGACGATGATGAGTCGAGGATTGGCGAGCAGCGCCTGGGCGATCCCGAAGCGCTGTTTCATACCGCCGGAATACGTGGCCAGCGATTTCTTGCGTGCATCCCACAGGTTGGTCTGATGCAGGAGCGCGTCGACGATGTCCTTGCGTTCGCCGCTCGCCGTCAAGCCCTTGAGCGTTGCCAGGTGATGCAGCATGTCGAAGGCCGACATCTTCGGATAGACGCCGAACTCTTGCGGCAGATAGCCCAGCATGCGACGCACCTGATCTTTCTGTTTGAGCACATCGATGCCGTCCAGGTCGATGCTGCCTGCGTCTGGATCCTGCAGCGTCGCAATGGTGCGCATCAGCGAACTCTTCCCGGCGCCATTCGGACCCAGCAGGCCGAACATGTTGTTGCCCACCTCGAGCGATAAATTCTTGAGCGCTCGTACCCCGTTGGGATAGGTTTTCGAGAGGCCGGAGATACGTAATGTCATGAGCTTCCTTAAGCAAAGAGGGCCGCAATCGTTCCGACGGCGCGTTTCGCTTCCGCTCGGTCCGGCACGGTCGTGGCATCGTCGAAACCGTAGTAATCGTTGTCGCCGACCGCTTGCACCACGAGGCCGTCACGCCGCGGCACGAAGGACACACCGGCATAAAACAGGCCATAGTTCACCTCAGCCTGGGGGATCAAGCGGGTCAACTGCCCCCGCACGGGCGTGATGCTGTCGTCGCCGAAGAGCGCACGGGCGCCGTAGCCGGTCGCGTTGATCAGCGTTTTTTCCCGAATGCGACCCAAATCGCCTCGCGACGTGAATTCGGTGATTTCGATTTTGCCGCCGGCGGCATAGAAATCGCCCAGCAAGATATGCGAGTAGCTGGTGATGTTGAACATCATCTGCGTGTTGCGGTGTAGGTAGCGGCGCCCGAGCGAATGCTGCCCCGGCACGAGGTCGTAGCCGGCCGGAATGAGATCGCCGATCAATTCGCGCTGTAACTCAGCAAACGCAGGGCGCGGATCCGCCTCCGCATGGCGGTGCCGCTGCTCAGCGGCATCCGCCACGAAATAGCTGTCGATGAACTCAACCGGATCGCCCGCCACCCCCATGTAGCCCTGGTACGCACTCCAGGAAGTCCGCGCCATCTGCGTCCATTGGTTCTTGAATTCCGGCGTCGCGTGCTCCTCCAGGCAGATCCGCGAGTCCGGGGTCCACAGTCCCGTCGCCAGCGACGACCTCACATTCGGCGGCAGGTCCTTGGCATACAAAGTGACTTTCGCGCCGGCCCGCTGCAAGGTCAGCGCCGAGGTCAAACCCAGCGCACCACAACCGATCACCGCAATGTCACGTTCGCCGGTGGCCAGTGCCTTGCTGCTGGCGATGGCACTCGATCCCCAGGACAGCGACCAGCCGCTGCCACCATGCCCGTAGTTGTGCACCACTGTCTTGTCGCCCACGCGCTCTATGTCGAGCCGTGGACCGGTGGCGCGGAACGGCCGCGTGCACACGGTGATGCGTGTTACGCGGTCCATGCTGGCCTGGATGGGTGCGAAATTTACGGGGGTGCGACCCTTGGGGGACCGCGGTGCGGAGACCCTGCAACCTTGTAAAGCGGCAAGCGCTAGGGCGGCACCACCCGCCTGGAGCAGCCTACGGCGTGCGATTTTACCTTCCATGCCTCATTGTACCGAATGTCTGACGTGGTCTGGCGGTGCCTCATGGACAAGTGAAATGGGCAAGCTAAGGTAGCGTCCGACATGATGACCTCAGAAAATAAGACTTTAACGAAGACCACCGCGGCTACCTGGCTGAAGCGCATCGCGCTTGGTGTGTTGATCTTCTTGGTGATTTTGATACTCGTCATTGCGCTGATCCCGAGCAGCGCGTGGAAGAGGCTGATCGTCTACGAGGTAACGAAGACCACCCATCGGCAGGCGGCGATCGACGGCAATGTCGAAGTGCACCTGCTCCGTTGGGAACCGCAGGTCATCATCGACGGTTTCACCCTCGCCAATGTCGACTGGGCGAAATCCCGGAACATGGTGAAGGTCGATCATTTCGATGCTTCTGTGAGTCTATGGTCCTTGATCAAATTCAATCCGGTCTTTCCGCACCTGATCATCGATGGCCCCGATATCGACCTGCAGCGCGATGCGAAGGGTCGTGCGAACTGGGATTTCTCTCCGCCAGGCGCGGCGACGCCGAAGCCGCCCGCCAAGAGCGGACCCATGCAATTACCGCTCATCCGGCACGTCACGGTGTCGAATGGCGAATTGCATGCCAATGACCGTATCGGCAAACTGAAGTTTGACGGCAAGGTCACGGTAAACGAGCGCGAGGGCGCCGGCGGCGGACTCGCGGTCAAGGGCAACGGCTCGCTGAATGAGAAGCCTTTTGGCCTCGATTTCAGCGGTGGGCCCCTGGCGGATATCGACTCCGGCTCGCCTTACCGGTTCGATGCAACGGTGACGGCGGCCGACATCAAGTTGGTGGCGCATACCGACATCCTGCATCCCTTTGACATGGCGCACGTCAATTCGAAGTTCCGGGTGACCGGCAAAGATCTGGCGGATATCTATTACCTGAGCGGGCTGGCGCTGCCGAATACACCGCCGTACGACATCTCCGGAACCGTGGAGCGCGACAATGCGCAGCTCACCATCAATGACTTCAAAGGGCGTCTGGGCAATAGCGACATTGAGGGGAAAGTTGGCATCGATACCGGCGGCGTGCGGCCGAAGCTGACGGCGAAACTCGCCTCCAAAATGCTCGACATCGTGGATCTGGCGGCACCGCTCGGTGCGCAGGCCAAACCTGCAGACAAGGCCGACACCCTCGCCAATTCCACGGCAGCCGTGTCGCCGGGCTCAAAGCGGCCGCATGCCACATCAAAGAAGCCGAACACTGAGGAAGAGCCGCCGCAGTCCGCGCTGCTGCTGCCGGATGCGGATCTGCAGGTCAATCGCGTCCGCGCCATGGATGCGGATCTGCAATTCGACGCGCTGGCCATCAAGACCCAGAAGATGCCGCTCAAGAACATGTCACTCCATCTGCTGCTCAATGACGGCAAGATCACGATCGACCCGCTCGCCTTCAGCTTGCCGCAGGGACATCTCTCCGGCAGCGTCGGAATCGACGCCCGCGGTGCCGCGCCGGTGACGGATTTGAACATGCAGATCGATAAAGTGGATCTGGCCCAATTCAAACCGAAGAATGCCGAAACGTCACCGATGACCGGCACGATGGTCGGACGGATCAAATTGCACGGTTCGGGGAGTTCGATTCATAAAACTGCGATGACATCCGTGGGCGATATCACGGTCGTGATACCGAACGGCGAGATTCGCGAAGCATTCGTCGAACTCACCGGCATCAATATTTCGCGCGGCTTGGCCCTGTTGATCACCAAGAACCAGAAGGCGACGGAGCTGCGTTGTGGAATCATCAATTTCCATGCCGCCGAGGGCGACCTTACGGCAACCACCCTGGTCGTCGATACCACCAATATGTTGGTTACCGGCAAAGGCAAGATCGATCTGGAGAATGAGAATATCGACCTTTCCATTCATGGCCAGCCGAAGGGCATCCGCTTATTCCGCCTGCGCTCGCCGATCGAATTGTCGGGGACCCTGTCGAAGCCTTCCGTGGGGCTGCAGACGACCAGCGTCATCGGTCAGGCAGGCGCGGCCGCAGCTCTGGGCGTGTTGCTGACACCTGCGGCTGCCGTTCTCGCATTCGTGGATGGCGGGCTCGCGAAAGATGCCAACTGCCAGGCGCTGATGTCAGAGGCGGAACAGGGCAAGAACCTGCCGCATGCGCCTGATCCGGCTAAAGCGCCGCCGGGGCCCGCCAAGCGCTGAGCCGGCATTCATGACCAATCAAGAATCATCGGTGACCTCACTGCGTTCTCGGCTCGAGGAGGTGGAAGGTGCGCTCGATGCAGCCGGACTGGGTACCTGGGACATGCGGATTGCCGATGGGACCATAACGCGCTCGGTACGCAACGATGAGATCTTCGGTGCTGACTCAGGCACTGCGGCCTGGACCACCCAGATGCTGCTCGAGCGTCTGCATGCGGAAGATCGTTCCTACGCGCAGCAAGCCCTGAACCAAGCTACGACGACCGGCTGCATCGATATCGAGGTGCGTTATGCGCGCAGCGGCGAGACTGCCCTGCGTTGGCTGCACATGAGCGGCCGGACCTTCTATGAGGATAACGTTGCCGTGCGTATGTCCGGGGTGTTTGCGGACATCACCGAACGCCGGGCGGCCGAAGACCGGCTGCGACAGGCTCAAAAAATCGAGGCACTCGGCCGGTTAACCGGTGGCGTTGCCCATGATTTCAACAATCTGCTACAGGTGATTTCCGGCGGCCTGCAAATCATGGCGCGTCAGACCGATCCCGTGCGGCGTGAACGCACACTCACCGCTATGAAATTGGCCGTTGACCGCGGCGCAACTCTCTGCAGACAGCTGCTGACCTTCTCGCGCCGCCAGGCCATGCGTCCTGAACCGGTGGATCTCCAGACACTGCTCGGCAGCATGCATGAATTGCTCAAGCGCAGTGTGCGCGCTGATGTGCAGATTCGCACCGAGTTCGGGCCAGCCCTGTGGCCGGTCGAAGTCGATTCCAGCGAATTGGAATTGGTGGTGCTGAATCTGGCGGTGAATGCGCATGACGCGATGCCGGGCGGTGGCACCCTGCATATCGAGGTGCAAAACCGCGACGCGGTATCGGACCCGGAGTTGTGCGGCGACTACGTCTGCCTGCGTGTCGCCGACACCGGCATGGGCATGGCCCCCGAAGTCATCGCGCATGCGTTCGAACCATTTTTCACCACCAAGGAAATCGGTCGCGGTTCCGGCCTGGGGCTGGCGCAGGCGCACGGTTTCGCGCGCGCCTCAGGTGGCAGCATTCGCATCGAAAGCGTCGTGGGCCGCGGTACGACGGTGACACTGTGGCTGCCGCGAACTCGTAAAGTACCGCAGACCTCGCACGCCGCAACGGCGCAATCTGAGAGGAGCGCCGGCGAAGAGGGTCAGGTGTTGCTGGTCGAAGACGACGACGAGGTGGCCGCACTGGCGGTCGAGATGATCAATCAATTGGGCTACGACACCACCCGGGTGGCCAGCGCCGAGGCGGCGCTCGGTGCGCTCGCGGCGCGTCCGCCGGTTGATATAGTATTCTCCGACGTGATGATGCCAGGTTGCATGAATGGAGTTGAATTGGCTCAGGAGATACGCCGTCGCCACCCGGACGTACCGGTGCTTTTGACCAGCGGTTTTGCCGACGTGGCCAGCCGCAGCGCTGCTGCGCACCGCATTAAGATCATTCCGAAACCCTACCGAATGGACGATCTCAAGGTCGCATTTGCGTCGGCCCGGCAGGATGCGCGGAGTAGCATCCGAGACAATTAGACTGTCCGTTCTCGTCTGTCCTGGCTGTGATTTGGTGTACCGCGACCCGGCAGTTGCGATGCGGGGGCGGACGCGCTGCGCGCGATGCAACACCATGTTACAGCGCGGCGTTGATGTGCCTCTGGATCATGCGATCGCATTGGCCTGCTGCGGTTTGATCCTCTGCGTCCTGAGCAATTTTTTCCCCTTGGTGTCCTTCCAGGTGAATGGCGTCACCCGCTCCGCAACCTTGCTGGGCGCGGCCGGCGGTTTATACGCGCAAGGTTTCATCTCGCTTGCGGCACTGGTGTTCGCGACCATCGTCGCCGCACCCGTGTTGCAGATTGTGGGTGTGCTGTATCTGCTGCTGCCCATGCGTCTCGGCCAGGCGGCGGCAGCTCAGCAAGATGTGTTTCGATGGCTGACTTATATCCGCAATTGGACTTTCGTCGAAGTGTTCATGCTCGGCTCGCTGGTAGCCATCGTTCGATTGACGCAATATGCGACGGTGGTACCAGGCATTGCCATCTGGTCGTTCGGCCTGCTGATGCTGGCGCTGGCGGCGCTGTCAAACATCACTCAGCCTGAACAGTTCTGGCGCTGGGCGGCGCGCACTAGCGTGGCGCGCACCCGCGCATGAGCGTGGTCCTGACCGGCCGGCAACTCGGTTTGTTGCTTTGCCTGGAGTGTCGCCTGGTGGTGCGCGCCGGCCCGGTCGACGCACCGGCATGCCCACGCTGTCACGCTCATCTGCATACACGCAAGCCGCATAGCCTGGCTCTGACCGCGACGCTGCTGGCCTGCGCAGCGGCCCTGTATATTCCCGCCAACCTGCTGCCGGTGATGTATACGCGAACGATCTTCGACAGCAATGGTGCCGACACCATTATGAGCGGTGTCGTCGTGCTGATCCAGTCAGGGTCGTGGCCGATCGCCGTGCTGGTCTTCATCGCCAGCATCGTCGTGCCGTTGCTCAAGATCCTGGCGCTCGGCATGGTGCTTCTCACCGCCTGGCTTGGCACCACCCGGTTTCGCCTGCAGCGCAGTCAGCTGTATCGCGCAGTCGAGTACATCGGGCGCTGGTCGATGCTCGATATCTACGCCATCTCCTTGCTGGTGGCTTTGATACAAATGAAATCCCTGGCATTCATCTCTGTCGGCTGGGGCGCGGTCGCCTTCGGCGGCGTGGTAGTGTTGACCATGGTCGCTGCGCGCACATTCGATGAACGCTTGCTGTGGGACGTCAAGGACGGGGCATGAGCGACACGCCGCGCGAGCTCGAGGACCTGCCTGAACCGCTGCCGTCAAACTCGCGCTTCAGCCGTCTGCCGCTCGTGTGGCTGCTGCCGGTGGTCGTCGTTCTGGCAGCGCTGTTCGTGGTCATTCACGAGAAATTGTCGCAGGGTCCCAGCATCGAAATCCAGTTTCACAACGCCGAGGGGCTCGAAGCCAACAAAACCAAGGTGCGCTACAAGGACGTCGATATCGGCGACGTCACGGACGTGCGGGTGTCGCCTGATCGAAAGAACGTCATCGTCACGGCGCGTATTCATCGCGAAGCCAGGGAATATCTGCTGGACGACACGCGCTTTTGGGTGGTGCGGCCGCGCATCTCGAGCGCCGGCGTCTCCGGGCTGACGACCCTGGTGTCAGGCGAGTACATCAGCATCGACGTTGGCCATTCGGAAAATAGCAGCAGGTATTTCGTCGGCGTGGAGATGCCGCCGATCGTGACCGCCGATGTCCCGGGCCGCGAGTTCATCCTGCATGCCGAGGACCTGGGGTCGCTCGATATCGGCTCGAGTGTGTTCTACCGGCACATGACCGCCGGTCAGGTTCTCGGCTACACCATGGACGCCGGCGGCACCGGCGTCACCATCAAGGTTTTCGTCAATGCACCCTTCGACACCTACGTCACCAATGTGACGCGTTTCTGGCAGGCGAGTGGAATCGACATGTCTCTGAACGCCGATGGCGTGCGATTGCATACGGAATCGCTCACCTCGATCCTCGAAGGCGGCGTGGCCTTTGCTTCGTTGCCCAATGCCCGCGGCGCTGCGGTGGCCGATGACAGCGCCTTCACCTTGTATTCGGATCACGACCGCGCCATGCGGCCGGTGGAAACCGAGATCCGCTCGTTCGTCATGTACTTCAAAGGATCGCTGCGCGGGTTGGCCAGCGGAGCCGCGGTTGATTTGAACGGCATCGACATCGGCGAAGTGCGCTCCCTCGACGTCGAGTACGACGAGAGCGCCGGCGGCCTGCGGTTTCCGGTGGTCATCGAGGTCTACCCGCAGCGCATCCGTGGCAAGAAAACGCGCGCGGGCAACAGCCCTGGCAATGCCAACGAGGATGCGGCCGCGAGCCGCCTGTTGTTCGATTCATTGGTGGCGCACGGGCTGCGGGCCGAGCTGCGGACCGGCAACCTGCTGACCGGGCAAAAATTCGTGGCATTCGACATGCACCCGGGTGCCGCCAAGGCGAAGGTGGCATGGGCCGATGATCCGGCGGTCTTTCCGACCGTATCGAATGGGCTTGACGAACTGCAGGACTCGATCGGCAGCATCGCGCGCAAGATCGACAAGGTTCCGTTCGACCAGTTGTCTTTCAAGATCATGAATGCGCTCGATTCACTCGGCACTACGCTCAAGAGTGCCGATCATTTGATGGGCAACGTAGACCGGAACATCGCGCCGCAGATTCAGGCAACCTTGAGCGAGGCACAAGCAGCGATGAAAAATGCAAAGGACGTCCTGTCGCAGGATGCGCCGCTGCAAAGCGACCTGGGAGCGGCGCTGATGCAGGTTTCGCGCGCCGCCAAATCAGTCAGCGCACTGGTCGAGTATCTGGAGCGGCATCCCGAAGCACTGTTGCGTGGCAAGCCGAAGGATTCGCCATGATGAAAACCGGCGTGACGTTCCTGTGGATGATGCTGGTGGCGGCCTGTGCGACGTCGCCTGATCGCTTCTATGCGCTGAGTCCGCGGCCTGATGCGCCCGCCCAGCGCGCAGTGGCACCCGATGTGGAGCTCGCCTTGACTGTCGCGCTACCGCCATTGGTCGACCGGCCTCAGTTCGTGGTGGAGACGAACGGCGGGGTGCATATCCAGGAGCATGAACGGTGGGCGGCACCTTTGGCAGACCAGGTGCAATCGGTCCTAGGCCAGGACCTCGAGCGTCGGCGCAGCGACGTGTTCGTTACCGCCCGAAGCGCAGGCGCCAATGCCGTTCATATTGATATCGATGTGATCAGCCTGACCGCACGGCTCGGGTCAGCAGTAAATTTGAATGTGCGCTGGCGTGTCAGGGCGGCAGGCTCTGGCACGCAGGCCATTTATGGTCGAGAAGCGTTTACCTGCCAGGCGGCGCAAGGCTACAACGGGGTCGCGGACGCGGCCAGTGAATGCCTGGGGCAACTGGCTGACAGATTGGTCGCCGCCCTCCCCGGTCATTAACCGTCAGGGCGCAACGTATCAGGTCGAGAAACCCGCCATATAACGCAGACTGATTTCTGCATCGACTTCAGCCTCGGCGGCCAGCCAGTCAGCGAGCGGGTCACCTGCTTGAAATTGACGCCGTTGCGCCCGATGGTAGGCGGCCGCTGCAATCATTTGGCGACGTTCTTCCTGTGAAGGTGTGACCGCTCGCGTAAAGCGAAACGGATCGAACCGTGGCTTCAACATGTGTATTTTCCGGTGTGTATGCTCAAAGGCGTTACGCCTATATAGCGCATGTTCTGCGAATGCTCCGCCCTGAAAATGGAGTCGGAGAAAGCCGACAATAAATAAAATAGGCGAGAGTCGCGAGACGCTATCTGACACCCCCAGACACGCTGCGCCGGATAGTCGCTTCGTTGTGAGGACGACACACTCCGCGTATGGCAAACGACTCCGACCAAGGCTTCGATACGGCACTCGCCGGAACGCCCGAACGCGTGTGGGCGGAGCATCTGTCGCGGGAACGTACCTGGTCGCCCCCCGACGGCCCGTTGATCGTCGTCAGCCCGCATCCGGACGATGAGGTACTGGCCGCCGGTGGTTTGATTCACAGCTGGCTGGGGTTGGGTCGGGCGGTCACGATCGTGAGCGTGACCGACGGTGAAGCGGCATACGCGTGTGGCGGTGATTTGGCTGCCGTGCGTCGGGCCGAACTGCACGCGGCGCTGCGCAAGCTCAGTGCGGCTCCCCTGTCGGTGGTGCGACTCGGCTTACCCGACGGCCAGGTAACGCAGCACCGCGCGCAGTTACGCACCGGGATTGAAGCCTTGCTCCTACCGCTCGCAGTGCTGGTCGCTCCCTATCAGCACGACGGGCATCCCGATCACGAAGCTACGGGCGACGTGTGCGCGGCGCTCGCGCAAGCGCACGGTACGACCCTGGTGCGCTATCCGGTGTGGGCTTGGCATCGCCTGACGCCCGCCGACCTGCCGCAGACCCGCTGGGGCAAGTTCGTGCTCGATTCTGCCGCCCAACGTGCCAAGGCGCATGCCGTGCAGTGCTTCACTTCGCAACTTGCCCCTGTCGACCACCCACCAGTGGTGCCGGCCCATGTACTCACCTATTTTCAACGCCCCTACGAGGCCTTCATCCTGTGATTGAATCCACTCTCCCGACCTCCGCAGCGGCGTTCGAAGCAAAGTATCGCAGCGATCCCGATCCATGGAAGTTCGCGTCCTCGGACTACGAGCGCGGCCGCTATCAGACCATCCTGTCGAGCCTGCTCAAGCCCTCGTACCCGCGTGCGTTCGAACCGGGCTGCTCCATCGGTGAACTCACCGCCGCGCTGGCTGAGCGGTGCGGCTCACTCCTCGCCACCGACATCTCGCCTACGGCCGCTGCGCTGGCGCGGGCCCGCTGTGAGCCACTGCCGAACGTCACAGTGAGCTGTATGAACATCGCGGACGGGTTGCCGGCCGGTCCGTTCGACCTGATCGTCATGAGCGAAATCGGCTACTACTTCGAGCCTGCCCGACTTGCGAGGCTGACCGACGACCTGATCGACCGTCTGACTCCCCGGGGCGAGATTACGGCGGCCCATTGGCTCGGCCACAGCGCCGACCACATTTTGCATGGCGACGAGGTGCACACCCTGCTCGGCGCACACAGCCGCCTCGAATGGCAGGCCGGCAGCCGGGCTACCGGCTTTCGGGTCGACTCCTGGCTGCGACGCGCATGAGCGCCCTGCTGCAGGCCGACCTGAATGTGGCCGTCGTGATCCCCGCGCACAACGAAGCCACCAGCATTGCGGCGTGTCTGCGCAGTGTCATCGAAGCGCGCAGGCGTTGCACGCAGCTCGCCGGATTCTGGATTTTCGTCGTGGCAGACCGCTGCTCGGATGACACCGCCGAGGTCGCGCGGCGCGAAGTTGCAGGCTACGGTGAAGTGCTCACCGCCGACGCAGGCTCGGCGGGTGCAGCACGTCGGATCGGCTGTGACGCCGCACTGCTGCGGTACTCGCGGGACGTGAGTTCGCAGCTCTGGTTGGCCAATACGGATGCCGATACGCAGGTGAGCCGCGACTGGTTGCAGGTTCAGGTGCAGGCCGCGCGCGACGGGGTGGCCGCACTGGCGGGCGTGGTCACGTTACATGCGGAGTCTGCATGTGCGCGCACCTTGCAGTTGTTCAATGCAACCTACGAAATCGGCACTGATGGCGTGCATACGCACGTACATGGCGCGAACCTCGGCGTGAGCGCGCATGCATACGGCAGCGTCGGCGGCTGGTTCAGTGTGGCGCTCGGGGAAGATCATTGCCTGTGGCAGCGCCTGCGGGCATCCGGTTGGCCGGTGCGTGCGGATGCGGCCAGCGTGGTCACCACCAGTGGTCGGCTGCAAGGGCGCGCGCCGGGCGGCTTTGCCGATACGCTGCGGCATCTGGTCGAGGGGCCGCGTGCAAGCGTCGTTTGACGCCCTGGTCGCGCACGCCAGACGCAGCCCGGCGTGGGATCTGCCGCTTCCCGGCGCAGGCGCCACGGCGGAGCGGCACCGGCGCCTCGCGGACATTGCCAAGGCCGATTTAGACCTGGGCCGCCTTGCCGAAGCGCACACCGATGCGCTCGCGATCCTGGCCGAAGCGGGACGCCCGGCGCGTGTCGACGTGCTGTACGGCGTATGGGCCTCCGATGGTCCGCAGAGTAAGGTGCGTGCCGAACTGAGCGACGCCGGCTGGCAGCTGCGTGGCATCAAACAGTATTGCAGTGGGGCACCGCTGGCCGGTGCCGCATTGGTCACCGCGCACTCCGAGGCGGGGTTGATGCTGTTCGATGTGGCCATCGGCGAAGGCATCGACGTGCAGCCTTCGGTATGGGCGAGTCAGGGGCTCGCTGCATCTGCCACGGTACCGGTGACGTTTGATCTGCAGGTGACTGCCGAGCCGCTCGGGGGTGCCGACTGGTATCTCACGCGGCCGGGTTTTTGGCATGGCGCGCTTGGACCGGCAGCCTGCTGGGCAGGCGGTGCGCTGGCACTCGTGCAGGCCGCTCTCACACTCAACCGCCGTGATGCGCATTCGCGCGCACATCTGGGCGCGCTGCAGGCACTGCAGTGGAACCTATACGCTGTGCTGAAGCAGGCTGGCGATGAGATCGACGCGACGGTGGACGATACGGCACGGGCGCATCAGCGTGCGCTCATCGCGAGGCACTTGATCGAGAGAATGTGTACCGAGATCCTGGATCGGTTCGGTCGTGCCACGGGGCCGCAGCTATTGGCATTCGATGAACAGATCGCGAAGACCCACGCCGGTTTGGCGGTTTACATCCGGCAATGCCATGGTGAACGTGATCTCGCGTCACTGGCCGATTCCAGCCAACCGCAATAAGAAAGGGGGATGTCGCTTGCACGACATCCCCCCTGGGTCACTTCATGCTGAGGCAAGTGGTCAGTTCATGACCTTGATGTTGTTGTGAACAGAATTGACGCCGTCCGTATCCTTCGCCAGCATGGCCGCCAGATCGCTGGCGTCTTTGGTTGGCGCGTGGCCGCTCAGCCAGACAACGCCGTTCTGATCCGTATCCACCTTGATGTCAGTCAACGTAGAGAGATGCTTGGCCGCCAGCTTGGCCTTCACCTTGGTGGTGATGGCAGAGTCCTTGACCCAATGATGCGTGCTCGAATCGGATTCGTCTGCCATCAGCAAAGGGGCATTCGCCACACACATTGCGAGCAGGCTGCCAACGATGATCTTCTTCATGTATCTACTCCGTGTCAGTCTGATTTTCCGAGCCGATAGCTTGCAGAAACAATCACTTCGGAGCTGTAGGCGGTCAAAGTTAACGATTGACGGCGCTTTCCGACGGCTGGGCAGGCGGGTCGGCGATGCTGCCGCGCGGGCCCGCAATGCAAATTTCCTCCACCGATAAGTCCAGCAAGCGGGCGGTGTTGACGAGCGCCATGTGGGTCAACGCCTGCGGGAAATTCCCCAGCATCCGCCGGGCCCTCGGGTCATATTCCTCGGCAAACAGTCCCACATCATTGCCCAGCGCCAAGAGGCGTTCGAATAGCCGCTTGGCGTCATCGCGGCGGCCCATGAGGGCCAGGGCGTCAGCGAGCCAGAATGAGCAGGCCAGAAAGGCGCCCTCCCCCGGCGGCAATGCATCGACGTTGGTCGCCGTCGCATATCGCAGCACGAGGCCGTCGTACATCAGCGTGCGCTCGATCGCCGCCACGGTGCCGCGCACCCGCACGTCGTCGGCCGGCAGAAAACCGACTTGCGGAATCAACAGGAGACTCGCATCCAGGTCTTGCGAACCGTAGGCCTGCACGAAGGACCCGAGCTGTGCGTCGAAGCCTTCGTTGCAGACCTGCGCATGAATCGTGTTGCGCACTTCGCGCCATTCATCGAGGGGCGCCTCGAAGGCGTACGTCTCCGCATCCTTGATGGCGCGATCAAAAGCCACCCATGCCATGACCTTAGAATGCACGAAATGGCGCGGTGGACCCCGTACTTCCCAGATTCCCTCATCCGGCTTCTGCCAATGAGTGACCAGAAATGCGAGGATCGCGCGCTGCACCCCCCACGCCTCCGGATGCGGCTGCATTTCGGATTTGCGTGCCAGGTGCAGCGTGTCCATCACCTCGCCATAGACGTCCAGCTGGTACTGTTTCGACGCCGCATTGCCGACCCGCACGGGCGCTGAATTTTCATAGCCCGGCAGCCAGCTGAGTTCCGATTCGTCGAGGCGGCGCACACCCGTCACGCTATACAAGATTTGCAAATCCTGCGGCGAGCCCGCGATCGCCTGCAGCAACCAGGTCTGCCAGGCGGCCGCCTCCTCCTCGTAGCCTGCCAACAGCAACGCGTTCAACGTGAACGTGGCATCGCGCAGCCAGCAATATCGATAGTCCCAATTGCGCACGCTGCCCGGCTGCTCCGGCAGCGAGGTGGTCGGCGCTGCCACCAGACCCCCGGTCGGTTTATAGGTGAGCGCCTTGAGCGTGATCAGTGATCGCAATACGGGTTCGCGCCAGCGCCCCTCATAAGAGCAGCGGCCCGACCATTCCTGCCAGTGGGCCATCGTGCTCTCGAGTGCCACGGACGCATCCACCGGCGCCAGCACCGCCGCGTGCGACGGCCGGTAATTGAGTACGAATGATTCAGAGTGGCCTGCAGGTACCGTGAAGTCCGCGCGCGTTTTCATATTCTCGCTGTCCACCGCGACGCTGGCCGCGAGCTCCAACGTATCCGGTCCGGCCGTGAACATGAGCATGTCTGCCGCGCGCCGTACCCACGGCACGATCGATCCATAGTCGAAACGCACCACCAATTCCATCCGCATTCGAACCTCGCCGCTGAGGCCCCGCACCACCCGGATGACATCCCAGCGCTGATCCGACAGCGGCATGAAGTCAATCACCCGCACGCTGCCCTCTGCGGTTACGAAATCCGTTTCGAGAATCATCGAGCCCGCCCGGTAGCGACGTTGCACCGAGAGCGCTTCGAGCTGTGGCGCAAGCAGCCAGCGACCATGCTCCGGGGTGCCGAGCAGCGCCGCAAAACACGCGCCCGAATCGAAACGCGGCAAGCACAACCAATCGATGGAGCCGTCATTACCGACCAGCGCGGCCGTATGTAGATCGCCGATGAGCGCGTAGTCTTCAATCTTCAGGGGCATGCCGGACAGTATGACTGATACGATGCCCGCCAGCCTCGCAAACCCCGTAACCTCAAGTCAGGAGACGATTATTACGCCAGCTCGCAGCATTCTCGTCGCCGACGACAATCGCGACGGCGCCGAAATCATGGCGATGCTGCTGGAGGATTCCGGGCACATCGTGCACGTGGCTTTCAGCGGTCCCGATGCCCTGGCGCTCGCGGCCGAGAAAACACCGGACATCGCGATCCTCGACATCGGAATGCCCGGCATGAGCGGTTACGAAGTGGCGCGTCGTATTCGCGCCGCGCCGTGGGGTACGGACATGATATTGGTGGCGGTTACCGGTCGCGGCCAGGAGGACGACAAGCGGGCTGCGGTAGAAGCGGGCTTCAACCGCCATTTGATCAAGCCCGTGGATCCCGCAGAACTTGAGGCCATGATTCGCAGCGTATGAATTCAGCTGACTACGATGTGATCGTGGTCGGCGCCGGCGTGGCCGGACTGATGGCCGCCTGCATGCTGGGCGAGGCGGGTCAGCGCGTCATCGTACTGGAAGCGCGCGAGCGGGTGGGTGGACGGATCCACACGGAGTATGTGGCGGTGCCTGGACATGCAGCACCCGTGGCCGTCGAACTTGGCGCGGAGTTCGTGCATGGCCTGCCGCCGATCAGCTGGGGCCTCATTCAAGGCGAGCAGTGGCCGGTCACGGAGCTCGCGGGGCGCCCGTACTGCATCGAGGACGGCCGACTGGCAGCGTGCGCCGACGAGCACGAATCCGGCCAGGTGCTGCAGGATATGCAGGCGTGGTATGCAGGCACCGCGCGCCCCCACGACATCAGTTTTGCAGCGTATCTGCGCAGCGCCGGCATCGGTACCGCAGCAGCATCACAGGCGGCCGCCTACGTTGAAGGCTTCAACGCAGCGGATCAAGACCGCATCGGCGTCGCTGCACTGGCACGCCAGCAACAGGCGGCAGACGCCATCTCCGGAGATCGCCTGTTCCATGTCGACGGCGGCTACGCGTTGTTGCCAGGTGTCCTATTGCGTCGCTGCCTGGCTGCAGGGGTAGCGCTGCGAACCGGCGCGCCGGTGCGGCGCATTGCCTGGCAACCGGGGCGTGTCGAGGCGACGGTCGATCAGTCGACCTACTGCGCGCCCAAGATCATCGTCACGGTGCCGCTCGGCGTCTTGCAGGCGGAGAACATAGAATTTCAACCGCGACCCGAACGCACGCTGCAGCTGGCTGCCCAACTTGCGGCGGGCGCCGTGCTGCGGATTTCATTGGTGTTCAGCACCGCATTTTGGACCGCCGTCGCACCCGACCTTGGGTTCCTGTTCGTCGATGGCGGTGCATTTCCTGTGTGGTGGAGCAGCTATCCCGACCCTAAACCGGTGCTGACCGGTTGGGCCGGTGGCCATCGTGCAACGGCCGCCTTGCTGAACGACGGCGGCGCGAGCGAAGCAATTCGCACCACACAGGCGCTGAGTGACCTGAGCCGCGCCTTCGACATGTCTCTGCCATCTCTGCGGTCGCTTTTAGTGTGTACACATACGCATGACTGGCAATCCGATCCTTGGTCGCTCGGCGCCTATTGCTATGCCCCGGTGAATGCTGCGGAAGTGTCTACGCAGCTGGGGCTGCCCGAAGCCGAAACGCTCTTCTTCGCCGGCGAGCACACGGCGGCGGACGGCGACTGGGGCACCGTCCATGCTGCTTTGAGCAGCGGACGCCGCGCTGCCCGTCAGATTCTGGGGCCGCGCGACGTTGATCGTCCTTAGCTCTTCTTCACCTCGCGCAAGTGCCGCTCGCGCACTTCGTTGGGATTGGTCGAGTCATCGGGATCATTTTTAAATCCATCGGGTCGCGAGATCGACGGCGCCGCGCTTTCGTCGTCCGCCTTGTTCTCGTCCCGGGACTTGCCCTCATCCAACGACTTACCGCCGGAACTCGTCGCCGACGTGCCGAGCAGCGCGTTCAGCAACTGCAGCTGCTGCGCAGGGGATTCGTTCTCTGCGTGACCCAACGAACCCGCCCCGTTCAGAAATGCCATGGATGCATGCATGCGTAATCCTTTTGTTGTATCGAGGGACCCTACCATCGCCGCTTGTGATGCAATACAAAAGGGCCGCGCGCCCAAAGCGTTGCCGGATCAGTCTTACCAGCCACCTTGTCAGCGGGGGCGCGAGCGTTTACCGTGCACTGCATGCCTGATCTATCTCCCGACCATGACGACCGCATCAAGGATTTTATGGCGCGGCACGGCGGCGCCGGCCCGAAGGGTGAACGCAGCGACCAGCGTTCCGACCTGCAAGGGTGGATTGAGGTAGATGCCGTCGACGGTTACGTTTTGCGCTGTGAGTGGGACACCAGCGGCACCCAAGCCGAAATGAAATATTCAGAAATTGCGCCCGGACGTACCTGACCACAAGCGGGTCCGGGTACGGGGTGCGCGCGACAACAATCTCAAGGATGTCGACGTCGATTTACCACGCGACGCGCTGGTGGTTTTCAGCGGCGTTTCGGGATCGGGGAAATCCTCGTTGGCTTTCGGGACCTTGTACGCCGAGGCGCAGCGCCGCTATTTCGCATCCGTGAGTCCCTATGCACGCCGCCTGATCGATCAGGCGGGTGTGCCGGACGTCGACAGCATCGACGGCTTACCACCGGCCGTGGCCCTGCAGCAGCAACGTCATGGCGGCGGCGCCCGCTCGACCGTCGGCAGCCTCACCACGCTGCATAATTTTCTGCGCATGCTGTATTCGCGTGCCGGGCACTATCCGCGCGGCGCGAAATTGCTGTATGCCGAAGACTTCTCAGCCAACTTGCCACAGGGCGCGTGTCCCACCTGCCACGGCCTCGGCGCGATCTATGACGTCACCGAGTCATCCATGGTGCCGGATACGACGCTCAGCATCCGGCAGCGGGCCATCGCCGCCTGGCCGCCCGCCTGGCATGGCCAAAACCTGCGCGATATCCTGGTGACGCTGGGATACGACGTCGACACGCCCTGGCAGAACCTGCCACGCAAGGACCGCGACTGGATCGTGTTCACGGACGAAACGCCGACAGTGCCGGTGTACGCCGGTTACACGCCCGCTGAAACGCGCCGTGCACTGCGTCGCAAGGAAGAACCGAGCTATCAGGGCACCTTCAGCGGTGCCCGTCGTTATGTCCTGCAAACGTTCCGGACCACCCAAAGTGCGCTCATGAAAAAGCGCGTGGCGCGCTTCATGAGCGCGACGGTGTGCCCCGAATGCGCTGGCAAACGCTTGAAGCGCGCGGCGCTGGCGGTCAAATTCGCCGGGCTCGACATCGCAGCGCTGTCGCGTCTTTCGTTGGATGAGCTCGCGGCACTTCTCGGCGACGTAGCGCTCGACCCGGCCGGCGGTGCCGCCACCGCTGATCTGACGCCGGAGAAGCAGCTGGCGGCGCAGCGCATCGCGCAGAACGTGCTCGAGAGAATCCGCACCCTGACGCAACTCGGGCTCGGCTACCTCACCCTGGAACGGGGCGCACCGACCTTGTCACCGGGTGAGCTGCAGCGCCTGCGGCTCGGTACGCAGATCCATGCCAATCTGTTCGGCGTCGTGTACGTTTTGGACGAACCCTCCGCCGGCCTGCATCCCGCGGACACCGACGCGCTGATGCGCGCGTTACAGCAACTCAAGCAAGCGGGCAACTCGCTGTTTGTCGTCGAGCACGATCTCGACATCATGCGTCAAGCCGACTGGATCATCGACGTAGGCCCCGGCGCGGGCGAGCTCGGCGGCCGGGTGCTCTATAGCGGCGAGCTCGAAGGCCTGCGCAGCGTGGCCGAATCGCAAACGGCCCGTTACTTGTTTGCCGCGCGGCACGCACTGCAGCGCGCCCCACGTACGCCGCGCGGCTGGTTGCATCTCAAAGGCGTGTGGCACAACAATCTGCGCAATCTCGAGGTCCGCTTCCCCACCGGCGTGCTCACGGTCATTACCGGTGTATCCGGCTCGGGCAAATCCAGTTTGATATCGCATGCCTTGACCGAAGTCATGGCAGCGCATCTCGGCAAATCCCTGCCGCCGGAAAGCGACAATACAGACGAGCCGATGCTGAACGTCATGCCGGCCACCCGCGGGCGCATTGCCGGCGGTGGCGCGCTGTTCAAACGCATGGTGGCGATCGACCAAAAACCCATCGGCCGCACGCCACGCTCCAACCTCGCCACCTATACCGGATTTTTCGACGCGGTGCGCAAGCTCTTTGCGGCCACCGCAGCCGCCCGGGCGCGGCGCTTCAATGCCGGCCGGTTCTCGTTCAATATCGCCGAGGGTCGCTGCGCGACCTGCGAGGGCGAAGGTTTCGTGAGCGTCGAACTGCTGTTCATGCCGAGCGTCTATGCGCCCTGCTCCACTTGCCATGGAGCCCGCTACAACGATGCGACGCTCGAGGTGCGCTACCTGGGAAAAAGCATAGCGGCCGTGCTCGCCATGACCGTCGATGAAGCCGGCGTTTTCTTCGCCGACACGCCCGCCATCGCGCGCCCTTTGGAATTGCTCGGCCGAATTGGTCTGGGCTATTTGCGACTCGGGCAGCCGGCCACCGAATTGTCCGGCGGAGAGGCTCAACGCATCAAACTCGCCACGGAATTGCAGCGGGTGCCACGCGGCGCCACCCTCTATGTGATCGACGAGCCGAGCGTCGGCCTGCATGCGGCGGACGTGGAGAAACTCATGACCCAGATCGGGACCCTGGTCGATGCGGGCAATACCGTGGTGCTCGCGGAGCACGAGATGACAGTCGCAGCGATGGCAGACTGGATCATCGACATGGGTCCGGGTCCCGGCGATGCGGGCGGCACCGTCGTGGTCGCCGGCACGCCACGCGAAGTAGCAGGCCACGCCAGCAGCCGGACCGCGCCCTACCTAGCGCGCCTGCTCGCTTAATTCGCCGAGCGCATCGGCTCCATGGCCGCCCAGAAACGGGCTAGCGAACGGATGGCCGACCACACGAACAATACTACGCCCGGCACCCACAGAATCACCCCGCCGAGTTGTTGATCGGCGAGCGGCGTCAGGCCCCAGGACCACGTCGTGATCAAATGCCAGCGGAACAGGGCATGATCCCCTAAGGAAAAGCTCGCGCCCAGCACCCCGATCTGCATGGCAGTCAGCGCGCCGACCACGAACGCCTCCGCCGAGCGCTCGAGCGGAGGATCCAGCAGCGCGCGCCAGAGCCAGACAGCGCTGCCGAGTAATGTCACGTGCATCAACCAGTAGAGGGCGACCGACACCAGCGTGGCCTGGTAAGGCCCCGGCATGTGCCAGAACCACAGCGCTGCAAAGAATGCCAACGCACTTGTCGTCAAGGCCCACTGGCTGCGCGAGTGCCGGAGCTTCGGCAATCCTGACGCGATCAAGGGGGCAGCGACCAGCACGAGGATCATGTGCCCGGCGACGCGCGCCGAAAACAGTGCGCTCGACAAGGCGCACAAGGGCGTGACGAACACCAGGCAGACGACGCCCCATCCCAACAGCGTGCAGTGTCGCGCCAGCACGTCGGCGCGGCGCAAGCGCCAATACTGCAAGGCGGCGACGGCAACGACGACGGCAAGCACGGCCGGATCGGGATTGAAACGGGACCACAGCTCGCCGGGCAAGGGCGGCGTGCCGCAATAGGGAAGTTGCTGAAGCACACCTTCAGTATACGGTAGAATTTGAACCGATCATGTGGATTGTCCGCGTAGCGCTGCAGCGCCCCTATACGTTTCTCATGCTGGCGGCATTGATCGTCTTTGCAGGGGTATTCTCCATCTTGAGAACGCCCACCGACATCTTCCCCAATATCAAAATTCCCATCGCCGCCGTCATCTGGCGCTACACCGGTTTGCTGCCGGAGGAAATGGCGAATCGCATCGTGCTGTTTTCAGAACGTACGGCGCAGACGGTGGTCAATGACGTCGAGCACACCGAATCGCAGTCCGTGCTCGGCACCTCGGTGGTCAAATATTTCTTTCAGCCGGACGTCAAGGAAGAGCTTTCGTTCGCGCAAATCGTCGCCGTGTCACAGACACAACTGCAGACGTCACCGCCCGGCACCACGCCGCCGTTCGTTCTCTCTTACAGTGCCTCGACCGTGCCCATCCTGCAGCTTGCACTCTCGAGCGAGACCATTCCTGAGCAGGAGATCTTCGACCTTGGCAACAACGTCTTGCGCACTCAGCTGGCCACGGTGGCCGGCGCCTCCGTGCCCTATCCGCTCGGCGGCAAGCAGCGTCAGATACAGGTCGACCTCGATCCGCGCCTGTTGCGCGCACGCGGTCTCGCGGGCTCGGACGTGGTCACGGCCATCAGCCAACAAAACCTGATCCTGCCGGCAGGCACCGAGAAGATCGGTGCCGAAGAATATTTCGTGAAGCTGAACGCGAGCCCCACCCAGATCGAGCAACTCAACGATCTCCCGCTGCGCCGCAATGGCAATACGATCACGTACGTGCGCGACGTCGCCCACGTCCGCGATGGCTACATGCCGCAGACAAGCATCGCCCGTGTCGACGGCAAACGCGCCGTCGTGATGAACGTACTCAAGACGGGCAACGCCTCCACGATCGACATCATCGACGGCGTCAACGCCAAGCTCAAACCGGCCCAGGCCAACATGCCGGCCGGGCTGAAAATCGTGCCGTTGAGCGATCAGAGCGTGTTCGTACGCGCCGCCATTTCCGGCGTCATTCGCGAAGCCGCCATCGCGGCTGCTCTCACCGGGCTTATGATCCTGCTGTTTCTCGGCAGCTGGCGCAGCACCCTGATCATCACCCTGTCGATCCCCTTGTCCATCCTGGCGTCGATTGGCTGCCTGTCCGCCTTGGGTGAGACCATCAACATCCAGACCCTGGGCGGCCTGGCGCTGGCCGTCGGCATTCTGGTCGACGACGCTACTGTCACCATCGAAAACATCAATTTCCATCTCGAGCAGGGCATGGAGGTCGAAGACGCGATTCTGGAAGGCGCGCGCCAGATTGCCTTGCCGGCGCTCGTCTCGACGCTTTCCATCTGTATCGTGTTCGTGCCCATGTTCCTGCTCGCGGGCATTGCCAAATATCTGTTCATTCCGCTGGCCGAAGCGGTGATATTCGCGATGCTCGCGTCCTATCTGTTATCCCGCACCCTCGTCCCGACGCTTGCGAAATTCTGGCTGAAGAAGCATGACGACAAACAGGACCGGAAGTCCCGCAACCTGCTCGCGCGGCTTCAACAGAGTTTCGAACGCGGCTTCGAACGCACACGGGACGGCTACAAACGGGTGCTCGGCTTCGCCATCGACGGCGGCGCCTGGTTTGCCGGTTTGTTCCTGTTGGCCATGGCGGCGACGGCGCTGTTGGCATTTCCGATCGGTCCGTTGCCCGGACTCGGCCAGGATTTCTTCCCGAGCGTCGACGCCGGCCAGCTGAAACTGCATCTGCGCGCGAGCACAGGCACCCGTATCGAACAGACTGCAGTACTCTGCGATGCGGTGGAGAAAGCCATCCGGGACGTCGTGCCCTCGGCCGAGTTGACATCCATCGTCGACAATCTCGGCCTGCCGTACAGCGGCATCAACCTTGCCTACAGCACCTCGGCGCCCATCGGCCCGGGTGACGCCGATATATTCATCAATTTTGCCAAGAAACATTCGTCGCTGGATACCTATCAGCGCGACATTCGCAGCAGACTTGCGCGTACTTTCCCGTCGACCACTTTCCAGTTTCAACCGGCGGATATCGTCAGCCAGATCCTGAACTTCGGTTTGCCCTCGCCCCTCGACATCCAGATCGTGGGCACCAATATCGAAGCCAACAAGAAGCTCGCGCAGCAGCTGCTGCAAAAGGTCAATGCCATACCCGGCGCCGTGGACATGCACATCCATCAGTCGATGGATTATCCGCAGATCAACGTCGACGTCGACCGCAGCAAGGCCGTATTACTGGGTCTGACGCAACAAAACGTCGCTTCCAACATGCTCGTCTCGTTGTCCGGCAGCTTCCAGACCAATCCGTCGTTCTGGATCGATCCAAAGACCGGCACCCAGTACAACGTCGTCTCCCAGACACCGCAGTATCGACTGTCATCGCTTAACGATCTCGGCAACACGCCGCTCAGCCAGACGACCGCCACGAATGCCACCGCCGGCGGCACTTCGCAAATCCTCTCGAATATCTCCACCCTGCGGCGGAGTACGGCAGCCGCGGTCGTGAGCCACTACAACGCACAGACAGCCTTCGATATCTACGGCAGCGTGCAAGGCGCCGACCTGGGCTACATCGCGGGACGCATCACAGAAATTTTGGATGTCGCACGCAAAGATTTGCCGAAGGGCACCAACCTGACCTTGAAGGGACAGGTAGAGACCATGAAGCAGTCGTTCCGCGGCCTGCTGCTCGGGCTCGTGGGCGCCATCGTCCTCGTGTACATGCTGATCGTGGTCAACTTTCAGTCGATGAAAGATCCTCTGATCATCATCTCAGCACTGCCCGCGGCCCTGGCGGGCATCGTCTGGATGCTGTTCCTGACGGGCACCACCGTCAGCGTGCCGGCCCTCACCGGCGCCATCATGTGCATGGGCGTGGCCACGGCGAACAGCGTGCTGGTCATCAGCTTCGCCCGCGAACAGATGAGCGAGCAAAAGATGGACGCGCGCAGCGCAGCGCTCGAAGCCGGCTTCACCCGCCTGCGACCGGTATTGATGACGGCGCTTGCGATGATCATCGGCATGATTCCGATGGCGCTCGGACTCGGTGAAAGCGGCGAGCAAAACGCCCCGCTGGGCCGCGCGGTGATTGGCGGACTGATATTTGCAACGGTCGCCACCTTGTTTTTTGTCCCCACCGTTTTTACTTTCATTCACCGGAATGATGCTCCCGTTGGAAAGCCCGCATGACCAATGCCGCTGATGCCCACCTGAAAAAGAGACTCAAGTTTTACCTCATCGTGCTGCTGATCGTCGCACTGTTGGCGGCCGTGATAGGCATCGCCTGGCGTCTGCAGCATCGTTCGCAGCTGAGCAAACGTACGAGCGGCGACGCGGTGATCACCGTGACGGTGGTCAAACCAGAACTGAGCGGCGCCGGAGATGAGCTGGTCCTGCCCGGCGTGGTGCAAGCATTCATCGAGGCGCCGATCTACGCACGCACGGCCGGATATCTGAAGACCTGGCATGTCGACATCGGCGCGCACGTCCACCGCGGGCAGTCCCTGGCGGAGATCGAGGCCCCGGAAGTCGACAGTCAGCTGGCGCAGGCGCGCGCCGATCTTGCCACGGCGAGAGCCAACTTCAGCCTCGCGAAGTCGACCAACGAACGCTGGCAGGGGTTGCTGAAGACGCAATCGGTATCGAAGCAGGATGCCGATGAAAAGGCCGGCGACCTGGCTGCGAAGGCCGCCGTGAGCGACTCAGCTGTGCAGAACGTCAAACGGCTGCAAGACCTCGAGTCCTTCAAGCGTCTGATCGCGCCCTTCGACGGCGTGGTTACCGCTCGCAACACCGATGTGGGCGATTTGATCAATGCCGGTCAAAGCAGCGGCCAGGAGCTCTTTCACATCGCCGACATTCGCAAACTGCGCGTGTATGCGCAGGTGCCGGAGGCGTACGCGTCGGTCACCACCGCGGGCCTGCGGGCCGAGCTGCGTTTCGCGGAACATCCGGGCAAGAACTATCCGGCGGAAGCCGTGCGCACGTCACGGGCGCTCGATCCCAGCGCGCGGACCCTGCAGGTCGAATTACAACTGGACAATCAGAACGGCGAACTGTTCCCGGGCGCATACACCGAGGTCCATTTCAAGCTGCCGGCCAGTACGCAAACCATGCGCTTGCCCGCCAACGTCATCCTCTTCCGCGACGGCTTGCAGGTGGCCACGGTGACTCCGGAAAACAAGATAAAGCTGAAGACGGTGCAGCAAGGGCGCGACTTCGGTAAGAGCCTCGAGATCCTCGATGGCATCGAGCCGAACGATCAAGTGGTCGTAAACCCGCCTGACTCCATCGAAGATGACACGCCCGTGCGTCTCGCGCCGCCGCCACAAAAAGACAAGGACAAAAAGCAGTGAAGTGCCGGCGGCTGGCGCTGCCCGCCTGTCTGCTCTCGGCGTGTTCGTTCGCGCCGGTCTACAAGGTGCCGGACACAGGCCCGAAGCCGGCTGAATTTCAGGAAGCCGGCGACTGGAAAGTCGCCGAGCCCGCCGACGGCGTGCCGCGCGGCGCATGGTGGGTCATTTTTCAGGATCCGCAACTCGATGCCCTGGAGACTCGCGCAGCGCGCGCCAATCAGAACCTGCAGGCGGCCCTCGCGCGGTTACTCGAAGCGCGCGCCGACACACGCATTGCGCGCGCGGATCTCTTCCCCAGCATCGATGCGAAAGGCTCCGCCACACGTGGTCGCTTCTCGCCGGATGCGCCGCGCTTCGTCGCCGGCTCACCTACCATGGGCAACGATTTTCAGCTCGAGGGCACGTTGTCGTACGAGCTCGACCTATGGGGTCGCATCCGTAACCAGGTCGCTGCCGCGCGCGCGCAAGCGGACGCGAGCGCCGCAGATCTCGCCACCTTGAGTCTGTCGCTGCAAGCCGACGTGGCGATGGACTACATCAGCGTGCGCAGTCGCGATCGTCAACAGGTGTTGCTCGACAAGAGCGTTGACGCGTACCAGAAGGCCCTGGACCTCGCCAACAATCTGTTCACCGGCGGCGCTGCGGCGCTGACCGACGTGGCGCAGGCCCGACTACAGCTTCAATCTGCGCGTACGCAAGCCGCGGACAATCGATTACAGCGCGCCCAACTCGAGCATGGCATCGCCGTGCTCTGCGGCGAAAATCCGTCGGCTTTTCGTTTGCCGGTCAACCCTCTGGCAGACGATGCAGCGCCGCCCGCAATCGGCCTGGTCCTGCCGTCCGCTTTGCTCGAGCGTCGCCCTGATGTGGCGGAAGCGGAGCGTCGGGTCGCCGCTGCGAATGCACAGATCGGCGTGGCCCGGGCCGCTTATTTTCCGCAGTTCAGCCTGTTGGGAACGTTTGGCTTCGAAAGCACCTCAGCCGCGAATTGGCTGAGCGCCCCCAGCCGCTTTTGGTCGCTCGGGCCACAACTGCTGCTGCCGATATTTGAAGGCGGGCGACTGCGCGCGCAGACTGCAAAGGCTGAAGCCACTTACGACGAGCAGGTTGCCAACTACCGGAACGCAGTGCTGAACGCGTATCAGGAAGTCGAGGACAATTTGACGGCGTTGCATGACCTCGCGGAGGAGGACCGCACTCAAGCGGGCGCTGTCGAAGCCAGCCTGATCACGCAGGGCCAAGCCAACTACCGCTACACGGGCGGCACCGTGACCTATCTCGAGGTCTTTACCGCCGAGACCGCAGCGCTCCAGGCGCAGCTGGCGGCACTCGACATCCAGCGGCGTCGCCTCGCTGCCGCGGTGCTGCTGGTCAAGGCTCTGGGCGGCGGTTGGGAGCCGCATGGTGAAGTGAACTGACCCATACGAAAACGCCGCCCTTGCGGGGCGGCGTCGTTCATCAATTAACAGGGAGAAAATTAAGAACGTTGCTTGGCCTCGCGATCCGATTCATTCTTGATATCGCTCTTGACGTCGCCAAACTTGGCCTGCGCAGCGCCTGCCGTCTTGTTCACAGCGCCCTTGACCTGCTGCTCCGTGCTGCCCACCACTTTTCCGGCGGTCTCTTGCACCTTGCCAGCGGCTTCCTTAACACGACCTTCGACCTGATCTTTGTTGATGCTCATAAACTCGTTCCTCCAGTTAGGCGGCATAACGCCGGGCAAATTTGCCGAGCCAATATTACGCACCGGCGTTTCGCCTGCTGTAGGAATAGCGGCGCAGCAGCTGTCAGCGCGGTCGGAATTTGGTGCAGGAACCGGAAGCCAGTATGCTGTCCACATAATCGACAAGGGATGCTTATGCTCACTCGACGCGAATTCGTCATCGGCGCCGCCGGCGGTGCTGTGGTTGCCTCCGCGCACGCTGCGGGACTCAAACAGGCTGCGCACCCAGCGCTCAAATCTTTGACATCACATCTGGAACCCATCGGTGCGAGCGAATTACGCGATCGGATCCTCAAAGCCCAACAATTCATGGCGCAGCGACACATTGGCGCGCTGTTGATCGAGCCCGGCACATCCCTGGAATATTTCACAGGGGTCGACTGGCGCCGCTCCGAGCGCATCACGCTCGCGGTTATTCCGGTCGAAGGCGAGCCTGTCATCGTAACGCCCGCGTTCGAGGAACCCTCGGTCCGCGAGAGCTTCCGGGTGAGCGGCGACGTGCGTGTTTGGAATGAGCACGAAAGTCCCTATGAAGTCATCGTGCAGGCGCTGCGCGACCGTGCTGTTCCAAAAGGGCCCGTTGCGGTTGAATCGACCCTTCGATTCTTCATTGTCGCCGGCTTGCGCGACCTCGCTCCCGAGTACGAGATCGTCACCGCTGACGCACTGGTGCGCGCCTGCCGGTTGATCAAATCGCCGGCCGAGCTCGCGCTGATGCAGGCCGCCAACGACGTCACGATCGCAGCGCTGCAGTATTCCCACACGAACCTGCAACTCGGCATGACGGCCACGGACGTGCTCGCCATGATGATCAGCGCGACACGCGCGCTGGGCGGCACCACCGAATTCTCGCTCGTCCTGTTGAACGACGCATCGGCTTACCCGCATGGGTCGATCAAGCCGCAGAGTGTGCGGCGCGGCTCGACCATCCTGATCGACTCCGGTTGTACCGTGCATGGATATCAATCCGATATTTCCCGGACCTGGTTCTTCGGCGAACCCAGCCCCAAACAGCGCAAGGTCTGGAATACCGTCAAGCGCGGTCAGGAAATCGCCCTGGAGAATGCCAAGCTGGGCGTCATGGTGGGCACACTGGATGATGCCGTACGGCAGTACTACGAAAGCCAGGGCTGGGGTCCCGGTTATAAGCTGCCCGGCCTGCCGCATCGCACCGGTCATGGCATCGGTCTTGATGGCCACGAGCCGGCCTATCTCGTGCACGGTGACTCCACCCCGCTGGCCGCCGGCATGTGTTTTTCGGACGAGCCTGGGCTGTACATACCGGGGGAATTCGGTGTGCGCCTGGAGGACTGCTGGTACATGACGGCAGCCGGCCCGAAGAGCTTTACCCGCCTGGCGCGTTCAGTCGACGAGCCGATCTGAGCGTTTTGCCGTTTCTCAGCCTGGCCGCGCTCGGCGCGTGGCTATATCTTATTTTCGGCCATGGGCGTTTTTGGCGTTCCTTGCCCGAACTGAGCGCAGCACCGCTCGAGATTTCGCCGGACGTCGAGATCATCGTACCGGCTCGCGATGAGGAACACACCATCGCTGCGGTGATCGCTTCACTGGGGGCGCAGGAATACGGCGGCCGCTATGGCGTGCTGCTGGTCGATGACGCCTCGACTGATGCAACGACGCTCGCGGCGGGATCCGCTCCACGCTTGCGAATCTTGCGGCTCACCGAGAAGCCGCCGGGGTGGAGCGGCAAGCTCTATGCGCTCGAACGTGGCGTGCTGGCGACGCGTGCGCCGCTGTTACTTTTCACGGACGCCGATATCGTGCATCACCCGCGCCACCTACAGACGCTCGTGAGCCACCTGCAACGTCATTCCCTCGACATGGTCAGCGAGATGGTTCAGCTGAATTGCACGAGCACGGCTGAAAAAATCATGGTGCCTGCATTCGTATTTTTCTTTCAGATGCTGTATCCCTTCTCGCGCGTCAATTCACGCGATTCCCGGGTGGCCGCCGCGGCCGGTGGCACGATCCTGATCCGGCGCGCCGCGCTCGAACGCAGCGGCGGGATCGCCGCCATCAAGCATGCACTCATCGACGACGTCAGCTTGGCGAAGTCGATCAAGCGCGGCGGACCGATCTATCTCGGTCATACGCGACTCGCAACCTCTATCCGACCGTACCCCGGTATCGGCGCCATCTGGGACATGATCGCGCGCACCGCGTTCACGCAGCTGCGCTATTCCGGGACAATCTTGCTGTTGACCCTGCTCGGAATGGCCCTGATCTGGCTGCTCCCGCTCGGCTGCCTGCTGTTTGGGACCGGAATCACTCGCTGGGCGGGCGCGGTTGCCTGCGCCCTCGCCGCCGGCAGCTATATGCCGACATTGCGCCGTTACCATCGCAACCCCGCGGGCGCCGCACTCCTGCCGCTGATCGCCCTGTTCTATCTCGGCGCCACCTGTGGCTCGGCAGTCAACCACTGGCGTGGCAAAGGGACGCAGTGGAAGGCACGCGCGTATGGCGCGCGTGGCGGACGCGCGTAAGC
>CAZZZU010000025.1:0-45111 GCA_964658805.1 uncultured Steroidobacteraceae bacterium
GCACATGCTGCATGACTTATTGTACCTTCATGTGATGACGAACGTCGGCCGTAGCGTGCTCGCCCCCGATGCGCTGGTGCGCGGTCAACCGGCCAGTCTCGTCGACATATATTAGGACTTCGGCGTATCCGGTTGGACGGTCACAAGATCCCAACTCTGATATTCTGGCGCGGCGCGATGGATCCGCAGAAGTTGGCTGCTGCCGTTGCGGCCGGCAAATCCTTGCCGGGACCGCACAACAGTTGCGCGCCGGTGTGGCAGCTGCGTCGTCCACTGCGAAAGGCGCTGCCGCAGTAGTTTTGCCCGAACCCCAGGAATCAGCGATGCGAACCAGATCGATTGTCCTGAGCGTGATGCTCGCTGTGCTCGCGATCTGGCTGATCGTGAATCGGCAGCTGTTCTCCTTGCCGGTCGACGTGAGTTTATTCGTCACTACGGTGAGCACGTCACTGGGCGCGGTGCTGCTCGGCACGCTGGCATTGCTGACTCTTGGTTTCGTCGTGTATATCGCGATTTCGCAAGGCGCCATGCTGCGCGACTACCGGGCTCAAACGCGCGAGTTGGAGACGCAGAGACGTCTTGCCGACGATGCGGAGGCGTCGCGCTTCACTGAGCTTGCCGGCATCGTCAGAACAGAGCTCGTGCAACTCGAGCAGCGTATCGGCGGACATATGGAAGGCCTGCGCACCGAATTGCGGGAAACCGAGAGTGCCGTATCGGCAACGCTCGGCGAGATGCAGGATCGTCTCGAGCGCACGGGCAGCGTGCCGAGCGACGTGCCGCTCCTCGAGGCGCCGAATGCGGCCGCGCCGCGACCGCGTTGGTTCAGCCGATAGCCGCCAAGACGAAGGCGCCGTGGAAGCGGCCGGCGCCTAAAAAAGCCAAGCACACCAAGCTGACGCCGGCAAAGAAGCGTGCGGCCAAGGCGAGTGCCAAACGCGCCGGACGGCCGTACCCCAATCTGATCGACAATATGCGCGTCGCCAAGAAAACGACGAAAGCAAAGAAAAAGAAGTGAGCGCAGCCTAACTGCGCTCGCGAGCCACCGCGCGGTAGCCGATATCGCGTCGGTACTGCACCAGATTCCAGTGAATGGCGTGCACCAGATCGTAGGCCTGCCGCTGAGCGGCAGCCACATCTTCGCCGAGGCCGACAGCACACAGCACCCGGCCGCCCGCTGTCACGACTGAGCCATCCGCTTGTTGCGTGCCGGCGTGAAATACTTTTCCCGGCAAGCACGCAGCAGCACCGAGGCCTGTGATCCTGTCACCCCGGTGAAAGTGGTCCGGATAGCCGCCCGCCGCCATGACCACACCCAGCGCCGCGCGTGGGTCCCAGTCGCCTGGGACCGAGTCGAGGTTGCCGTCAAGCGCCGCTTCGCATAATTCAACCAGGTCACTCTTCATGCGCATCACGATCGGCTGCGTTTCGGGATCGCCAAGCCGGCAATTGAACTCGAGCACGTTGGGCGTACCGTCGTCTGCAATCATGAGACCCGCATACAGAAATCCCGTATAGGGCGTACCGTCGCTGTGCAAACCCGCAAGCGTTGGCTCGATAACCTCGCGCATGATGCGTTGATGCAAGTCGGGCGTGACAAGCGGTGCCGGCGAGTAGGCGCCCATGCCGCCGGTATTCGGACCGCGATCGCCGTCGTCGCGACGTTTGTGATCCTGCGATGTTGCCAGCGCCACGGCCTGCACGCCGTGCGCCACGACGATGAAGCTCACCTCCTCGCCGTGCAAAAATTCCTCGACCACCACCGTGTCCCCGGCGGCGCCGAAGTCGCCGCGCAACATGCCCTGTGCCGTCGCAATCGCCTCGTCATGCGTGGGTGAGATCACCACGCCTTTGCCCGCGGCCAACCCATCGGCTTTTACGACCAGCGGCAGACGTTGTGCACGAACGTAATCCGGGTCGAAAGTCTGGTGGTCGAATATCGCGTAGCTCGCGGTGGGGATGCGATGCCGATGCAAGAATGCCTTCGCATAGGCTTTGGAACCCTCGAGCCGGGCTGCCGCCTGCCGCGGCCCGAAGCAGCGCAATCCAACCGCCTCGAAACGGTCGACGATGCCCGCCACCAGCGGTACTTCTGGTCCAATGATGGTCAGCGCAACGTTTTCGCGGCTGGCAAAAGCAAGCAGCGCTTCGATGTCGTCGGCCGCGATGGGCACATTACCGACGCCTGCCTCCGCTGCTGTACCGGCGTTGCCGGGCGCTACGTAGACGAAGGATACGCGCGGCGATTTTGCACATTTCCAGGCCAGCGCATGTTCGCGGCCGCCGCCACCCACGATCAGCAGCTTCATGCGTGGCGCAAATCTAATGCCGGAAATGGCGCATGCCGGTGAACACCATGGCCATGTCGTGTTCATCGGCCGCGGCGATCACTTCTGCATCGCGCTTCGAGCCACCAGGCTGAATGATGCTGCGCACGCCAAACTCCGCGAGAGCGTCGAGGCCGTCGCGAAAGGGAAAGAATGCATCAGAGGCAATCGCGGCACCCTCCAGCGTGAGGCCCTCATCTTTTGCCTTCATCGCCGCGATCTTGCTGCTCACAACACGACTCATCTGGCCGGCGCCCACGCCCATGGTCTGCTTGCCGCGCACTGCAACGATGGCATTCGACTTGACGAATTTGGCGACGCGCCACGCGAAAAGAAGGTCGCCGAGTTCCTCCGGTGTGGGGGCGCGTTTGCTCACGTTGCGCAAATCGCGAACATGCATCACGCCGGTATCGCGAGTCTGGACCAGCACGCCGCCGGTGACGCTCTTCAATTCCAGCAGCTGCGTCACCGGTACGCCGAGGGTGCCCGTCATGAGCAGGCGCACGTCGCTCTTCGATGCGAGCACTGCACGCGCCGCATCGGACAGGCTCGGCGCCAGGATGACTTCCACGAACTGTCGCTCGACGATCGCCTTTGCCGTGGCGGCATCCAATTCGCGATTAAAAGCGATGATGCCGCCGAAAGCCGACGTCGGATCGGTACGGTAAGCATACTCGTAGGCATGCCCGATGCTGGCGCCCTCTGCGACGCCGCAGGGATTGGCATGCTTGACGATGACGCAGGCCGGCGCGTCGAACTGACGGACGCATTCGAGCGCCGTGTCGCTGTCCGCGATGTTGTTATAGGACAGTTCCTTGCCCTGGACCTGCTCTGCGCGCGTCACCGATGCGCCGATGCTGCGCGGGTCGATATAAAAAGCGGCTTGCTGATGTGGATTCTCGCCATAGCGCAGGTCGAGATGCTTGCGCAGCGACAAATTGAGATCGTCCGGGAAAGTCACGGTCGGGCCACCGACGGCGCCGCTGAAATAGGCCGAGACCATGGCATCGTATTGCGCGGTATGTGCGAACGCCTTGGCAGCCAGTCGCTGACGCATCGCGGTCTCGGTTGCACCCTGATTTGCGGCGAGCTCGTCGAGCAACGCGCGATAGTCCTGCGGATCCACGACCACCGTGACTGCGGCGTGGTTTTTCGCAGCCGCCCGCACCATCGCCGGGCCGCCGACGTCGATATTCTCCACCGCCTCCTCATAGGTGCAGTCGGAACGACTGACGGTCGCAGCAAAGGGATACAGGTTCACCACCAGCAAATCGATGGGGTCGATCGAATGCGTCCGCATCACGCTGTCGTCGAGACCGCGCCGACCCAGCAGGCCGCCGTGAATTTTGGGATGCAATGTCTTGACGCGTCCGTCCATGATTTCAGGAAAGCCGGTGTGCTCGGCTACTTCCTTGACACGGATACCGTAGCTCTCGAGGAGCTTCGCCGTACCGCCGGTGGACAAGATCTCCACCCCGCGCTCCTTCAGGGCGCGCGCAAACTCGACGATGCCGGATTTGTCGGAAACGCTGAGCAGCGCGCGTCGGACGGGTGTCAGCACCATCTACTCGTTCAGGCCGAACTCTTTGAGTTTCTTGCGCAGCGTGCCGCGATTGATGCCGAGAATGGTGGCTGCCCGGCTCTGATTGCCTTGCACGTGGCCCATGACCACTTTGAACAGCGGTTCCTCGACTTCACGCATCACAAGGTCATACAGATGCGCCGGCTTGTGCCCGTTCAAAGTCTCGAAATACGATTGCAGCGCTTCTTCAGCCTGCGAACGCAAGGGCACGCCCTTGCCGTTCACCTTCAGATCGCGCCCGTTGAATACTGGAGCAAGTTCCCGACGTGATTTCGACTTTTTCTTTGCGACCATGGCCTGTCCCGCTTCCCCGCTGATCGTCCTTGTTGTCCGCCGTGTCGAAATACTCCAGCAGCGTCGATAGCTGTGCAAGAGGCGAATCAATTTGCACGAGTCGATCGCGCAACGCCTCTTGACCTGGATGCTGACGGAAGTACCAACTCAAATGTTTACGTGCCACTCGAACACCGGTCTCATCACCGTAAAAGGCATACAGGTCTTCGAGATGGGCGCGCATGATATCACGTACTTTTTCGAGTGCCAGTGCCGCACGCAATTCACCGCTTGCCAGGAAAAAATTGACATCATCGAAAATCCATGGCCGACCCTGCGCTGCTCTGCCGATGAGCACGCCATCGCAGCCCGTTGCGTCCAAAACTTGTCTCGCGCGCTGCGGTGAATCGATGTCACCATTTGCAAACACCGGAATTTTTATCGAACTGGCCTTGATTGCAGCCACGGTCTGATGTTCAGCATCGCCCTGATACATGTCTGACCGGGTACGGCCGTGCATCGCAAGTGCTTGAATGCCGCAGTCTTCAGCGAGGTATGCGACACGCAAACCATTTTTGTGTTCGCGATCCCAACCCGTGCGGGTTTTCAGAGTGACCGGGACATTCACGGCCTGCACCACTGTGTGCAAGATCCGTGCAACCAATGCTTCGTCCTGTAGCAACGCCGAGCCCGCCAGACGATTGCAGACTTTTTTGGCAGGACATCCCATGTTGATGTCGATTATTTCTGCGCCCGCGTCGACATTGCGCCGCGCGGCATCAGCCATCATCCCTGGATCATAGCCGGCAATCTGCACCACGCGAGGGCTGGGCTCGCCGCTGTGGTCCATGCGGCGACGCGACTTCGGTGTGTTCCACAAACGCACCTCGGCAGTCAACATCTCCGAAGCCGCGAGTCCCGCACCAAAGCGGCGACACAACTGTCGAAATGGGCGATCAGTCACGCCCGCCATGGGCGCGAGCAAAATGTTCGATGGCAGGGTGTAGGGGCCGATCCGGGTCATCGTTTAGTCTGCGCTGCACCCGGGTCGCTGGCGCAAGAGATTTTTTTATCGGGTGACCGCAGACAGACGTCGATCTCGAAGCCTTCCGCATCTTTGCCGGGATCGCGTATCGTCATCGTGGCATCAACGCGCTCGCCCGGCTTCAGTAAATTCGCCACCGGTTTGCCGAGATACTCCGTCGCATCAAACTCGCGCGTACCGATGCGGGTGCCGAAGCGGTTTGCCAGCGTCACCCGCAGCAGCGGGTAGGGTTGAAACTGCGACGCGGTGTTCATGATGCTGGCGCGCACGCGCAGTGTGCCGTCCGCCCCGGGGTCACCGGTGACGCCCCATTGGCGCAGTTCGTACACCTCAAGATTGGCTGCGGGTGAGATTGGCGCGCCGGCGGCGGCGTACACTGCACGCAGCAGCGCTGCGAACGGCCCGTGCGCCGCCAGATACTCGCGATGCTGATGCACGACCTGTGTGATCAATAAAAGCGCGAGCGGAATGGCGGCGAGCCACCAGATGTGGGGCGGCATGGCGCGGCGTTGCGGCACCAGGCTGTCGACGACGGGCGGCGACTCATCCTCGTACATCGGCACGGGTGCCGGCGGGGTGAACGGCAACGGTGCATGTTTCGTCTCGACGAAAATACGATCCAGTTCGCCGGGGGGCAGTGTGAACTCCAGTGAAGTCTCACCCGCTGAGTTTGGCTGCTCCGGTTCTACTTCTGGTTCAGAGCCAAAATCCGCAATCTCCACGTCCTGGATTTCTAGCAGCGCCGTTTCGACGCCGTTCACGGGTTCAGAATCAGCCGGCGGCGGGACGGGTCCCGGCGCCGACGCCGACTCGAGAATCCAATCGGCGCGACGTTCCAACGCGAGTGGTGACTCGTCGGCAGAGAAGGCGCTGCGGTCTTCGGCGAGGTTTGCGAGCGCGTTGAAGATCTCGCCGCACTTACCGCAGCGTACCTGGCCGCTCGCGGCGCGCAGTGTCTCCGCTGAAAGCTTGAAAATGGTGCTGCATTGGGAGCACTGCGTGTACACGCTACTGTTTTCTCCGCGCGTACCAGCAGCACCAATCGTCCCGCTCGATCGTTTGCACCCGGTCGAACCCGGTCGAGTAGGCGGCCCTTAACGCATAGGCCTGTGACTTTAAAATACCTGACAGCAGAATGTAGCCCCCGGGCTCGCAGGCCGCGGTCAGAATGGGAGCGAGCTCGATCAATGGACCGATCAGAATGTTGGCCATCACACAATAAGCCGGGTCAAGCGCGGTATCGACGTTCGCCAGGCTGATTTTATCGGAAACGTCGTTGCGAGCCGCGTTGTCGCGCGTGGCGATCAGTGCCTGTGGGTCGAGGTCTATCGCGGTGACGTGGGCCGCGCCGAGCTTCAGGGCGGCGATCCCCAAGATGCCGGAGCCGCAGCCGTAATCGGTTACGGTGCGGCCCGCGACGGGGAGCGATTCGAGTATTTGCAGGCACAACGCAGTCGTCGGATGTGTGCCGGTGCCGAATGCCAGACCGGGATCGAGCCGCACGACCACCGCATCGGCCTGTTCGGGCGCGGCAGCGGCGGTGGGACAGACCCACAGGCGCCTGCCGAAGCGCAGGCTCTTCCAATCGACCAGCCAGACGCGCTCCCAGTCCTGGTTGGTCACGCCTTTGATGCGCACGCTGGCAGCCACCCGTTCGTCGAGCACCGCGCTCAGGCGACCGAGGCTAACCGCAGGGTCGATCGAATCCGCAAACAACGCCCGCACCAGGGTGTCGGACCACAAGCGTATTTCACCGGGCTTGGGTTCGAGCACGGGTTCATCGCCGCGATCTACAAAGGTGATGGCGCTCGCGCCCATGTCGTTGAGCGCCGCTTCGACCACATCCGCGTCCAACGCAACCAGCGGAAATTCAATTTCGTAAAACGTCAACCGCGCGACTCCCGCGGACGCTACTTGAGTCCCAGGCGCCGCTCTAGATAATGGATGTCGGTGCCACCCTGTTTGAACGCGGAGTGCGTAAATATCTCCTGGTGCAACGGAATGTTCGTCTTGATGCCCTCGACCACCATTTCGGCCAGCGCATTGCGCATGCGTGCGATCGCGGTATCACGGGTATCGCCATAAGCGATCACCTTGCCGATCATCGAATCATAATAGGGCGGGACGTTGTAGCCCGTGTACACGTGCGAATCGACCCGGATGCCGGGACCGCCCGGTGAGTGCCAGAGGCGGATGGGCCCGGGCGAAGGCGTGAAGGTTTTCGGATCTTCGGCATTGATGCGGCACTCGACGGCATGGCCGCGTATCTCGATGTCGTTCTGCGAATAAGGCAACGGCTCGCCTGCGGCGATCATCAACTGCGCTTTGACGATATCGATGCCCGTCACCAGTTCGGTAACCGGATGCTCGACCTGGACACGGGTATTCATTTCGATGAAGAAGAATTCGCCTTCCTGATACAGGAATTCCAGGGTGCCCGCGTTGCGATAACCGACTTCGCGGCACGCTTTGGCCACACGCTCGCCCATGGTCTTGCGTTGCTTGGCCGTGAGGCCCGGTGCCGGTGCTTCCTCGATCACCTTTTGATGGCGGCGCTGCATGGAACAGTCGCGTTCACCCAAGTGCACCACGTTGCCGTAATTGTCAGCCAGCACCTGAAATTCAATATGGCGCGGTTTTTCCAGGAATTTTTCCATGTAAACCTGCGCATTGCCGAATGCCGCCATGGCTTCGCTTTGCGTCACGCTGATGGCGTTGAGAAGCGATGCGTCCGTGTGCACCACCCGCATGCCGCGACCGCCACCCCCACCCGACGCCTTGATGATCACGGGATACCCGATATCCTTCGCGATTCGAAAATTTTCGTCGTTGTCCGCCCCCAGCGGTCCATCCGACCCGGGCACGCAGGGCACGCCCGCAGCGCGCATCACCTTGATGGCCGACACCTTGTCGCCCATCAGGCGAATGGTCTCGGCACGTGGGCCGACAAAAATAAAGCCGCTCTTTTCCACGCGCTCGGCAAAGTCCGCGTTCTCCGACAAGAATCCGTAGCCCGGATGAATCGCGACCGAGTCGGTCACTTCGGCCGCGCTGATGATGGCCGGCATGTTCAGGTAAGAGAGCGCCGACTGAGGCGGACCGATGCATACGGTCTCGTCGGCGAGCAGTACATGTTTTGTGTTGTAGTCGGCAGTCGAGTGCACCGCGACCGTCTTGATGCCGAGCTCGCGGCAGGCGCGTAGCACGCGCAGCGCTATCTCGCCGCGATTCGCAATGACGACTTTTTCGATCATGCGGTTATTCGATGATGAAGAGCGGTTGGCCGAATTCCACCGGCTCGCCGTTTTTTGCCAGGATCGCGGTAATTTTTCCGGCCTTGTCCGACTCGATCTGATTCATCATCTTCATGGCCTCGATGATGCACAGGACCTGGCCAGTCTTCACCTCGCTGCCGAGCTCCACAAAGGATTTCGCACCGGGCGACGCGGCCGCGTAATACGTTCCTACCATGGGCGAGGTCACCATGTGGTCGTCGCTTGCTTCTCTGCCAATGCCACCGGCAGTGGCAGGCGTGCTCGCCGGCATCGGTGCCGGGAGTTGCACCATAGGCGCCTGCAGCGACATGGGCGCTTGCATGCCCATGCGCGGATGCCGGCTGATACGCACGGACTCTTCGCCCTCTGAGATCTCGAGTTCCGATATGCCGGACTCCTCGAGCAATTCAATCAGCTTTTTTACTTTGCGAATATCCATCCGCGACCCCCCTCAAAAAACTTGGTTCGTTCAGTGTCTGGCGCTCAAACGCGCGCAGGCAGCATTCAGTGCGAGCTCATAGCCCATAGGCCCGAGGCCCACGATCGAGCCCACGGCGATGTCGGATAAATAAGAGTGGTGCCTGAAGGTTTCGCGCGCGAAAACGTTGCTCAGATGGACCTCGAGAAACGGGATGCCGACGCCTAAAAAAGCGTCACGCAGCGCAATGCTGGTATGCGTCAAGGCGCCTGGATTGATCAGGATAAAGGCGGTTCCGTCTTGACCCGCAGCATGTACTTTTGCGAGCAGATCATGTTCGGCATTGCTTTGATAAGTGACCAGCTCATGTCCCTGCTGCTGCGCGGACTGTATGCACCGCTGTTCAATCTCGGCCAATGTCTCTTGTCCGTATAAGTGCGGCTCGCGGCTGCCCAATAGATTCAAGTTCGGGCCATTTAGCAGCAGAATGCGCGCCATTCGATGAAAAGTCCGTCGCCGCCGGCAAGTTTCGCGATCATAACCAGATTTTAGGCCTTGAGGGCAACAATCGGCAGCGAACAGAGCCAAAAGTGGAGCGATCCGGTCAAATGGGGCGATTACTCATCGCGGCCAGACCTTGCTCGATGCGCTGCCGGGCCTCAGGCAGCTGGATACGATTATGGTTGAGATTTTGAACGGTTGCGAGGATCAGGTCTACCTGGGGTCGGTGCAGCTCGCCGACGAACAGCGCGACGACTTGGCCACGCTTGTCCGTGAAAACCGTGAAGGGGAACGCCGGCGTACTCATGCCAAAAGCCGCAGCCACATCCAGACCTTCTTGCTCCCCCACCAGAAGGGGGTAGGGTATCTGGTATTTTCCACTGAATTTCCGCACCTTGTCTGGCTGATCTACAGCTATCCCGACCACAGTGAAGTCCTGCGCGGCCCATTCGCTCGACAAAGTTTTGAGCAGCGGAATTTCCCGCTGGCAGGGAGCACACCAGGTTGCCCAAAAATTGATGATCAGTGATCGATTCGACCACGTGGAAATCGGCATGGCTTTGCCGTCGAGGTTGAGTAATGAAAATACCGGCAGCCGTTCCGGAATTTTGGTGCCGGCAAGGGCGCCACCTTCGATGGCCGTGTTGTCGCCGGGAGTGGGCAAGCTCGCCTGACCGGCCGCCGTTTGCAGACCGGGGGCGTGATGCAGCAGATAAAAACGCATGCCTGCCCATGAGCTGAGCATCACGAGCAGTGCGGCAAGCAGCGTGGTGAGGCCCCTCGGCATTACGGCGGTGGCGTCAGAACACGTCCCTTGCCGAGCGTGAATCCTGCGATCAAGAACGACAGCAAACCGCCGAGGATGGCGACCCGTTCGAATATGAGCCCCTTGTCCACGCTTTTGCCGTAAGGCGGCGCTGCGCTGCTTGGTGCTGCGCCCGCCGTTGGGAAAAGCACATGAGTTATTGGCAGGTAACAAAGCCCGGCCTCTGCGCAGCCCTGATAGGTAACCTTGATTTGTAGCGGATGTGCGCCCGCGTCACTGCGCAGATAGGTCGCAGTCGCATCCAGTTGGTGCGTATAGATCTCCTGGGTGCCGAGATACGGGTCATTCTTGACAGTGCCTTGCGGCAACGCAGGCGCCGACAGCGACAAATCAGGACTTTCCGCGCGTATCTCGATCTTCTGCTTATATAAGTAGTAGCCGTCCGCGATATTCCAATGCACGTGTATGGCGTTTCCTTCGGTGCTCGAACTGACGTGAAAGGCGGCGTCCGGCGGCAGAAAATCGCCGTCATTGGCTTCACTGCCCCGGGCCCACCATGGCTTTGCCCAGGCCGCTGCTCCAAAACAAAGCATCGCGCCCAGAACGGCGACACCTGTCACCGACACACGTGTGTTTTTCATGTCTCGCACCCTATTTGAGGCTTGAACTGTAAAAATCTGACGCTATTATTAGCAGCCTCGCAGGGAGAGTGCTAACGATTGCCCTGCAACAGGTTTAACCATATTTAGTAATTAGGAGTCTTGTCTTATGAAGATTCGTCCCCTTCATGACCGCGTGATCGTGAAACGAGAAGAAGAAGAGCGTCGCTCACCGGGTGGCATCGTGATCCCTGACACCGCAACCGAGAAGCCGATCTTCGGCAAGGTCGTTGCCGTCGGCAAGGGCAAGATCTTGGAAAATGGCGAAATCCGCCCGCTCGATCTCAAAGTCGGCGACAAGATTTTGTTCGGCAAGTACAGCGGCACCGAAGTGAAGATGGACGGCGAAGAGCTCGTCGTCATGCGCGAAGAAGACGTAATGGCCGTGGTCGAAAGCAAGTAATTTAACAGTTTAATCAAGGAATTATAAAATGGCAGCAAAAGACGTACGCTTTAGCGACGACGCCCGGCAACGCATGTTCAAGGGCGTGAATATCCTGGCGAATGCCGTCAAGGTCACGCTGGGTCCCAAAGGCCGCAATGCGGTTCTCGACAAGAGCTTCGGCGCCCCCACCGTCACGAAGGACGGTGTGTCGGTCGCGAAGGAAATCGAGCTCAAAGACAAGTTTGAAAACATGGGCGCACAGATGGTGAAGGAAGTCGCTTCCAACACCTCCGATGAGGCCGGCGACGGCACCACCACTGCCACTGTGTTGGCACAAGCCATCATCCGCGAAGGCCTGAAGGCCGTTGCCGCAGGCATCAACCCGATGGATCTGAAGCGCGGCATCGACCAGGCGGTTGCAGCAGCGACGGAAGAGCTGAAACGGCTCTCCAAGCCTTGCAAAGACCCGAAGGCGATTGCACAGGTCGGCACGATTTCGGCGAATTCCGACGAGAGCATCGGCAAGACCATTGCGGATGCGATGGCGAAGGTCGGCAAGGAAGGCGTGATCACCGTTGAAGAGGGCTCAGGTCTCGAGAACGAGCTCGAAGTCGTTGAAGGCATGCAGTTCGACCGCGGTTATCTGTCGCCGTATTTCATCAACAATCAGCAGAGCCAGAGCGCCGAGCTCGACAAGCCGTTGATCCTGTTGGTCGATAAGAAGATCTCCAACATACGTGAGCTGCTGCCGCTGCTCGAAGCCATTGCGAAGGGCGGCCGTCAGCTGTTGATCGTGGCGGAAGACGTGGAAGGCGAAGCGCTGGCCACGCTGGTGGTCAATACCATCCGAGGTATCGTCAAGGTCGCTGCCGTGAAGGCGCCGGGCTTCGGTGATCGTCGCAAGGCCATGTTGCAGGACATCGCGATCCTCACCGGCGGTACGGTGATTTCGGATGAAGTCGGTCTATCGCTCGAGAAGGCGACGTTGAACGATTTGGGCGAAGCCAAAAAGATCCTGGTGGAGAAAGAGAACACCACGATCATCGACGGCGCCGGCAAGGCTCCTGACATCAAGGGTCGCGTCGAAAGCATCCGTGCGCAGATCGAGGAAGCAACGTCCGACTATGACAAGGAAAAGCTGCAGGAGCGCGTAGCCAAGCTCTCCGGTGGTGTTGCCGTGATCAAGGTTGGCGCAGCCACCGAAATCGAGATGAAAGAGAAGAAAGCCCGCGTCGAAGACGCCCTGCACGCAACCCGTGCGGCCGTCGAAGAAGGCGTGGTCCCGGGCGGCGGTGTTGCACTGGTTCGCGCATTGAAGGCCATCGACAAGATGGTCGGCCATAACGAAGACCAGACGACCGGCATCAAGATCCTGGCGCGTTCGATCGAAGAGCCGTTGCGTCAGATCGTGACCAACGCCGGCGAAGATGCGGCAGTGGTGCTGAATCGGGTGCGCGAGGGTAAGGGCACGTTCGGCTACAACGCCGCGACGGGTCAGTACGGCGACATGATCGAAATGGGCATTCTGGATCCCACCAAGGTGACGCGTCTGGCATTGCAGAACGCGGCCTCGGTCTCAGGGCTGTTGCTTACAACGGAAGTCATGATTGCCGAGACGCCGAAGGAAGAAGAGCACAACCACGGCGCCCCGGGCGGCGGCATGGGTGGTATGGGCGGCATGGACATGTAATTACCGGCCAACCGGTAATCGTGTCGAAGAAGAAGAGCGGGCTTTCGGGTCCGCTCTTTTTTTTTAACATCAAGTTATGAAAGGCAACCAGATCTCATGAAATACCAACTTACGGCCTTTTTAGGCGTTCTCCTGCTGGCCTTCGGGGCGTCCGTTTCGCAGGCGGCCCCCAAGAGCATCGCCGTACTCGACCTCGAACTCGCCGGCGACACGGGCGGCCCGGACTTCGATGCCGAACATGCCGCGCGACTCAAACTCGAGAGTGATCGCTTGCGGGACGACCTGAAGAAGACCGGGCTGTTCAACGTTGTTGATCTGACCCCGGCGCGGGATGTGATCTCCCGTCTGCAGGCGCAACAACGATTCCTGCACGAATGCAACGGTTGCGATCTGGAAGTCGGCAAAGCTTTGAAGACCGACCTCACGCTGGTGGCCTGGGTAGACCGGGTGAGTGGGCTGATCCTGAGCCTGACCTACGAGATACACGATGTGCGCAGCGGCGACATCGTGACACGCAAGTCATACGATTTTCGCGGCGACAACGATGCGAGTTGGAATCACGCCATCGATTATGCGGTGCGTCACCTCAAAGACGAATTGCCTGACGCACTCAAGTGACATGAGTCAGGCTTGGTGACGTTTCCGCGGCAACTCTCGCCGTCCTTAAACCGTAGTCCATGCGTTCGCCTGCCCGATGGGTGACAGCCGTGTTTGCGAGTCCTGTAGACATACTGTTTAAATATACAGAATGACCATGGAGTACCGTGAAGTCTCGGGGTTTTCCTGTGTATCTCGGCTGAACAAGATCGCGCCAATGTTGATCCGCCGTGGTCCGCGACGGTGCGCCGGCCCGCGCAACGCGCACTAAAAATGAAAGATTAGCGACACTGATTTCGATGTTGTAGGATCGAATGCAAAGCGCGCGACCCGTCGAAGCGCTCCTTTCCAAAGGGATGTTCGCGCGAGGCTCATATGTCGATGAAGAAGATTGGCGCTGCTTGCGGCCTGCTATTGACGTTCTGTTCAGTTTCCATCTTTGCGGCACCTCCGCCGCCGACCCAGAAAGAAGCGCTCAAGCCCGAAATCAGTGATGAAGCCACGCTGCCGCCGGCGGGCCCGCATCGTTTCTTCAATATGGGCTATGGATCCAGCATCGTCATCTACGACGCGGACGCGGAGAAAATCGAGGGCCAGGTGCCGGTGGGGCACGACGGCAATCTCGCGCTCTCGCCGGACGACTCGCGCATCTACATCACCGAAACTGTTTTCACGCATGGCAATCGCGGCGCCCGCCTCGACCTTTTTTCGATCTACGATTCGACGACGCTGCATCTTCTGAAAGAAATCGAACTCCCGGGTCGGGCGCTGGTGGGATACAAGTTGCGCAATCTCGACATAAGCTCGTCCGGCAAACGGGCTTATATTTACAACATGCGTCCGGCAGGTTCGGTGCTCTACGTGAACCTTGCGACTCAGACAGTCGGTGCCTCCATCGAGACACCGGGTTGCGCGATGGTGTTCGCCTGGGGCGAGGAGGGTGTATCTTCTCTCTGTGGTGATGGCTCGCTCGCCACCATCACCATGCCGGAAGGGGGTCCGCCGCAGATCACGCATTCCAAACCGTTCTTCGACGCCAATAATGATCCGATTTTCGATAACAGCCTGATCGACCACACCACCAATACCGCGGTGTTCATGACGTACACCGGGCTGATCTACACCGTGAAGCTCGGTGCGGAGCCGGTGATCGACAAGCCTTGGTCACTGCAGGAAGCGGCGGGTCAAAAGCGCGCCGGCACCGGTGTCGATGAACTGGCATGGCGGCCGGGCGGGGTGCAGCCCATCGCGTGGCACAAGCGCAGCGATCGACTGTTCGTACTCATGCACCCTGGCAACTACTGGTCACACATCACGGGCGCCACCGAGATCTGGGTCGTCAACCTGAAGACGCATGCGGTGATTGCGCGCTATGCATCGCCGCAGACGCCGGAAGGCCCGATCAAGAGCATCGCCGTCACGCAAAAAGACAAGCCCCAGATCATCCTTCCCGCCGAGACAGGCGGCAATGTGATCCTCGACGCCGACACGGGCGAAGAGGTCAAGAAACTCGAGCACCTCAAAGGCGCGGTCGCTATCGTGCCGGGCACGTAGATGTACGGCGAAGTCTTCATTGCAGTGCGCCTGTTCGTCGCGTTGGTATTTGCGGTCGCCGCCGTCGGCAAGATGCGTCACTGGGCGGAATTCGAAGGTGTCGTGGCGAATTACCGCATCGTGCCCGAGGTGCTGGTTCGGCCGCTCGCCTATACTCTGCCGCCGCTCGAATTGCTGCTGGCCGTGGCGCTGGTGACGCTGGCCGCGCCGATTCCCGAAACCGGCGCCGCGGTGCTGCTCGGACTGTTCGCCGCCGCGATGGGCGTGAACATCGTGCGCGGCCGGCGCGACATCGACTGCGGTTGTTTCAGTTCTGCGCTCAAGCAGACACTGCGTTGGTCACTGGTGGCGCGCAATCTCGTCATGATCGTGATCCTGGCGGCCTGCGCCGCTGCCGATGGCGGACCCGCGACGGGACGCATGTGGGTCAGCGGGGTGATGAGCGGTGCGGCCTTGTTTATCGTTTTCCAGTGTTTGAATACGTTGTGGGCCGTACCGGCCCTGCGTCGGGGGCGTTCATCATGACGGCAGAGTTCATTTCGCACGCGCTGCTTTGGGCAGTGGTCATCATTCAGGGCATCGCGATCCTCGCGCTCGCGCGACAGGTTGGCGTGCTGCACGAACGCGTCGCACCGGCCGGCGCGCTGATGCACGGCGCCGGGCCCGGCGTCGGCGAACAATCACCGCGCGTCGAGGTGCATGCAATGGGTGGCAACTCGATCACCGTGGGCGGGGCGCTGGCGCCGGGCAAGGCGCTGCTGATGCTGTTCGTATCGGCCACCTGCCCCATCTGCAAAAAACTGATTCCGATCGCCAAGGATTTCGCCAAAAGCGAACGCCTCGAAGTGCTGTTCGTCGGTGATGCCGAGGCGGCCGAGCAGCGCAAGCTGATGGAAAGCTTCGCGCTCGACGAACGGCGCTTCATCAATGGCCCGGAAGTGGGCATGACCTATCGGGTGGATAAGCTGCCGTATGCAGTGCTACTGGATGAGGGCGGCGTGATAGCGGCCAAGGGTCTGGTCAACAGCCGGGAACATTTCGAAAGCCTGATCGTGGCCAAGGAAAGTGGCTATTCCACCATCCAGTCCTATTTGAAAGCACAGCAGGAGAGTTCGCGTGCCGAAGTCGCCGTTCGATAAATTCAGCGAGCGCTTTACGCGCCGGTTGGCGGGCTTTACCTCGAGGCGCAGCTTTCTGTCGAAGCTTGGCACCGTGATCGCCGCAGCACCGGTTTTCCCGCTGCTACCGGTCGCCCGCGCGACCGCCGCCGTCAGTCCGCCGAAAACCGATTTCGAACGCCACGCGCAGGCGAAGGATTCGAACAAGTGCAACTACTGGCGGTATTGCGCCATTGACGGGGTCCTGTGCAGTTGCTGCGGCGGCGGCGTGCACACCTGTCCTGCCGGTTCGGAGCCATCACCCATCTCGTGGATCGGCACCTGCCTCAATCCCGAGGACAATCGCTCGTACGTGATCGCATATCGCGATTGCTGCGGCAAGCCGGCGTGCCAGGCGGATAAGGAATGCGATTGCCATGCCGTGGATCGTGAGTTGCCGCAATACCGCGCGCAGCTCAATAACGACATAATCTGGTGCTTCGGCAATGCATCTGCCTCATACCATTGTTCCACGGCAGCGTTGGTGGGGACCGCCAATTAGGCAATTGCTGTTGATATTGGCCATGGCTATGGGCACAGCCACGGCGCAGGCGGGTGACGGTGCTGCCGCGTTTCAACAGAACTGCGCGCTGTGCCATCAGGCCGCGGGTACGGGCATACCGGGCCAGTTTCCGCGCCTGGCCGGGCGGGTCGCCGCCATCAGCACGAGTCCCAAGGGACGCGTGTATCTGGTCGATGTGCTCACCTATGGCATGCTCGGCAACATCGTCGTCGATGGGCAGCCGATATATGGTCTGATGCCGCCGTTCGCCGCCTCGATCCCCGCCGATGTGGTGGCCGACATTCTGAATTACGTGCAGACGCTGGGTGATGCGCCTGCGAAGAAGCCCGCATTGTTCACGGCGGACGAAGTCGCTGCAGGTCGCACCGGCGCGCCGAAATCCGCAGACGACGTGCAGGCCGAGCGTAAATCGTTACTCGCCTCGAAAATCATTCCGTGATCCGCCTGCTGCTGTTCGCTTGTTGCCTGCTGACAGCCGCATGGGCGAATGCCGATGCGCACAGCGAATATCTGCTGGGGTGCGGTGGCTGCCACGGCGAGCAGGGCGTCTCAAACTCGAAGCTGGTGCCGGATCTGCGTGACCAGGTCGGGTATTTCCTAAGCGTTCCTGACGGCCGCGCTTATCTGGTGCGCTTGCCAAACGTGGCGTTCTACACAGCCTCGGACGCGGATCTCGCCAATATACTGAACTACATGGTGTTCACCATCGCCGGTAACAGCACGCCCAAGCATACCAAGCCCTTCACGGCCGCCGAGGTGGGTGCATTGCGCAAGCATCCGCTCAACGAAGTGAGCCTCCTGGGCTTTCGCAATCAGCTCATCGACACCCTGATTGCACAGCATCGAGCGCCCGAAAGCTTGCGCCTTTATAGCGCCGGGAAGTAAAGACGCGAATCTGACGATTTGGGCCGGATATGCGCATCCGCCGCAGCCGCGACTGCGGTTATGCTCCGCCGCATGTCGCGCCGACGTCCGCCTCCCCGTCCGATCAGCCCGGATGAAATCGCGCTTGTCAGGCGTGTCATCGAGACAGGCGCGGATCCGGTGCTGACTGAAGCGTTGCTTCGCGACCTCGACGCCCTCATCGTCCGCGACTCCTTGCATGGGTCGCTCGATTTCGGCAGCGAGGGTCGCGACAGCGTCATCGTCGCCGGAGCGCTCGGCCGCCTGGACGACGGTCGGGAAATGGAGATGGTGATCTGGGCCGAGGGTAGCGCCATCACCCATCTGCAAGTCAGTCCGCACCTTGGCACGCCGGGCCGGGCGCGGCTACCGCCGGTGGATGCGGTCTACGCCTATCCACCGGATGCGCATGGCAATGATGAGGACTGACCGCCCTGTGCGAAAATGCTTCCATGAGCTGGTCGGCACGGCAGTACTCGACATTCGAAGATGAACGCACGCGACCGGTGCACGACCTGATTGCGGCCATTCCGGCGCTGCCGGTGCGCCGTGCAGTGGACGTTGGCTGCGGACCCGGCAACTCGACCGAAGTGTTGGCGGCGCGTTTTCCGGATGCGACGATCGCCGCTTTTGATTCCTCCGAAGACATGATCGATGCGGCGCGGCGCCGGTTGCCCGGGGTGGTCTGCAGCGTTGGCGACGTGACGTCGTGGCATGACGCCGGCCCTTTCGACGTGATACTCGCCAACGCGGTATTGCAGTGGATTCCGGATCACGCATCTCTCTTGCCGCGACTGTTGGGCAAGCTCCGGCCCGGCGGGGCGTTGGCGGTACAGATGCCCGACAATCTGCAGACGCCTGCGCACAGTCTGATGCGCGAGTTGGCGGCCGCGGGTCCGTGGTCCGCGAAGCTGACAGAAGCGGTGGCAGCGCGCACCGCCATCGCCGCGCCTGTATGGTATTACGACCTGCTGCAAGCGGGCTGCGTGCGCGTCGACCTGTGGTACACGGTCTATCATCACGTCTTGCGAGGTGGCGCGACCGCCATCGTCGACTGGTTCAAGGGATCGGGCCTCCGACCGTTCCTCGCGCCGCTCAATGCAGTCGAGCGCGAGCACTATCTCGAACGTTACACCGCGGCCATCGCCGAGCATTATCCGACACGCGCCGACGGCACCGTGCTGCTGCCGTTCCCGCGTCTCTTCTTCGTCGCGCTGCGCGCATGATACCGCCGCTGCTGCGCGCGTCGGTCGAGCGCTGGGCGGAGCGCGCGACAACCGTCCCTGCGCTCGACTCCGCTCGCAGGCAGTTGTCATCCCAACACCGTACCGAACTCGAGCGGGTGGTGGCGGGCAGCGAGTTCGTGGCGGCCGCGTTGATTCAGGATCCGGGCGCGTTGGCATGGTTCGTTGCCCACGATGCGAACGGCGCTGCAGGGACCGCAAATGCCGAGTATGCGGTGCGCGTTGCGGCAACCGGCAGCAGCTTGCAGGCGCAGCCCGTGTTACGCGAGTGGCGGCGCCGCGCGTTGCTGCGCATTGCCTGGCGCGACATCGCCGGCCGGGCGGATCTCGGGGTCACCTTGCAAGAAGTGTCCGATCTCGCTGATGGCTGCATCCGCGCGGCGATGTCGGCGGCGCAGCGCATTCTCGCGATCACGTTTGGGGCGCCGCCGGGAGACGAGAGCCTGACGGTCATCGGCATGGGTAAGCTAGGGGGGCGCGAACTGAATTTCTCCTCCGACGTCGACCTGATTTTTTTGTATCCGCCTGTAGGCGAGACCAGCGGTCCGCGCGTCATCGAAGGTGGCGAATACTTCGAACGGCTCGGCCGTGAAGTGATTCGCCTGTTGGACGAGCGTACCGACGATGGCTTTGTGTTCCGGGTCGACATGCGTTTGCGGCCTTTCGGCGACAGCGGCGCCCTCGCAGTGAGCAGCGCGGCACTGGAGGACTATCTTCAGGAGCACGGCCGGGATTGGGAACGATATGCCTGGATCAAGGCGCGGCCCATCGTCGGCGGCGAACACTACGCCGAGCTGTACGCCGGGGCAGTGCGGCCTTTTGTGTACCGTCGCTACCTGGACTTCGGCGTGTTCGAGTCGTTGCGCAGCATGAAAGACTTGATCGAGCGCGAGGTCGAGCGGCGTGATCTCGACCAGCATCTGAAGCTCGGTACGGGCGGCATTCGCGAAATCGAATTCATCGTCCAATCATTGCAACTGGTACGCGGCGGCAGCGACCGGCGGTTGCAGAATGCGAGTCTGCTCGAGGTACTGCCGTTGCTGGCGACGTCAAAACTGATCGATGCCGACGAGATCGTGCAGCTCGGCGCCGCCTATCGGGTGTTGCGCAAGGCAGAAAACGCCGTGCAGATGATCCGTGATGCACAGGTGCATACCCTCCCCGAAGACGCCGCGGATCGCGCTCGCGTCGCGCTCAACATGGGCTACGAGCAGTGGGAGCAGGCTGCGACGGCGATTCAGAGCGCGCGGAACGATGTCGCGCGGCTGTTCGATGCGCAGGTGTTCGGCGCGCCGCACCTGGCTCGGAGTGAAAAAGAAGCCGGTGCGGCATGGCTGGAGCTACCCGGCGTCGACATTCGCGCCGAAGTGCTCAAGCTGGGATTCGGCGAAGGGGATGCGAGCGCCGTTGCGGGACTGCTCGGCACCTATTCGGCGTCAGCGGCGTACAGGCGGCTCGATGAGGCCGGCCATCGACGCATTCATGGCATTTTGCAACGGCTGTTGGTAACCACCGCAGCGCATGCCGAAGCGGCCGTGGTGGTGACGCGGGTGATGCGTGTCATCGAAGCCATCGGCGCGCGCTCTTCCTATCTGGCGCTGCTCAACGAGCAGGCGGCCGCGCTCGGGCGTCTCGTGGAGATATGCGCCATCAGTGGCTTTCTGGCGCGCCAGATCGCGGACTTCCCGCTGTTGCTCGACGAGCTGATCGATGCCAAGGCATTCGATGAGCTGCCGTCGCGCGCCGCCTTTCTGGCCGAATTGACGGCGCGGACCGAACGCGTACCGGCGGCAGACGACGAGCGCCAGGCTGAAGCGCTGCGTCAGTTCCAGAAAATTGCCGTGTTCAAGGTCGCGCTTGCGGATCTGACCTCGCGCTTGCCCCTGATGCGCGTCAGCGACCGCCTGACCGACATCGCAGAGCTCATCGTCGAACGCTGCACGCGACTCGCCTGGGACCAGGTGACCGCGCTCTACGGCATACCGGTCTGCGGCGAGCATGCAGACGAGATGCGGCCTGTCAGCATTGCCGTAGCTGGGTACGGCAAGCTCGGTGGTCTCGAGCTCGGCTATGGCTCCGATCTGGATCTCGTCTTCCTGCACGACTCGCGGGGTGCTCTGCAGACGACGCGCGGCGATCGGCCCCTCGATAACGGCCTGTTTCTGCTGCGTCTCGGGCAACGCATCGTGCACCTTCTCACCATGCATTCGGCGGCGGGACGACTCTACGAAGTCGACATGCGCTTGCGGCCCAATGGCAAGAGCGGCTTCCTCATGACCGGCATCGACGCATTCGAACAGTACCAACTGGAAGAGGCGTGGACCTGGGAACATCAGGCGCTGCTGCGCGCCAGGGCGATAGCCGGCAACCCAACGTTGTGCACGGCGTTTGAGGCGGCCCGGCGCCGCGTGCTGACGCATGCGGTGCGGCGTGACGAGTTGCGCACGGCGGTTGCGCAGATGCGTGAACGCATGCGCCGCGAACTCTCGCACGGCTCGAAAGATCGGTTCGATATCAAGCAAGATGCAGGTGGAATCGCCGACGTCGAGTTCCTGGTGCAGTACCACGTGCTGGCCCAGGCGCAGCATCACCCGGAACTGCTGACGTACACAGACAACGTGCGGCAGCTCGAAGGGCTCGCCGCCGTGCGCGCGCTCGATGCAGATACGGCACAACGATTGACCGAAATCTATATCGAATATCGACGTGTTTTGCATCATTTGTCGCTGGAGATCGAAGGCGCGCAAGTGATAGATGCTGCTCCGTATGCCGAATGCCGCGCCACCGTGCGCCGAATCTGGCAGGCAACCTTTGCATGACGTGTCAAAATCATTCGATGAGGGAGAGTGAATTGGAGAATCCATTGCTGGCCGTCTGGTCCGGCGTACATGGCGGGATGCCGCCGTTCGACAAGGTGCGCGTGGCCGATATCAAACCGGCGCTCGAAGCGGCTATGCAGGAAAATCTCGCGGAGGTGGATGCGATCGCGAACTGCAGCGCGCCCCCGACTTTTGCAAACACCATCGTGGCGATGGAACGCACGGGTCGCACCTTGCGCCGCGTGGAAGCGATTTATGGCGTCTGGTCATCCACCATGAACACCGGTGAGTTCCAGGCCGTCGAGCGCGAGATGCAGCCCAAGCTTGCCGCATTCGTCGACAAGATTCATCAGAATACGGCCCTTTATCAGCGCATCGCGAGCGTGTACGAGACGCGCGGCGCATTGAACGCCGTCGAACAGCGACTTTGCTGGTTGTACCACCAGCAATTCGTACGCGCGGGCGCCCGACTCGACGCGGCCGGAAAACTGCGCGTCGGCGAAATCAATCAGCGACTCGCCAGCCTGTATGCGAACTTCAGCCAAAACCTGCTCGCTGACGAGGCTGGATACGTCCTCTATCTCGAGAACGAGCGCGACCTCGCCGGTTTGCCGGACTCGGTGCGTGCGGCGGCGCGTTCCGCGGCGGTCGAACTCGGCCATCCGAATGTGTGGGCGGTCACCAACACACGGTCATCGATGGACCCGTTTCTCACCTATTCTTCGCGGCGCGATTTACGGGAGCAAGTCTGGCGCACCTATTACAGCCGTTGCGATAACGGCAACGCGCACGACAACAAGCATCTCGTCACCGAAATTCTGGCGCTGCGGGCGGAGCGCGCGGGCCTTCTGGGGTATGCCACGCATGCACACTGGCGTCTCGAGGACAGCATGGCGAAGACTCCCGAGGCTGCAATGCAGCTGCTCATGCAGGTGTGGCCGGTGGCCGTGGCACGCGAACGCGAAGAAGTCAGATCGATGCAGGCGGTGGCCGACGCGGAGGGCGCGGGTATCACCATCGCTGCCTGGGACTATCGCTATTACGCGGAGAAAGTGCGCAAGGCGCAGTACGACCTCGACATGAACCAGGTCAAGCCTTTTCTGCAGTTGGAGAAATTGCGCGAGGGGATGTTCTGGAGCGCCGGGCGGTTGTACGGCTTTGACTTCGGCCAGGTCGAGGGTGTGCCGGTGGCGACCCCGGACGTGCGTGTCTGGGAGGTCACCCAGGCTGGCCGTCATGTGGGCTATTGGTATTTCGATCCGTACGCGCGCGCCGGCAAGAGTTCGGGTGCTTGGATGAGCGAGTACCGCGGTCAGCACCAGCTCGACGGCGAGGTCTCCCCTATCGTGTCGAACAACACCAACTTCGTCAAAGACCAGACCGGCAGCCCGATCCTGATCAGCTGGGACGATGCCGTCACCTTGTTCCACGAGTTTGGCCACGCGCTGCATGGACTCAACTCACGAGTGCGCTACCCCTCCATGGCGGGCACGGCCGTGGTACGCGATTTCGTGGAGTTTCCCTCGCAGCTGAACGAGAACTGGCTCGCCACCTCAGAAGTGTTGTCGCGCTTTGCGCTCCATCATGAAAGCGGTGAGTCGATCCCGCCGGCGTTGGTGGATAAGATCAAACGCGCCAGCACCTTCAACCAGGGCTTTGGAACGGTGGAGTATCTGGCGTCAGCATTGATGGACCTCAAGATGCATCTGGCCGGCACGGCGCGCATCGATCCGCAGGAGTTCGAGCGTCGGACTTTGGCTGAATTCGGGATGCCCGAAGAAGTGGCGATGCGACACCGCCCGCCGCATTTTCAGCATATTTTTGCGGGCGATTCGTACTCGGCAGGCTACTACAGCTACCTGTGGGCGGAAGTGCTCGATCATGATGCCTTCAACGCCTTCACGGAAGCGGGCAGCCCCTACGACAAAGACGTTGCAAAGCGTCTGCACGATGAGATCATGGCGGTGGGCAACAGCATCGATCCGCAGGAGGCATACCGACGTTTTCGCGGCGCTGATCCGAACATCGAAGGACTGTTGCGCGCACGCGGTTTCTCGAGCACGGTGGAGTGATGCGACGATGCCAGAATTGATTCAGCCCAACGCGCAGCATCGTTATACGGTCGGTATGAGCGACCTGCCGCTATCCTGTCCCATGCCGAACATGTATCTGTGGAACTCGCACCCGCGGGTTTACCTCGCGATCGAGCACACCGGTTGGGCGAAATGTTCCTATTGCGGTGCTGAGTACACCTTGAAACGCGTGCCGGATGGCGGCGTGCGCATGCTCGATCCCAATCGCGACGTCGAGCCGACCGGTCCTTGATGCGACGCTCGGGCCGCTAGCCTTTGTAGTCGGCGTAAGACTTCTCTTCGACGATGCTCGAGCCGAGGGTCGTATTGATGCGCCGCTTGATGACCGCACGCTCGTCGTTCTCCACGTACACCGCGCGTGCGAGGCGGATGAATTCGGCGCCAAAATCCTTGCGCCGTTCCTGGGCGCGAATGTCGTCTTCGATCACCCAGAGGCGCTCGTTGACAGCGAGCAAGGCCGCGACGTCGGCGGCGACGTCGTACTGCGCGTAGGCGGATTGCGACCAGACGGACTCGAGCGCGTCGAGTTCGGCACGTACATTCTCGAGTTTGGCGGCGTCGGTCATGCGCTTCGATTTGATGCGCAGAATGGTGATCTTATCGAGCAGTTCGCCCGGTGACACGGGTACCGTGATTTCAGTCATGGCGTATTTTAACGCATGCGCTGCCGTGCCATCAGTGCCTCGAGCCGCTCGCTCACGGCGGAGACCTCGATCAGATCCATGACGCCGGGCCGCTCGATCTTGGTGGTCCAGGGTATCGCAGCTGCCGGCTTGCGCAAGTAGCGTCGCGCCGCGGCATCGTACCTGTCCACGCACCATTCGCGGCTCAAGTAAGGGCCTGCCCGCGCCGGATTGGTTGCGGCGTACAGCCCGAGCACCGGCAATCCCACCATCGCTGCCATGTGTGCGGGACCCGAGTCAGGCGTCAACAGCACGGTCGCTTTGGACATGAGGCCGAGCAGTTGTGGCAACGTGTCCTGGCCCACCTGATCGAGCGCGCGGGTGCGCATGGCGGATTTGATGGCAGCGGCGGTGTCGGCTTCGACGGCACTGCGGCCACCAACCAGCACGACGCGCAGCCCGAGCTGCTCGGCCGCGTAGTCGGCCACCGCGGCGTAGCGCTGCGCGGACCAGTTACGCAACACGTGACTCGAACAGGGGCTGATCAGTATCGTGGGCTGCGCATCGGTGATGATGCCGGCGGCGTAATCGAGTGCCCCTTTCGGCAACTCGGGCGCCCAGCGCGGCGGCCCGGGTTCGACGCCACAGGCGCGAGCGAAGCCCATGAACGAGTCGAGCACGTGCTCGTTCACGCGCGGCGCGACTTGCGCATTGGTGAAACACCACTGCAGCTCGCGCGCCCGGCGGCGGTCGAAGCCGAGTTTGACGGGGGCTTGCACCAGCGTGCTGACGAGGCTCGCACGCATCGACAGCTGCAGGTCGAGGAGCACGTCGAAGCGCCGCGCGCGCAAGCTGTGGCGCAGACGGAGCAACTCGCGCAAGGTCGCACGCTTGTGGAAGGTGATAAACTCAACCTCTGGTGCGATGACCGACATCAACCTGGCTTCGACGGTGCCGATGATCCAGGTAAAACGCGCATGCGGCCACGCCGCCTGTAGCGCACGCAGCAGGGCGAGCGCGTGACAGGTATCGCCGATCGCCGAGAGCCGCAGAATGCAGACAGAATTAAAGCGCATAGCCACCGCCACGGGCATCATGCTGGCCGATCCCAGCTACCTTGGCAATCCGTTGCTGGGCGTCGAGGAAAGCCTGTTCGATCCGCAGTTCTGGTCGGCCCGCGGTGAGCTCGATGCGACGCCTGCAGGACGCGGAGCGGCCTGGTTCGTGGGCTCGCCGCAGCAACCCTGGGTCTTGCGCCGCTTTCAGCGCGGCGGCCAAGCGGCAACCCTGTCTCGAGATCGTTACCTGTGGATGGGCGAACGGTCCGTGCGGGCGTTCAGCGAGGCGCGGCTGCTCCACACGCTGCATGCACAAGGTTTGCCGGTGCCACAACCGGTGGCAGCCTGGTACCGGCGCAGCGTCCTGACCTATCGCTGTGATCTCATCACGGCGCGGATCGTCGACGCCGTGCCGTTGAGCGCCGCGCTCGCCGTGGCCCCGTTGCAGGATGGTCAGTGGCGGCACATCGGCGCCGTACTGTCGCGCTTCCATCATGCCGGCGTCGAACATGCGGATCTGAATGCGCACAACATTTTGCTGACCCCGGGCGGCGCGGTATATGTCATCGACTTCGATCGCGGCCGGCAGCATGCGAATCGCTATTTCGCGGCCGCCAATATGGCGCGCCTGCATCGTTCGCTTCACAAGATTGCGGCGCAGTTGCCGGCAGAGCGCTTCTCGACGCAGGCGTGGGAGGCGCTGCTGACGGGGTATCTGCACGTGGACGCCGCATAGCCGTGCGGACTTTGTACTCGTGGCTCATCCGCCTCGGGTTGCCGTTTGCACTCATGGTTCTCCTCTGGCGCGGCTACCGTGAGCGCCTTTATTGGCAAGGACTGCGTGAGCGATGGGGCGGCGGCGCCGCACTCGGCGAGGTGGTGTGCGACGGCTTTCGCGTGTGGCTGCACGCGGTGTCGCTCGGCGAAATGAACGCTGCGGAGCCGCTGATCCGCGCGTTGCAGGCGCGCTATCCGACCTGCCGCATGCTGCTGACGACCGCGACTCCGGCGGGCCGGGCGCTGGCGCTGCGCCGGTTCGGCGACACGGCCGACGTACGCTACCTGCCGTACGACACGCCGGGAGCGATGCGCCGGTTGCTCGAGCGGGCGGCACCGCGCGCGGCGCTCATCATGGAGACGGAACTCTGGCCCAACCTGTATCACGCCTGCCTGCAGCAGCGCGTGCCGGTGGTGATCGTGAGCGCGCGCATCACGCTGCGCTCGGCGCAGCGCTATGCCGGCTTCGGCAGATTGTTTCGCGACATCTTCACGACCAACGTCACGGTGGCTGCGCAGACCGCGGCCGACGCGCGGCGCTTCGAATCATTGGGCGCGTTGCCGCGCGCCACGCACGTGGTGGGCAATGTGAAATTCGATCTCGTCATCGATGCAAGTGCCGTGGAAGCCGGGCGCGAGGAGCGTGCGGCGTGGGGCGCGCGCCGTGTTTGGGTCGCGGGCTCGACGCACGCCGGCGAGGAGGATGAGGTGCTGGCGGCGCATGCAAAATTGCGCGAGTCGGATCCCGCTGCGTTGCTGGTGCTCGTGCCGCGGCACCAGGACCGCTTCGACCAGGTCGCGGCACTGGTAGCGGAGCGCGGCTTCACTTGCGTGCGGCGCAGCCGTGGCGAGCGGCCGCTGGCCGGCACGCAAGTACTACTCGGCGATACTCTGGGCGAGCTGATGCAGCTTTATGCCACCGGCGACGTGGCCTTCGTCGGCGGCAGCCTGGTGCCGATCGGCGGCCACAACCTGCTCGAACCCGCGGCGCTTTCGCGGCCGGTGTTGAGCGGCCCATACACGGAGAATACCCGTGACGTCGCGGCGCTGCTGCAGTCCTGCGGCGCGCTGCGCACGGTCTCGAGCGCCGGCGCTCTGGCGGCAGCGCTGCACGAGCTGCTGGGCGATGCGGCGGCGGCCACCCGGATGGGCGATGCCGGTGTGGCATTGATCAGGGCCAACCGCGGCGCCGTGCAGCGCGTGCTCGCGCTCATCGAACCGGCGCTAGCGGCGGCTGATCGCGCAACAGCGCGTTGATGTTCTGCATGCTCTGTTCCGTCAGCGCGCCGGCAGACTGCTGCAGTTTGATGACGTTGATCATGTAGTCATAGCGGCTGTGTGCATAGTCGGTCTGGGCTTGCACCCATTGCTGCCGCGATTGCAGCACATCGACGGCGGTGCGGGTGCCCGCATCGTAGCCGGCCTCGGTGGCCTTGAGCGCCGTCATGTTCGACTCCACCGCCCGCCGCAGCGACCTGACACGCGAAATTTCGGAAAGAACGCCGAGGTAGGCGTCGCGCGCATCGTGTTCGGTCTGACGAGCAACCCGCTCGAGTCGTTCTTTGGCAGCCCGATGTTGGTAGGTCGCCTGGCGTATCTGTGAGGACACCGAACCGCCTGAATAGAGCGGGAAGGTAAGCTGAATACCGATCGAACGCTGATTCTGATCGAGCAGCGCGCCGCCGGCGGGGCTGCCGTCAGGGAACACGTTGACGCCGTCATTATGCAACTTGCCGTAGCTGCCGACCAGGTCGAGCGAGGGGTAGTGACCACCGCGTGTCGCGCTGACGTCTTCGCGCGCAATGTCGGCGGCCAGGCGACTCGAGACCAGCGACAGATTCTGCTGCAGGGCCATGTCGACCCAGCGATCCTCGCTGGCCGGATCCGGGTTCGCGAGTTCGAATGGCTCGATGGGACGGGCCAGCGTGTCGAACAGATCGCCCGTGATCTCGCGCAGCAGCTCGAGCGTCGACGCCAGGGTGCGCTTGGCGGCGATCACGGCTGCGGCAGTGGAGTCGTGCGAGGCGCGCGCTTCCTCGACGTCCGTGATCGCGATCAGGCCAATCTTGTAGCGTGCCTCCGCCTGATCGAGCTGATGGGTGACGGATTCCAGTGCAAATTGCTGGGCCTCGACCGTGTCCTGCGCGGCGAGCACATCGAAGTAACGCTGCGCCACGCGCTCCATGAGATCCTGCTGCGCTGCCTGGTAATCGGCCTCGGCTTGCGCGACCTGGTGGTCAGCACGGGCCAGTGCCACCCAGTTCTCCCATCGAAACAGGCTCTGGCGCAACTCCACCGTGTAGTGATGCACCGTGGTCGTGGTGCGGCCCTGGAAGGCAAAACTCGCGAATGCGGTCGTGGGATCGCCCGGGCCCGCGCACGATCCGCCGGGCAGCGCCGTGGCACCATCGGCACACGGCGGTAACACCACTGCCTGCGTTTGGTTGGAAATGCCGCTGTCACGTTCGCGTGAAATCGTGCCGTTGCCGCTGAGTTGCGGCAGCAGCGCCGCAAGGGCTTGCGGCTTCGCTTCGAGCGTCGCCAGTCGGGTCGCCTCGGCTTCACGCAGCTGCGGATCGTTCTGCAGGGCGCGTTGGTAGACCGCGAACAGATCCGCCGCCGGCGCCGCGGCAGTGCACAACAGAAGACAACAGGTAACGTAAATTCGCGACATGGGGCGGCTTATATAGTGTTGTATATAACTATATCACCTATTGCCGCAGCGCCGTCAATACTGCGGGATGGAAGGGTCCAGGGTGCGCGACCATTCGAGGATGCCACCGGCGAGGTTGGCCACGGACTTGAAGCGCCGGCTGTCCAGGAACGCGGCTACCTGTCCGCTGCGTGCTCCAGAGCGGCATAACACCACCAGTTCCGCATTCGGATCGAGCTCGTTCAAACGCGCGCTGATGTCGCCCATCGGGATATGCACGAAATCGGTCGGCGCCGGCGCAAGCTGAACCTCCCAGGGTTCCCGCACATCCACCAAAGTCATCATCTCGCCTGCCGCGCGCCGCGTTACAAACTCGGCTGGAGTGAGTTCCCTGACCATCAGAACACGAACTTCTGGGCGGCTGTCGCGTTGATCAGTGGTTCAATAACCGTTTCAAACAGGCTCTCGCGGGTCCACTCGTTCTCATCCACGCGCCGGATCAGCTGTGCGTCCATGACGGGGGCAGCGCCCACCACGACGAACAGGCGCCCGCCCACATTCAAGGCGCGTTCGAAGCGCGTGTCATAGATTGGCAGCGAGCCCGTGACGGCGATGACGTCGTACTGTCCGAGTGGCGCGGCGTCGAAGACGTCACGCGTTTGAAAATTCACCTTGGCGGCAGGCACAGCACGAATATTGGCGCTGGCAGCGGCAGTGAATTGCGCGTAAATGTCGACGGATTCCACCGCTGCGCCGAGCAGGCTCAGGCACGCGGACAGATAACCCAACCCGCTACCTACTTCCAGCACCGAATCGGTCCGCATCACGCCGACCGCCTGCAGGATGCGGCCCTGAAATTTGGGCGCCAGCATCGTCTGCCCGAACCCCATCGGAATCGGTGCGTCGGCGAAGGCCAGCTCGCGGTACTCGGGCGGCACGAAAACCTCGCGCGGCACCAGCGACAGGGCATCGAGCACGCGCGGGTCGAGCACCTCCCAGGTGCGTATTTGTTGATCAACCATCTGTTGCCGGGCGGCCAGATTATCCATCGTCACCTGCGAGAAGTTATGACTGCGAATTATGGTCAATTTCGACAGGTTAGGCGAGTCCCTTACGCTATTCTGCCTACACGCCGGGTGGCGACCTGTCCGGTCGTCGCATGCACAGCGGTGTTACAGGGGCTCATGCTGATATTGTCTTCGCTGTTCGTGTGGTCGATCGCTGCGGCCATAGTGGCTGTTGGGCTGATCGCGCTACAAGCGTACAAGCGGCGGCATGCCCGTGTTTACGATGAGCTGCGGCGCAGTCTCGAGAAGCGCGGTGCCTTGCTCAAGGATCGTGAGCAGCTGTTCGCACGGCTGGTGGAGTCGGTCAATGACGCGGTCCTGGTCCACCGCAAGCTCATTGTGTTCGCAAACGCGCGCTTCCTGGCGCTGCTGGGTGCTTCCGCCCATGAGGTCATCGGCAAACCGTTGAGTGCTTTCGTGGGGCCTGAGTATGTCGAGTTGGTGGACAACAACCTGCGTCGCGGGCTGGCGGGTGAGCCGGCCCCGGAGCGCTACGAGGTCGAGCTGAACGGACCGAAAGGGCAGGTGACGCGGGTCGAGCTGAGCAGCTCGCTCATCGACAGTGCGGATCAGCCGGCGCTGCAGTTGACCGCACTGGAGATGCTGCCCGTGGCCTCGATGGACCCGCCGCCGTCACGGCCACGCGCCATGGTCACGCTCGATGCGATGGGCGAAAGCGTCATCACGGTGGATGCCGACGGTCGCATCGATTACGTCAACCATGCGGCGGAGGCTCTGCTCGGACAGCGTTTCGATCAGGTGATGGGCAAGACCTTTGCGGAGGTCGCGACGTTGGTGGACGAGAGCGATCGGCATTCGCTCGGTGACCCGGTGCGCAAGGCGCTGACCACCGGCGGCCGCGTGACCATGGGCCGGCGGGCTGTGTTGGTGCCGCAGGATGCCAGTGCCGAACGTTCGGTAGAGATCAGCGTGACGCCATTGCGCATGGACTCCAAGGAAATCGTCGGTTTGGTGCTGGTATTGCACGATACCAGCGAGCTGCGCGGACTGACCCGGCAGATGACCTATCAGGCGAGTCACGATGCGTTGACCGGTCTCGTCAACCGGCGCGAGTTCGAGCACCGTTTACAGGAGGCGCTCGACTCCGCGCAGTCGGGTGACATCGGGCATGCGCTTTGCTATCTCGATCTGGACCGGTTCAAGGCCGTCAACGATACGTGTGGGCATACCGCGGGCGACAACATGCTGCGCGAGGTAGCCGCGCTGATCAAGGAAGCGGTGCGCGACTCTGACACGGCGGCGCGCATCGGCGGCGATGAATTCGCGCTCTTGTTGTCGGGCTGCCCGCTCGAGAAAGCGCGGCAGATCGCGGATGACGTGGTGCGTTCGGTGGCCGATTACCGCTTCGTCTGGAAGGATAAAATTTTCAGCATCGGCGTGAGCATCGGTCTGGTCGAGATCGGTCGTGGTGTGGGCAGCCTCGAGGACATCATGAGCTCGGCTGATTCGGCCTGCTATGTGGCCAAGAAGCAGGGTGGTCTGCACGTGCACGTGTATTCGGCGCGCGAGGAGGCCACCGCACGGCACAGTGGCGATACGATGTGGCTGCAACGGCTGCAGGGAGCGCTGCGCGATAATAAGTTCGAGCTTTATTACCAACCCATCGTGCACACGCGCAGCGGCAGTCAGACCGGTCCATCGATGGAAGTGTTCGTGCGGCTGGAAGCGCAGCACGGCCAGCCGGCACCGCCCTCGGGCGAGTTCATTCGCGCCGCCGAGCGTTATCGGCTGATGCCGCATGTCGACCGGTGGGTGGTGCAGGCGGTGCTTGCTGCCCTCGGGCGTGGTGGTCTGCGTTTGCAGCCGGAGCGCCGGGTCGCCATCAACATCTCGGGGCAAACCCTGGGCGATGCCGAGTTCCTCGAATTCGTGGTGGACTGTTTCGATCACACCGGCGCGAGCCCCATGGATATCTGCTTCGAGGTCACCGAGAGCTCGGTGGTCGCGAATCTGGATCATGCCCACCGCTTCATCGCGGTGCTGCATGGGATGGGGTGCGAATTTGCGCTCGACGACTTCGGCAGCGGCTTGAGCTCGTTTTCGACCCTGAAGACGTTGCCGATGGACTATCTCAAGATCGACGGCTCGTTCATCAAGAATCTCGGCGTCGACTCGGTCAATCAGGCAATGGTCGCCGCCATGATCGAGTTATCGCGCAGCCTGAAATTTCGCATCGTCGCCGAACAGGTGGAAGATCAGGGCGCCCTCGACGCCGTGATCGCGATGGGCATCGATTTCGTGCAAGGTTTCGTCATCGGACGTCCCCTGCCGCTGCCCATGTTGCCGAGCGGCATATAACCAGCCGCTAGGTCCTCATAACAAATGAGGCTGGTAATGGGCGGCTGCTTGGGAGGAAAATCCTGCCCCTGCGCGCAGCAACCCATTTGAGACGAGGTGACCATGCAAGTCTATGAGGACAATACGAAATCCATCGGCCGAACGCCGTTGGTGCGGATCAATCGACTGAACGCCAGCGGCGGAGCGACCGTACTGGCCAAGATCGAGGGCCGCAATCCCGCCTATTCCGTGAAATGCCGTATTGGCGCCGCCATGGTATGGGACGCCGAGGAGCGCGGCCTGTTGAAGCCGGGCATGTCCGTGGTCGAAGCGACGAGCGGCAACACCGGCATCGCGCTCGCCTACGCGGCAGCCGCGCGCGGCTACGGTTGCGTACTGACGATGCCCGATACGATGAGCATGGAGCGGCGCAAGGTGCTGGTGGCATTCGGCGCAAAACTCGTGCTGACACCGGGCGCGAAAGGCATGAAGGGTGCGATTGCCAAGGCCGAAGAGCTGGCAGCGACCGAGCCCGGCAAGTATCTGTTGCTGAAGCAGTTCGAGAATCCGGCGAATCCGGCGATTCACGAAAAGACCACGGGACCTGAGATCTGGGACGATACCGACGGCAAGGTCGACATCTTCGTCGCCGGCGTGGGCACCGGTGGGACGCTCACCGGCGTATCGCGCTATATCAAACATACGCAAGGCAAGGCCATTCAGACCGTGGCGGTCGAACCGACGAATTCACCCGTCATCACGCAGACGCGGGCAGGGCAGACACCGGCGCCCTCGCCGCACAAGATCCAGGGCATCGGCGCAGGCTTCGTGCCGAAAAATCTCGATTTGTCGCTGGTGGATCGCGTCGAGCAGGTGAGCAACGAAGACGCCATCGAGATGGCGCGGCGTCTGGCGCGCGAGGAGGGCATCCTGTGCGGCATTTCCTGTGGTGCTGCGATGGTTGGGGCGTTGCGCGTCGCGCGCGAACCCGCAGCGCGCGGCAAGCTCATCGTGGTCGTGTTGCCGGATGCCGGTGAACGCTACCTGTCGGGGCCCTTGTTCGAGGGCATGTTCGAGGAAGTGGAAAAAATGCAGGCGGTCTCCTGACGTGAGTGCAGTGCTCGACGAGCTGACGGCGCGGCTGCTCGAGAGCTACCTCAGCGATGCGCGGGCGCGCAGCATTTCGCAGCGCTACCTGCCGTCGCGCGAAGGCATCCTGGATGTGCTTCATACGGTGCTCGATCTGATGTATCCGGGCTATTTCGAGCGTCGCGATCTGCGGCCCGACAACCTCGACGCCTATGTTTCCGGCAAGGTTGCGGCGCTGTTGCCGAAGCTCGAGCGCGAACTGGAGAACTGTCTTTGTTACGGGCGGGAGCGCGAAACGCTGTCGACCGAGTTCGGTGAATGCGCACCGCGTGCGCATGAATTGGCCGAAGTGTTTTTGCAGCGTCTGCCGCAGATTCGCGCGCTCCTCATCGGCGACGTGCAGGCTGCATTCGACGGGGATCCGGCGGCGCTCAACATAGACGAAATCATCCTGTCGTATCCCGGGGTGCTGGCCGTCAGCGTTTACCGGATTGCGCACGTGCTGTACGAGCTCGGTGTCCCGATGATGGCGCGCATCATGACGGAATGGGCGCATTCCAAAACCGGCTGCGACATTCATCCCGGCGCCACCATCGGTGCGCGCTTCTTCATCGACCATGCCACCGGCGTGGTGATCGGTGAGACCACCCATATCGGTGAAGGCGTGAAGCTCTATCAGGGCGTCACGCTCGGCGCCTTGTCCTTTCCGCGCGACTCGAGCGGCCTTATCATCCGCGGCAAGAAACGCCATCCGACGGTGGAGAGCGGCTCCACGCTCTATGCCAATGCCACCGTGCTCGGCGGTCAGACCGTGGTCGGCGCAGACAGCGTGGTGGGCGGTTCGGTGTTTCTTGCGCGCAGCGTGCCACCGCGCTCACGCGTGTCGATGAAGGAGCCTGAGCTGCGCGTCATGACAAAGGACAGCGCACGCGATCCCAATGTGGACGTGCTGTATTTCGACATCTAGCCGAGCACCGGCACCATCAGCAACGCCACGATGTTGATGATCTTGATCAACGGATTGATGGCCGGGCCGGCGGTGTCCTTGTAGGGGTCGCCCACCGTATCACCCGTGACCGCGGCCTTGTGCGTGTCAGAACCCTTGCCGCCGAAATGGCCCTCCTCGATGTATTTCTTGGCGTTATCCCAAGCACCGCCGCCGGTAGTCATCGAGATCGCCACGAACAGACCCGTGACGATGGTGCCGATCAGGAGACCACCCAGCGCCTGCACGCCGGTGCCCGGGCCCATCAGAAAATTGACGATCACCACGAGCACGACCGGGACGAGGATCGGCAGAAGTGACGGCACGATCATCTCCTTGATGGCGGCGCGCGTCAGCAGATCGACCGCGCGCGAGTAGTCGGGCTTCGCCGTGCCCTCCATGATCCCCTTGATCTCGCGGAACTGGCGGCGCACTTCATTTACCACGGCTCCCGCGGCGCGCCCGACGGCTTCCATGGCCATGGCGGCGAACAGGTAAGGCACGAGTCCGCCGATGAACAGGCCGATGATCACGGCGGGATTGGACAGATCGAAGGTGGTCGGGTGGCCCAGGACTTCGCCCAGCTTATGGGTGTAGTCGGCGAACAAGACCAGGGCCGCGAGGCCTGCCGAGCCGATGGCATAGCCTTTGGTCACCGCCTTGGTGGTGTTACCTACGGCGTCCAGCGGATCGGTGACGTCGCGAACGCTCTTGTCGAGTCCTGCCATCTCGGCGATGCCGCCGGCATTGTCGGTGATGGGTCCGTAGGCATCGAGCGCCACGATCATCCCCGTCATGGACAGCATGGCCGTGGCTGCGATGGCGATGCCGTACAGACCTTCGAGTTGGTAGGACGCCCAAATGCTCAAGCAGACCGCGATCACCGGCAGTGCGCACGACTTCATCGAGACGCCGAGACCCGCGATGATGTTGGTGGCATGACCGGTCTGCGAGGCGGCGGCAACATGCCGCACCGGCGCGTATTCGGTGGCCGTGTAGTACTCCGTGATGACGATCATGGCCGCCGTCAGGCCGAGTCCCACCAGCGTACAGAGCCAGATCGACATGGCGCGTTCGCCCATCATCGACGTCGAGATGAAATAGAACGCGATGGCCGAGATCACGGCGGAAACCCCGACGCCGCGATACAGCGCATTCATGATTTTGCCGCCGGGCCGCGCGGACACGAAGAACGTGCCGATGATGGAGGTCACGATTGACACCGCACCCAGGGAGAGCGGGAACATGATGGCGCGCGCGCCGAGGTCAGTCATGACCAAGCCACCGAGCAGCATGGTCGCAACCAGAGTGACGGCGTAGGTCTCGAACAGATCGGCCGCCATGCCGGCGCAGTCGCCGACGTTGTCACCCACGTTGTCCGCGATCACGGCCGGGTTGCGCGGGTCGTCTTCCGGGATGCCGGCTTCCACCTTGCCGACGAGATCCGCGCCCACATCGGCGCCTTTGGTGAAGATGCCGCCACCCAAGCGCGCGAAGATGGAGATCAGCGAGCCGCCGAAGGCGAGACCCACGAGCGAGCGCAGCGCTGCGTCCGCGTCGTTAAGCGTGCGCAGCATCACGAAGTAGTAGGAGGCGACACCCAGGAGGCCAAGGCCCACCACCAGCATGCCGGTGATGGCACCGCCGCGAAAGGCGACCTTGAGCGCCGGATTGATGCCGCCGAACGCTGCCTGTGCCGTGCGCACGTTGGCACGCACCGAGATGTACATGCCGATGTAGCCGGCAAGCCCGGAAAGAATCGCGCCGAACGCGAACCCGCCGGCGGTGGGCCAATCGAGTGCGAGGCCGATGACGACGAACAGAATGACGCCGACGACGGCGATGGTCGAGTATTGACGGTTTAAATAAGCGCGTGCGCCCGCCTGAATGGCGGCGGCGATTTCCTGCATCCGCGCATTGCCCGCGGGCTGCGCCAATATCCATCGAACCGAGATGAGACCGTAGATTATTGCGACTACACCTGCCCCTATCGCCAGCCAAAGCGAACTGTCGAGTGTCATTGAAATCGTCTCCGTGGATTTAACTTATATTTCGAATGGAGTCCCTAGACGCTTCGGCACGCGCACCCCTTTCAGCGACACGTAGTTGGGCAGCCCGTGGCGATACGGAGGGTACCCTTCGCCGCCAATGAGGGGCAACAGATAACGGCGGCAGGCAGGTGTGATGCCGAATCCGTCCGCAGTGATGAAGTTGCGCGGCAGCTTTTTTTCCTGGTTTGCAACGGCGTGCAGCGGCGCTTCACCGATTGTCCAGCGATACGGCTTCGAGGATTTGCGCACGATGATGGGCATGACGGCATTCTTACCCTGTAACGCAAAGCGCACTGCTGCCTGGCCGACTGCATAGGCTTGGTTCACGTCCACCTTCGATGCGATGTGATGCGCTGAGCGTTGCAGGTAATCCGCGACGGCCCAGTGGAACTTGTAACCGAAGGCCTGCTGGGTGAGCTGCGCCACCACGGGGCCGACACCACCCAGTTGTGCGTGTCCGAAGGCATCCTGCGTGCCGGCTTCGGCCAGGAATCTACCGTTGGTATCTTTCACGCCCTCCGACACCACGACGACGCAGTAGCCGTACTTTGTGACGCTACTCTGTACCTTCTTCAGGAAAGCATCGCGGTCGAAGGCGATCTCCGGAAACAGGATGAGGTGCGGCGCATCGCCCGGTCGTGCGCCCGCGAGACCGGCGGCGGCGGCGATCCAGCCTGCATGCCGGCCCATGACCTCGAGAACGAAGACCTTGGTGGAGGTGCGTGCCATGGAAGCCACGTCGAGCGCCGCTTCGCGGGTCGAAACCGCGATGTACTTGGCCGCTGATCCGAACCCCGGACAGCAATCGGTGATCGGCAGGTCGTTGTCGACCGTTTTTGGAATGCCCACGCAGACCAATGGGTAATCCATCTGCGCGGCGATCTGCGACACCTTTTGCGCGGTATCCATGGAGTCGTTGCCGCCGTTGTAGAAAAAATAGCCGATATTGTGCGCACGGAACACGTCGATCAGGCGCGCATACTGTGCCCGATTCTTTTCGATACTGGCGAGCTTGTAACGCGCCGAGCCAAAGGCCCCACCGGGGGTATGGCGCAAGCCCGCAATCGTAGCCGCGCTTTCCTTGCTGGTGTCGATGAGGTCTTCCGTCAGGGCGCCGACGATGCCGTCCCGCCCCGCGTAGACCTTGTTGATCCGATTCGGGTAACGCCGCGCCGTTTCGATCACGCCGCAGGCTGACGCATTGATGACGGCGGTCACGCCGCCGGATTGCGCGTAGAAAGCATTCGTTTTCATAAGAGCGCCGCAGAATAGCTGATTTGACAGCGCGGCATGCCGGTTTGACGATCGGCGCGCTCGAAGGTAGGTTAGCGCGCTTTGACCATCTCATTACCGATGCGAATAGTCCTATTAGGAGCCCCTGGATCCGGCAAGGGTACGCAATCTGCGCGCCTGGTTGCGGCCTATGGCATTCCGCAGGTGTCTACCGGTGATTTGTTGCGTGAGGCGGTCGCCGCGCGCACGGATTTAGGGTTGCGTGCCAAAGCGGCCATGGATGCCGGCAAGCTGGTCGATGACGCGGTGGTACTCGGCATGATCCGCGCGCGCCTGGCGCAGCCGGACGCGGCCAAGGGCTTCATTCTGGACGGTTTTCCGCGCAATATTCCGCAGGCTCAAGCCTTGAGTGCGTTGCTCGAGGAACTGCACGCACCGCTCGAGGCGGTCATATTGCTGAACCTGGATCTCAAGGTTCTGTTCAAACGCCTGAGCGGCCGACGCATCTGCGAGTCCTGCGGCAAGGTGTTCAACGTGTATTCCACTGCCGAGGGCGGCGCCCGCCATGAAGCGCACTGCGGTACGCAGCCGAAATTGATCCAGCGCGCGGATGACAAGGAGGAAGTCATCGGCAAGCGCCTGCAGGTGTACGACGAGCAGACCAAGCCGCTGATCCAGTACTACACGGACGCCGGTCTGCTGCGGACCGTGGCGGCGGACGAAGACGTTGCCGCGGTGTTTGAAAGCATCAAGCGCGCTCTAGGCTGAGCAGCAGCCGCTCGCCGATCTCGGCGCGGCGCCATCCGGACATGCAATGCGTGTCGCGCCTGCCCATCGCGATGGCCTTGATTTCACCGCGCGGCGCCAGCACTTCGGCGCTGATTTCCAATTCGGCCGCGCGCGCATCCGCCACCTTGTTGAGTTTGTCGATGAGCGCTTTTTGCTCGGGCGTGGGCCGCAAATCCGGCATCGCCGCCTCATCGACGGCCGGCGGCACGCCGCGCAGGGTCTCGAGCACGCCCTGTGCAAAACGGTCGTGCAGCCGATGGATGGACTGGAGCGCCGCGGCTGTGGCCGGATTTTCATGGGCGATGGCGAAAACCGCCGGGTCAGGCAGTATCCAGGCCCGCGGCAGATCGCGATCGCGCGCCATTCGCTCACGCCACACTGCGATGGCTTGCGCGCGGCCGCGAGCGGATGCCGGCAGCTGCGCGATGCCTTTGAGGCGCTGCCAGCTCTGCGTCAGGTCGGGCTCGTAAAGTCGCCGGTCCGATAGCTCCGCACAGTCTTCGCGCATCCATTGTTCGCGGCCGAGTGTGCGCAGTCGCGCCCCTAGATCGTCCGCAATCCCGTGCAAATACAACACGTCATCAGCCGCATACTCGAGCTGTTCCGCGCTCAGCGGGCGCTTCGACCAATCGGTCCGGGTCTGACCTTTGGGAAGGGTCACGTCGAGCAGGGTTTTGACGAGCTCGGCATAGCCGATCTGCGGTTTGAAACCAGTGAGTCCGGCTGCGATCTGGGTGTCGAACACCGGCGCGATAATGACGCCACTGGTGAGAAAGACGGCCTCGAGATCCTGTCGCGCCGCATGAATGAGTTTGGCGGTGCCGGCACGCGCCAGTGCGGGCCAGAGCGCTTCGAGCGTGCCGAGTCGCAGCGTATCGATACACCAGATCGCATCGTCTGCTGCGATCTGCAGCAGACACAACTTCGGAAAGAAGGTTCGTTCGCGCAGGAACTCGGTGTCGACGCCGATCGAATCGCAGCGTTCGAGCGCCTTCGCCAAAATCGACAACTGCTCGACGTCGTCGACCCATTTCGCATAGGGCATAGGTAATCCGCGTGTACAATTTGACCTCAATTATGACTGAATCGGAACATGCTGCGACTCGTCAAGGCTTTCTGGGACATCGCATTGGGGCGTAACTCCCCCGCGAGCCTACCTGCATCACAATTCCTGCTCGGCCTCGTGGCGGTCGCGGTCGCGCTGCTTGAAGTCGTCGGCGCGCTGTTGCCGCCGGCGTCGTTGCACGGGATCTTCACGCGTTTTGCATTGCGTGTCGGTCTACCGCTGCTGTTTGCCTGGATCGTGTTGAATCTGCGTCGGCGCGGTGCGCGCTTTCTGCAAACCGGCATCGCGCTGCTCGGTGTCGGCTTCCTTTCGCAGGCCGTGATGTACCCGATCGACTCGGTACTCGGCGCCATCGGCGTCGATCGACCGGCTGCGCTGCCGCTGTACTTTTTATTGCTGCTCGGCCTTGCGTGGTATCTGCTCGCATGCGCCAACATCTGGCGCGCGGCGCTGAACTCGAGCTTAGGCGTGGGTGCCGGCGTCAGCGCGCTCTATCTGGTCCTGTCCATGATCATGGAACAACAGTTGCTGCCCAATACATGACCTCGCACATACACATTCTCGGCATCGCCGGCACTTTCATGGGCGGCATCGCTGCCATCGCGAAGGCGGCAGGGTTCCGCGTCACCGGGTCCGATCTGAACGTCTACCCGCCCATGAGTACGCAACTCGAAGCACTCGGCATCGAGTTGCTGCAAGGATACGGCGCCGAGCAGCTCGACCTCAATCCGGACGTCGTGGTGGTCGGCAACGCCCTGACGCGTGGGCTGCCGGTCATCGAGGCCATGCTCGATCGCGGCATGCCATACACGTCCGGGCCGCTCTGGCTGGCCGAACAGGTACTGCGGCAAAAGCATGTCCTGGCGGTGACCGGCACGCACGGCAAGACCACGACGACTGCGATGCTCACCTGGATACTCGAGCATGCGGGGCTGGAACCGGGCTTTTTGATTGGCGGGGTTCCGGGTAATTTTGATACCAGCGCGCGTCTGGGTGGTTCCAAATGGTTCGTCATCGAGGCGGATGAATACGACACCGCTTTTTTCGACAAGCGCGCCAAGTTCGTGCACTACCGCCCGCGCACGGTGATCCTGAATAATCTCGAATATGATCATGCTGACATCTATCCGGACGTCGCGTCCATCCGCCGCCAGTTCAACCAGTTGCTGCGCACCGTGCCGGCGAGCGGCCGCCTGATCGTCAACCAGGCAGACCGTGAACTCGCCGCGACGCTCGAGATGGGCAGCTGGACGCCGCGGCACAGTTTTGGCATCGAGGGCGCGGCCGGCGTTGCCGACTGGACCGCGAAGATCCAGCCAGGCTCGGCGGCGAATCGTTTCGCCGTGTATTTCGAAGGCCGCCCTGTCGCCGAGGTCGATTGGTCATTGCTCGGCGAACACAATGTCATGAACGCGCTGGCGGCCATCGCCGCGGCCTATCATGCCGGAGTGACGCCGGCGCAGGCGGCCGCCGCATTGCAGGCGTTTCGCGGCGTGAAGCGCCGCATGGAGGTGCGCGGGGTGGTCGACGGCGTCACTGTCTACGATGATTTCGCGCATCACCCGACCGCCATTGATACGACGCTGCGGGGGCTGCGTGCGCGGGTCGGCGCGGCCCGCATCCTGGCAGTGCTCGAACCGCGATCCAACACCATGAAGCTCGGCGTGCATCGCGACCATCTGGCGCCGGCATTGCGGTCGGCGGACGAAACCTGGTTCTTCGATGCGCCCGAGTTGGGCTGGAACCTGCGTGACGCGGTCGCAGCGCTGCAACCGCACGTACACTTTGCCGCGCGCGTGGACGAACTGGTCGCGCAACTCGTGGCTGCGGCGCAGCCTGGCGATCACATCCTCATCATGAGCAATGGCGGTTTCGGCGGCTTGCATGACAAGCTGCTGAGCGCATTGCGCGCGCGGGTGTCGCAGTGATTGCGCTGTTCCCCTTGAACCTGGTCCTGTTCCCGGATGGGCCTCTGCCGCTGCGCATTTTCGAAACCCGCTATGTCGACATGGTTCGACGCTGCATGCACACCGCGTCCGGATTTGGTGTCGTGCTCATTCGCCGTGGCCAGGAAGTGGGACCTGCGGAGACCTTCGACGTCGGTACGCTTGCCACGATCGAGGACTTCGATCAGCTTTCGGACGGACTGCTGGGACTCACCTGTCGCGGTGGCAAGCGTTTTCGCATCACGGCGCGCGGCCTGCAGGATGACGGCCTGAATCTTTGCGACGTCGAATGGTTGGCGCCTGAGCCAGAGTCGCCGGTGCCGCCGCGGCACGCGCGCCTGGCGGCACTGGTGGAAGAGGTGCTGCCGCAGCTGGGGGCCGTCTATGCCGGCCGGACGATGCACAGTCATGACGCTGCCTGGGTGGGACATCGGCTGGCCGAGATTCTGCCCATTGATCTTGCCGAGAAGCAGGCTTATCTGGAAATGGACGATCCCGTGCAGCGTCTCGACATGCTGGCAGAGCTGATCCACCGCTCGGCGTCCCAGCAGCCATCGTAGGCCCTCAAACGCTGCGGATTGCCGGCGCCCAGCGCCTGCGCGTCGCCCACAGGCCCGCCAGTATGGCGCTGCTCCAGGGCACCAGCCACAGGCCGAGCAGCCCGTCGAAGTGCCCCACCCACCCTGCGTATCGCGGCGCCGGTGCCGCCACAGTGGTGAGCTGTAGCAGGCGCAGGACGACCACCCAGCCGGCGTGCAGACCGATGGCCACGGCAATATTGCCGGTGACGACGCGTGTGAAACTCAAGATCAATCCCACCAGCAGCCAGGACAGGAAGGCGTCATACACGGCGCCGAAGTCGGCGAGCGGCGCGAAGGAGCGCGACAACAGGTCGAAGCCGCTGCCGTACTGCAGCTCTGCAGGCGGGATGCGCGTCTTCGCAAAAAAATGCAGCACCGCGAACAGCGGCGCCGTCAGCAGCGCGGCGGTCCACGCGCCGGACTCGCGCTCGATGGCAGTGTGCATGGCGCCGCGTATCACCGTTTCCTCCAGCAGGGCTACGGCGATCCCCGAACTCAGCGCGGTCAACGCGGCCTTGGCGACGGCGGCGCCGGTCGCACTGAAGTCGGGATCAGGCACGCGCAGCCCGGTGCCCAGCAAGAAGCCTGCGCCGAGCGCTGCAGTGGCTGCGCCGATTACGCCCCACAGTGCACTGCCGGCAATGAACTTGCGCCACGGCAGGCCGTAGCCGAAGTCGCGCCGGGTGTTGAGTCCGAGACGGCGACACAGCCAGACGAGCTCGAGAACGAGTGCCAGCATGGCGATACGGCTCGCCACGCGGTGGAAAGCAAAATTCGCGAAGTTCGTGGTCAGCTCGTATACCGGATAAGCGATGAGCGCCGCGATCACGCCCGCCAATACGATGACGCCCACGAACCAGGCAAAGGCGCGCACGTCCTTAGGCGTTGATGGGCGTGTGCAGGCCGGCAAAAACGCGTTCGGCTGCCGCGGCAGTGGTATCCAGGTCTGCGGCGGTATGCGCCGCCGAAAGAAACCCTGCTTCAAATGCCGACGGCGCCAGATAAATGCCTTCGCCGAGCATGCCGTGAAAAAACCGCTTGAAGCGCTCGACGTCGCAGGTCATCACCTTGTTGTAGCGGTCGACGCGCGCCTCGCTGGTGAAAAAAAGGCCGAACATGCCGCAAACGTGATTGGTCGTGAAGGCGATGTCCGTGGCGGCGGCGGCGGCGCGCATCTTTTCCATCAGCACATCAGTCATGGCGCCGAGATGCGCGTGAAATCCCGGCACACCGATGAGCTCGAGGGTCGCGAGGCCGGCGGCCATCGCCACGGGATTACCCGACAGGGTGCCGGCTTGATAGATCGGTCCGAGCGGTGCCAGGCGTTCCATGACGTCGCGGCGCCCGCCGAAAGCACCCACCGGCATGCCCCCGCCGATGATCTTGCCGAGCGTTGTGAGGTCGGGTCGTATGCCGTACAAAGCCTGCGCGCCGCCCAGTGCCACGCGAAAGCCGGTCATGACCTCATCGAAAATCAGCAGTGCGCCGGCCCGGTCGCATTCGCTGCGCAGCGTCTCCAGGAAATCCGCCGCAGGCAAGATGCAGTTCATGTTGCCGGCCACCGGCTCGACGATGATGCAGGCCACCTGATCGCCGATCTGGCGCATCACGCTGCGGACTTGCTCCACATCGTTGTAATTGAGCGTGACGGTGTGCGCCGCCAGCGCCTTAGGCACGCCGGGCGACGTCGGGACACCGAACGTCAGCGCGCCAGAACCCGCTTTGATCAGCAGCGAATCGGAGTGGCCGTGATAGCACCCTTCGAATTTGACGATGGTGTCGCGGCCGGTGAAACCACGCGCCAGGCGAATGGCGCTCATGGTGGCTTCTGTGCCGGAGCTCACGAAACGCACCATCTCCACAGAGGGCATGAGTTCGATCACGCGCCGCGCCAGTTGCGTTTCGAGCTCGGTCGGAGCGCCGAAGCTCAGGCCGTCAGCGGCTACTTCCTGGACGCGCCGGATGACCTCCGGATGCGCGTGGCCGAGTATCATCGGACCCCATGAGCCGACGTAGTCGATGAAACGTCGGTCGTCGGCCGCCGTCGTGTAGGCGCCGAGCGCCTTCTTGAAAAAGATCGGCTCGCCGCCGACACCGCGAAAGGCACGCACCGGCGAATTCACGCCGCCGGGGATGTACTGACAGGCTTCTTGAAACAGGCTCATGCGTGCATCTAAACAGCGAAGGCAGCCTCGGGCAAGCGCAAGCGTACCGCGAGACCGCCGCCGACCACATTGCTGGCCGATGCGCTGCCACCGTGGGCACGCAGCACCTGCGCCGTAATCGCGAGCCCAATGCCCTCGCCGCCGCTGTCGCGATCACGCGCCTCGGCGACCCGATGGAAAGGCTCGAAGATGCGCTCGAGTTCGGCTTCGGGCACGCCCGGCCCGTGATCGCGAACCACTATTTCGAGCCCTGGCGCACGGCGTTCGACCGTCACATCCACCCGCGCGTCGGCGGGGTTGTAACGCACGGCATTGCGCAGCACGTTCTCAATGGCACTGCGCAACAGCTCGCGATTGCCGAGAATCGGCAGACGGACTGCGCCGGTGAGCTGCACGCTACAGTGTTTGACAGCACCCTCGAAGTTGGCATCGCGCACGACTTCCTCGACGATCTCGTCGAGATCGAGCGGTTCGCGCACCAGGCCCGCCTCCGTGCCCTGCAGGCGCGCAAGTTTCAGCACCTGGCCAATCAGCAGGTCGAGCCGCTCGATCTCGCGCTCGAGCCGATCAAGTTGACGCGTCGGGTCGGCGGGCTCCTGACGGGCAAGTCCGAGTGCCACGCGCATGCGCGCGAGCGGCGAGCGCAATTCATGCGAGACGTCGCGCAGCAGCTGCGTCGTCGCACGGCGATTGGCGCGCAGCTGGTCGGCCATGGCATCGAAATCGCGCGCGAGGACGGCAACCTCGTCACGGCGCTGCTCGAGCCCTGCACTCACCCGCATGTCGAGATTCGCGGAAGCGACGGCCCGCGCACCGGCCTGGATGCGTCGAATCGGCGTCGCCACATGATCGGCCAGCCACCAGCTCGCGAGGGCGCTCACGACCAGCGCAATGATGAGAATGGTGAGGGATATCGCGG
>CAZZZU010000026.1:0-27330 GCA_964658805.1 uncultured Steroidobacteraceae bacterium
AACGGTGGGACCCCCATCCTGAGATTTTCGAGTCGTACACGACCTGCATCGCCGCGCTCTGCAGCGGCGCCATCGAGGAACCCGCGCTGCGCCGGTTCGAGAAGCGCTTGCTCGTCGACTTAGGCTACGGCCTCGAACTCACCCACACGAGCGATGGGGTGCCGGTGCAGGACGATCGCTATTATCGCTTCGGTCATGAAAGCGGCCCGAGCTTGTGCGTTGCTGAGATGCCCGGCGCCGTCTATGGCCGATCGCTCGCCGACCTGCATGCGGAGGCTTTCGGTGACCCTCGATCGCTGCGCGACGCGAAGCGGGTTTTGCGTGCCGCCATCGAAACCTGCCTGGACGGCCGGGCGTTGAAATCACGCGAGGTCGCCCTGGCGCTGCGTCAGCGAGATCCGGCAAGGGAAGAAAGACCATGAAACTCGGCGTCAACATCGATCACGTGGCCACCGTGCGTCAAGCCCGTCGGATCAGTTATCCGGATCCGGTCTATGCAGCGTTGCTTGCCGAAGAGGCGGGCGCCGACAGCATCACACTGCATTTGCGCGAGGACCGGCGGCATATCCAGGACCGCGATGTCATCTTCCTGCGCGACGCGTTGCAGACGCGTATGAACCTGGAGATGGCAGTCACGGAGGAGATGATCGGTATTGCGCAGCGGGTGCGGCCGCAGGACTGCTGCCTGGTCCCCGAGCAGCGCGCGGAGGTGACGACCGAGGGTGGCCTCGACGTGGCGGGACAGGTCGCGCGGATCACGGATGCGATTCGCAGCCTTGCCGTCGCCGATATACGGGTGTCGTTATTCATCGATCCCGACCCGACGCAGATCGAGGCGGCGCGGCGCTGCGCTGCGCCGGTGATCGAGTTGCATACCGGCGCGTACGCAGAGGCGACCGGCGCGGCGCGTGCGCGTGAGTTCGAGCGGCTGCGCAATGCCGCGAGGCTTGGCGCGTCCTTAGGGTTGGTGGTCAATGCGGGCCATGGTCTCAACTACCATAACGTCGAACCGATTGCGGCGATTCCGGAAATAGTGGAGCTGAATATTGGCCATGCCATCGTCGGGCGTGCGATCTTCGACGGACTCGCCAAAGCCATTCGCGACATGAAAGAGTTGATGCGCCGGGCACGCGCTTGATATTCGGCATCGGCATCGATGTGCTCAAGGTGGACCGCGTGCAGCGTGTCTACGAGAAACACGGTGCGCGCTTCGTAAATCACCTGCTGTTGCCCGAAGAGAAAACGCAGCTGGCACGTACGGCGCGACCGGTGCGTTTTCTCGCGATGCGCTTTGCCGCCAAGGAAGCGATCGTCAAGGGCATGGGGACCGGCTTCGCGCACGGTATCTGGATCCGGGATATTGGCATCGTGCAAAACGCCTGGGGCAGACCCGAAGTGATCTACTCCGAGCGCGGCGCCCGCGTGCGCGATCAGCTGGGCGTCGGTGAAGGTCACATCACGCTCACCGACGAGGCGGGTTTGGTCGTCGCGGTGGCGGTGCTGCTGAAGCGAGTACCGGCATGAACGTCTTGGTGTTCGACATCGAGACGGTGCCGGATACGGCGCTCGGCAGGCGCATCTACGGTTTGCACGATCTCGCCGACGCCGAAGTGGCGCAGATCATGTTTGCGAAGCGGCGTCAGGAAACCGGCACCGAATTTCTGTCGCATGAACAGCATCGTGTCATCGCCATTTCGGTGGTGATGCGCACGCGCGAGTCCCTCAAGGTATGGAGCTTGGGAGAGGAGGCTTCGGACGAGAAAGATCTGCTCGAACGCTTTTTTGACGGTCTGGATAAATACACGCCGGATCTCGTTTCCTGGAACGGCACAGGATTCGACATGCCGGTGCTGAATTACCGCAGCCTCCTGCACGGCGTGACGGCGGCGCGATATTGGGAAACGGGCGACACCGATCAGGCTTTTCGCTTCAGCAACTACCTAAGCCGCTTTCATTGGCGGCACATGGACCTGATGGACATTCTGTCAGGGTTTCAGGGACGCGGCCGAGCCAGTCTCAACGACGTTGCAACGCTGCTCGGCTTTCCCGGCAAGGTAGGCATGGACGGTGCCGCCGTCTGGCCGGCCTATTTGCAAGGCGAAATAGGCAAGATCCGCGGCTACTGCGAAACCGATGTGATCAACACCTACCTGATCTACCTGCGCTTCGAGTTGCTGCGCGGGCGCCTCAATGCCGTCGAAGTGGCCCATGAGGTGAGCCGCATGCGCAGGCTCTGCAGCGAGTCCACCGCGCCGCATCTCGTCGAGTTCGCGAGCCAATGGCCCGCTCAGTAAAGAAATTCGACGTGCGCGAGGCCGACGTCGTCGACCTTGCGCACGATGGTCGCGGCGTGGCGCGCGTCGACGGCAAGGCGGTATTCATCGACGGCGCGTTGGCGGGAGAACGCGTGCGCTTCCGCACCTACAAATCCCGGCGGCAATTCGACGAGGGCGAAACCGTCGAAGTGCTGGTGCCGGCGGCGGACCGCGTGACGCCGAAGTGTGCGCATTTCGGGGTGTGCGGCGGCTGCGTACTGCAACATCTGTCGAGCGCTTCGCAGCTGGCTGCCAAGCAGCGCCAGCTGCTCGACCATCTGACCCGCATCGGTCAGGTTGCACCGCTCGAGGTCTTCGAACCGCTCGTGGGACCGCATTGGGCGTATCGCCGCCGCGCGCGCCTCGGCGTCAAGTTCGTGCACAAGAAGGGCCGGGTGCTCGCAGGTTTTCGTGAGCGCGCGAAACCTTATCTTGCCGACATCAAGCGTTGCGAGGTGCTGATCGAGCCGCTCGCGTTGCTGCCAACGCAGCTCGCTGCGCTGGTCGAAACGTTGAGTCTGCGCGAGCGGGTGCCCCAGGTGGAGGTGGCGGCGGGCGATACGGCGACCGCGTTGGTGTTCCGCTTCATGGAAGCACCGGGTGCCGAGGATCTCGCCAGGCTCGAACAATTCGGCAACTCCCATGGCTGGCAGATTTATTTGCAGACCGGCGGCCTCGACAGCGTGCGGCCATTGCGCGACGACTATGCGCCGCTGCGCTTCGCGTTGGACGGCGATTTGCTATTGGAGTTCGCGCCGGTCGATTTCGTGCAGGTGAACGCGGCGATCAATGCCGGCATGGTGGATGCGGCCATGCGTCTGCTGGCGCCAGGCCCTGCTGATGCCGTGCTTGACCTCTTCAGCGGGCTTGGTAATTTCACCTTGCCGCTCGCACGCCGGGCGCGGCAGGTACTCGGGGTGGAAGGCGACGCCGCGCTGGTCGCGAAAGCGCGCAGCAATGCGGCACGCAACGCGATCAACAATGCGCGCTTCGAAAGCGCCAACTTGTTCGAGCCGCTGACATTCGGCGCGTGGTCACGCGCGCACTACGATCTCGTGCTGCTCGATCCACCGCGCGCCGGGGCCGTGGAACTGCTGCCTTGCATGCGGGAGTGGCGACCGCGCCGTATCGTGTATATTTCCTGCCACCCGGGGAGCCTCGCCCGTGATGCCGGCATTTTGGTGCGGGAGATGCGCTACACGCTCAAGGGCGCGGGCGTGATGGACATGTTCCCGCAGACGACCCACGTCGAGTCGATCGCCGTTTTCGAGGCAGCAGCATGAGCCTCGGCCCGCTGATGATCGACATTGCGGGCCCTGAACTGACCGCCCGCGATGTCGACGTGCTGCAGCATCCCCTGGTGGGCAGCGTGCTGCTTTTTACGCGCAACTATCGCGACATCACCCAGCTCAAGGCCCTGACTGCCTCGATCCGTGCTTTACGCTCGCCACCGTTGCTCATCGCGGTCGATCATGAGGGCGGCCGCATCCAACGTTTCCGCGCGGGCTTCACGCAACTGCCGGCGGCGCGTCAGCTCGGACGTCGCTATGCCGAGGATCACCGCCAGGGTTTGAGTCTGGCCCAATCCGTGGCTTGGCTGATGGCGAGCGAGCTGCGGGTCGCGGGCATCGATTTTAGCTTCGCACCGTGCGTGGATCTGGACTGGGGGGTCAGCGAAGTCATCGGCGACCGTGCTTTCGACGCCGAACCGGACAGCGTTGCGGCCCTGAGCGTGGCCTACATGGCGGGCATGCGGGAAGCGGGCATGGCGGCCGTGGCGAAGCACTTCCCCGGCCATGGCGCAGTCATCGCGGACTCGCATGTGGCCTTGCCGGTGGATCGCCGCGCCTTCGTCGATCTGGAACCGGACATGCGTCCCTATGGCCCCCTGATCGCCAATCATCTGGCCGGGATCATGCCGGCGCACGTGGTCTACCCGGCGGTCGACCCGCTGCCGGCCAGCCTGTCGAAACGCTGGATCACAGGCGTGCTGCGCGGCGACCTGGGCTTTCATGGGTGCGTCTTCGCCGACGACCTTTCCATGGCGGGCGCGGCCGCGTTTGGCACCATCCTGGAGCGGGTGAAGCTGGCTTTTGCTGCAGGATGCGACGTCTTGCCCATTTGCAACGACCGACACGCGGTAGAGTGGGTCCTGAAGGACTTCGGGCTGGAAGTCAACTCCCCGGCATCTCAAGCCCGTATCGTGCGTATGCGGGCCCGCGGTGATGCGCCGGCGGACCTCGGAGAAAATTTGCAGTGGCAACGGACAGTCGCGGACATCGAAACTTTCTCGGCAACACCGCCGCTGGTGTTGACGGAGGAGAATCATGAGCGCGATTGATGGCGACTTCTATCGCCGTCTCGTGGAAACTTCGCCGGAGGGCGTGGTTCTGATCGACGCCCAGCGCCCAGACCAGCCGCTGTTGCATGCCAATCCCGCCTTCCTCGCCTTGACCGGCTATAGCAGTGAGGAGTTGGTCGGTCGCAACATGCGATTCCTGCAAGGCGACGATCGCGAGCAAGACGCGCGGCACCGGTTGCGCGAGGCGCTTACCAAGGGGGAGACGTGTCGCGTACTGCTGCGTAACTATCGCAAAGACGGTTCACTCTTCTGGAATGAGATGACAGTGGTGCCGCTGTTCGACGCCGAGCGCCGGGTGACCCACTTCGCCGGTCATCATCGCGATGCCGGCGAGCGCCTGCGCATGGATCCGCGCGGCAGCAAGGATTCGCTCAGCGGCGCGCACCAGCCTACCGCGGTGCTCATCCGGGATGACCGGCTGACCGGACTCTTCACGCTGCCGTATCTCGAAGAACTCTTGAAGCGCGATTCGGCGGTGGCACAGCGCGAAAGCCGCAGCATCGCGGTATTTGCCATCGATATCGATGCCCTCGATTTGTACAACTCGACTTTCGGTCGCGCTGCAGGCGATGCCTCGATACGGCGGGTCGCGCATGTCGTCTCGGGGTGCCTGCGACGCACCACCGACGTCACGGCACGCATCGACGGCGGCAGTCTGGTCGCGTTTGCGCCGGGACTGTCGGACGAGCAGGCGCTGCGCATGGGGCAGTTGATGGCAGAGCGGGTCCGCGACCTGCGCATTCATCATCCGCGCTCCGCGATACTGCGTTACATCAGCATCAGCGTGGGCGTCTACGCCGCGGTGCCGGTGGGGGACGAGAATCCTGCTACGATGTTGCAGAAGGCGCAGCTGCAATTGCAGCACGCCAAAAATTCCGGCCGCAATCAGGCGGCATGAGGCAGCAACATGAGCAAATTGACTTACGAAGTCGTGAAGCACGACGGCGGTTGGGCGTATCGCGCCAACGGCACCTATTCGGAACCCTTTCATACGCATGATGAGGCACGCGCGGCAGCCGTACGGGCGGCTCGCGAACAGACGCAAGCCGGTGAGACCACGACCATCTCCTGGGAAGACAGCGATGGCAAGTGGCATCAGGAGACGGCGGCGGGCGACGACCGTCCGGAAACGCAGGTCGACGGCTAAGGGATCAGCGACGGCTCAATCCCTCCAGCAGCGCCTTGTGGAAAGCGTCGGGGTCCTGGATCTGCGGCGCGTGACCTAAGGTCGGGAACTCGATCAGCGTTGCATGGGGGATGCGGCGCGCAGCCTCTTTGCCAAGCTGCGGATAGCGGCCAAGCGTCGCGCGCGCTGCCGGCGGGGCGTATTCCTTGCCGATGGCCGTATTGTCCTGATCCCCGATCATGAGCAGCGTGGGCATACCGAGCCGCTCGAATTCGTAGAACACGGGCTGCGTATAGATCATGTCGTAGAGTGCCGCTGAATTCCATGCGACCACTTCGCGGCCTGGACCTGCATTCAAAGCTGCCAGCATGTTGACCCACACGTCGTAGTCGGGTTTCCAGGTGCCCGCATAATAGGTGGCCTGTTCATACTTCCTGATGCTATCCGCGTCGGTCTTCAGTTCACGCGCATACCAGTCATCGAGGGAAATCGACGGCACGCCCTTTGCCTTCCAATCTTCGAGACCAATCGGATCAACCAGCACCAGCTGTTCGACTTCCGCGGCATACATCAGTGCATAACGCACCGCGAGCATGCCGCCGGTGGAGTGACCGATGAGTGTCGCCGATTTCACGTCGAGGGATTGCAACAGGTCGTGCGTGTTGCGCGCCAATTGCTGAAACGTATATTGGTAGCGTGCGGGCTTGGAGGATTTGCAGAAACCGATCTGATCGAGTGCCACGACGCGGTACCCGGCAGCGGACAGAGCTTCTATGCTCGTGCGCCAGGTGGCTGCACAGAAATTCTTGCCGTGCAGGAGAACCACCGTGCGGCCGTTCGAATGCGTGGGCTCGACGTCCATGTAAGTCATTTGCATGGCCTCCCGCTGGGAGGTGAACTCGTATTGCCGGACCGGGAACGGGTAATCGAAGCCCTGTAATTCCGATCCGTAGGCGGGCAAGGACTCCTTTGCCTGCAGCGGCTGCAAGCCGGCGCACAGGTATAACAAGGCGAGACCTTTGATGTTCAGTCGCATGTGAACCTCGTGCTTGCCGGTATCATGAGCATGATGAAATCATGTTACGGGCGGGCCGTCGCTTTATCCATGTTGTTGCTGACCAGCAGGGCGACGGCCGCGGCTGCGACCCCATGGCAGGCCAAGGCAGCCGTGGCCCTGGCAGTGCTGGAAGGCGAAGTGTCATTGCCGGGACTGCGCGCTGCCGTGCGCGTGCAGCGCGACGCGTACGGCGTCGCGCATATCTATGCGGCCAATCAGCACGATTTGTTTTTTGCGCAAGGCTACGTGGTCGCTCAAGACCGGCTATTTCAGATGGAAATGTGGAAGCGCGCCGGGCAGGGACGGTTGGCAGAAATCCTCGGACCGGCCGCGATCGGCCGCGACACCAATGCGAGGCGTCTGCGTTACCGCGGTAGCATGCGCGAAGAATACGCAAGCTATGCGCCGGATGCGTTCAACATCTTGCGGGCCTTTACGGACGGCATCAATGCTTATATCCGCGCGGTGCTGCGCGTTGCGGGTCACCTGCCGGTGGAGTTCCAGATCGCAGGATTCAGGCCGGAACCGTGGGCGCCGGCAGATTGCCTGAATCGCCTGGCAGCGTATTCGATGATGGGCAACGCATCCGGAGAGCTGTTGCATGCTCAGCTGCTGACGCTGCTAGGGTCATCGGCCGCGTCGAAGCTGTTCGATTTCGATCCAGCCGTGCGGCTCGAAACGCCGCCGGGCGCGGATTACGCGGGCCTCGCGCCACAACTGCTGGCCGACGTCATGAGCAGCGACAAGCGCATCCCGTTTCCCGCGAGCTCGCTGCAGGAGAGTAACGACTGGACGGTCTCGGGCGCTCTGACCGAGAGCGGCAAGCCATTGCTCGCGAACGATCCGCATCGGGTGCTCGCAGAGCCATCATTGCGCTACATGGTCCATTTGGTTGCGCCCGGATGGGACGTCATCGGCGCAGGCGAGCCAGGTCTACCCGGCGTCGCCGCCGGCCACAATCAGAACATTGCCTGGGGATTCACGATTTTTGGCTTGGATCAGCAAGACCTGTATGTCGAGTCGCTCGATCCGCAGGACCCGTTGCGCTATCGCACGCCGGCGGGCTTTGCAAAGATGATCACGCGGGTCGAAACCATCCGTGTGCGCGGCGCGTCCGCCGTGCAGGTGCCGCTCGAATTCACCCGCCATGGTCCGGTGTTGTGGGCGGATGGAACGCGCGCGCTCGCGTTGCGCTGGGTGGGCGCAGAGCCGGGCACGGCCGGGTATCTTGGCTCCCTGGCCCTAGACCGGGCGCGTGACTGGAACGAGTTCGAACGCGCGATGCCGCGTTGGAAAGTGCCGTCGGAAAATATCGTATACGCCGACCGTGCCGGCAATATTGGCGAGCATTCCACCGGACTTGCACCGCTGCGCAGGAACTTCACGGGTGTCCTGCCGATGCCGGGTGCCGGCGGCTATGAGTGGGACGGGTTCGTGCCGAACGATCGATTGCCACACAGCTTCAATCCGCCGGCGGGGTTCATCGCCACCGCAAATCACAAAATGATCCCGGACGATTTTCCTTATGCGGTGGGATCCGAATGGGGGGCGCCGAACCGTTTTCAGCGCATCCGCGATGAACTGACCCTCGGTAGCCAGGGCCGTAAGCTGAAGCTCGCCGACATGCAGGCCCTGCAAACCGACGTCGTTTCTTTACCGGCGAGACGTCTCCAGGGACTGCTGCGCCAAACCGACGTCGCGCGTTCGCCGGATGAAAACATGCGCAAGTGGGCAGGCCTGCTGCTCGACTGGGATGGCGCGCTGAACGCAGACTCGGCGAGCGCCGCATTGTATGAGATGTGGGCGTGGGAACTGCGCCAACAGGTCACGCGGCGTGCGGTGCCCGAGGTCGCGCGTACGGCCCTGCCGCGCTGGTCGTTGGAGTTGGTCGTGCAGGCGCTGACCGCGGCAGACCCGTCCCTCTTTGGCGCGGAGCGTGCGCGTGCGCGCGATGCGCTGCTGCTCGAGGCGCTCTCTGCCGCCGCCGCGCAACTTGGGGCCCGGCAGGGCCTCGATGCGAGTCGCTGGCGCTGGGGTGCGTTGCACATGATGCGTTTCAGACACGCCCTCGATGCGGCGCCTGGTCTCGCTCCTCTGCTGGACCCGCCGCCGGTGGAACGCTCGGGCGACGGCGACGTGGTGCAGTCCACGGCGTTTGACAGCGAAAGCTTCGACCAGGTATCCGGCGCGAGTTATCGCGAGATTTTTGATCTGAGTGATTGGGATGCGGGCGTTGCAATCAACGTGCCCGGACAGAGCGGCCAGCCAGGCGCCAGACACTACGCGGACCTGCTGCCGATCTGGAGCGCGGGACGTTACTTTCCATTGGCGTATTCCAAGGCGGCGGTGGATCGGATCACGACCGACGTGCTCAGACTGCATCCATAGGCGATGCGTCGATGAGGCGCATCGTCTATCGCGCTCTCGCTGTGGCAGGTGGCAGCCTGATTGCGATTCTGGGGGTGGCAATTGCTGTACTGGCGGCGTTGGACGCCGGCTACTTGCAGGCAGCTGTGCTGCATCGCGCGCAATCCTGGTTGGGGCGGTCGCTCGAGGCTGACGATCTCAAGCTGCATCTGTTGACGAGCCACCCGAGTATCGAGGCGCGACGGTTAAAGATCGGCAACCCGCCATGGACCGAGCCGGGCAGGTTTGCGCAAATCGAGTCCGTCGACATGCACTTCCAATGGCCTCAGGTTTGGGCAGGGCGCGCCTCGGCCTGGAGCATTGATTCGCTGCGGATCGAGCACGCCTTCCTGACCCTGACCCGAGACGAAGACGACCACGCCAATTGGTTGCTGCGCGACCCGACCGCCGTGGCGGGGCGCGGCCTGCCACTGATCAGGAGTCTTGCGCTGCGCGACAGTCGCGTGCAACTCCACGACCAGCGCCTGCATCTTGACTTTGACGGGCCCGTCTCGATCGAGGCAACCATGGCGGGGAAAGGGCTCGCGCTGAATGCAACGGGAATCCTCAATTCGCATGCTGTGAAATTACATTTGAGCGGCGCTGCATTGTCTGCGGTCTCATTGGCCATGCCGTATCGCTTCAAGTTCGAAGAAGACTCGAGCGATTCGCATCTGCAAGGCGAGGGAGAGGTAACGCATCCGTTCGATTTTCGCGAAATGAACGTGGCGTTCGAGGCTCGCGGCAACGACTTGCTGGATTTCTACAATTTGACCGGGCTGAGACTGCTCTCTACCGGCTCTTACGCGATGCGCGGAAAAATGGCGCGCCACGACTTGAAAACCGATTTCACGGAGCTGCAGGTGAACTCCGGTGACAGCGACTTGCGCGGCCAGGTCATGGTGGATCTGAGCCGCAAGAGACGTTGGATACAGGCCAGCTTGCACTCGAGCACGTTGCGCGTCGCCGATTTATTCAAACGGGCGAAGGTCGACTCGCATTTCTTTTCCGACCGGCCTTTGAATGCGGCCGCAGTGGCGCAGGGTGACGCGCACATCACCTACGATGCGGATCACCTGGAGTTTGGGCCGCTTGCATTTCGCAACGTGTCGGTCACCACGACGATCGACCAGGGTGTACTCATCTTACGGCCCGCGCAGGCGAAGCTACAAGGCGGTGACGTGCTGGCCAGCCTCGAGCTCGACGCAGCCAGCAAGCCCGCGACGGCAGCGCTCGATCTGCTGTTCAAAGATGTGCGCAGCGGACACGCCATCGACGGGCCGTTGCATGGACACGTCAACCTGACCGGGCCGGGAGGATCACTGCGGCAGTTCGCGTCGGCAGCCAACGGCAGTATCAAGCTTTTTATGGGAGGTGGCGTCATTCGTGCGGCGTTGGCCGAGATCAGCAGCGTCGACTTGCGTGGTGTCGGTCTCTTGCTGACCAAGAGCGATAGTGAAGTTCCCATTCGCTGCGGCGCAGCCGCCTTCACTGCACGCAACGGCGTTTTGTCAACCGAACGCTTGCTGCTCGATACACAGCCCGTGCTCATCAGCGGCAGCGGCGTCGTACATCTGGATACGGAGAGCCTGGATCTGCGTATCGAAGGAAGTCCGAAGCAGACGCGGGTGCTGCGGTTGCGTACGCCACTGCTGGTCACCGGCTCGTTGCGGCATCCTGCGGTGTCCCTGGACAAACAGAATGCAAAGCTGAGACTGATCGATCGTGGCTCCGCGATCGACGCCGATTGTGAGATGCTAGTCCGATGACCACACTATATGAGTTTACGATTCCGGCTTTGACACGCGGGTTGAGCAATACCGCAGCGCTGTTGGACAAGGCGGCGGCCTATGCGTCGGCGCGAAAGTGGGACGCGACGCTATGGCCTCAAGTCCGGCTGTTCCCCGATATGCATCCGCTGTCACGTCAGGTGCAAATTGCCTGCGATACTGCCAAGGGTGCTGCAGCGCGCCTGGCTGCAATCGACAATCCACAACACGCGGATGTGGAAACTACGCTTGCCGAGTTGCAGGCTCGTATCGAGAAGACGCTGTCTTTCTTGAAGGGCCTCAAGCCGGAACAGTTTCAAGGCGAGGACTCGCGTGCGATAGAGCTCAAGGTGCCAAGCGGCACGCTGCACTTCACCGCAGTCGGCTACGTCAGCGGTTTCGTGCTGCCGAACTTTTATTTTCACCTGAGCATGGTGTACGCGCTGTTGCGTGAGAATGGCGTAGAAATCGGTAAATTGGATTACCTGGGCCAGCCGCCGCGTTCAGCTTAATTGATCCACGAGTTGCTCTACGCGCGTAAACAGCTTTTCCTCGGTACGCGCGTCGTGCGCGAAACGCAATTTCAAAGGGCCGTCCAGCTTGAATTCCTTAGGCCGACCCTGGATCAGCTTCAAGACCCGCTTCGGATCGATCTGGTTGGCTTCCTCGAAGATCACATAGCCACTGGTGGCGCCGGCATCGATCTTCCGGATGCCTAATGCAGCTGCACGTAATTTCAGGTACGTGCCCCTGAAGAGCGACTGTGCGTACGGTGGCAGGGGCCCAAAGCGATCTATCATCTCCACTTTCAGGTCATCCAGTTCTGCACGCGTGGGCGTGCTCGCAATGCGCTTGTAGAGCATCAGGCGCAGATGCACGTCCGGCACGTAGTCTGCGGGGATCAGAGCAGGCACGTGCATTTCGACCTCGGGTCCCGCATCGACGGGCCTCTCCAGGTCAGGCTGCTTGCCTGCTTTGAGCGCAGCAACCGCTCTTTCCAGCAGCTCCATATAGAGGTTGTAGCCGATCTCCTGGATCTGGCCGCTCTGCTCATCGCCGAGCAATTCGCCGGCACCGCGTATCTCCAGATCGTGCGTTGCCAATGTGAAGCCGGCACCCAGATCCTCGAGTGACTCCAACGCCTCCAGGCGTTTCACCGCGTCAGCCGTCATGACCTTGCGCGGGGGCGTGATCAGATAGGCGTAGGCTCGATGGTGCGAGCGGCCGACGCGGCCGCGCAGCTGGTGGATTTGCGCAAGACCGAAGCGGTCGGCCCGCTCGATGATGATGGTATTGGCGGTCGGCACGTCGATGCCGCTCTCGATGATCGTGGTGCACACCAAGACGCTGAACCGCCGATGATAGAAATCGAGCATCAACTGTTCGAGTTCGCGTTCGCGCATCTGTCCGTGACCCACCGCGACGTTGGCTTCCGGCACGAGTTCGCGGATGGCCTGCGCGGTCTTCTCGATGGTTTCGATGGCGTTGTGAACGTAATAGATCTGCCCGCCGCGGCGGATTTCACGCAGCGCCGCTTCGCGGATCACCGTCTCATTCCACTCGAGCACGAACGTCTTGACCGCCAGGCGCTCCGCGGGCGGCGTCGTGATCAGCGACAAATCACGCAGGCCCCCCATTGCCATGTTCAGCGTGCGCGGAATCGGCGTCGCAGTGAGGGTCAATACGTCCACTTCGGAACGCAGGGCCTTGAGGCGCTCCTTGTCACGTACGCCAAAACGATGCTCCTCGTCAATCACCACCAACCCGAGGTCTTTGAACCTGGTTTTTCCTTGCAACAGCCGTTGAGTTGCAATGACGATGTCAACGGTGCCGGCCTCGACGCCGGCCAATACGACGGCCGCTTCTTTGTTGCTGCGAAATCGCGACAGACTCTCGACCCGTACCGGCCAATCGGCGAAGCGATCCACAAACGTATTGTAGTGCTGCTGCGCGAGCAGGGTGGTCGGCACGAGCACAGCCACCTGCTTGCCGGCTTGCACCGCAACGAAGGCGGCGCGCAGTGCGACTTCAGTCTTGCCGAAGCCGACGTCCCCGCACACGACCCGGTCCATCGGTTTGGCGGAGTTGAGGTCGGCGATGACGGCGTCGATGGCAGTGGCCTGGTCCGTGGTTTCCTCAAACGGAAAACCCGACTGGAAAGCGCGATACTCGGCCTCACCGGCCGACATGCGGGTGCCCTCCCGGGCAGCGCGGCGCGAGTACAGGTCGAGCAATTCCGCCGCCACGTCGCGAATGCGCTGCGCCGCCTTGCGCCGTGCCTTCTGCCATTGCTCGCCGCCAAGCTTGTGCAGCGGCGCGGTATCCGCCGGCGCGCCGGTGTACCGCGACACCAGATGCAGTGCCTGCACCGGAACATACAGCTTGTCGCCATCGGCGTATTCCAACACCAGGAATTCGCCCGTGTGTCCGGCGATATCCATGGTCTGCAGACCGACATAACGGCCGACGCCATAGGTCTCATGCACGACCGGAGCGCCGACCCTAAGGTCCGAAAGCTCCTTCAGAATCTTCGCGGGGTCACGCTCCTGGCGCCGCCGCCGGCGTTCCTGGCGCGCGCGATCGCCGAACAACTGGGCCTCGGTGAGAATCTCGAGCGCCGGTGATTCGAGCTTGAGTCCGGACGCCGCCGGCGACACCGTGATGCCTAGAGCAAGATTGCTGTCCAGAAAGCTTGCAAACCCGTCGAAGATCTTGACGTTGACATCGCGAGCCCGCAGTAAGTCAAGCATAAGCTCGCGTCGTCCGGCCGACTCGGCTGCCAGCAGCGTGCGTCCGGAGGAAACGTTGAGATGCGCGACCAGCTGTGCCGCAGGTTGTTCGGCACGCGGATCGAGCCGTACGCTCGATGGCGCCGAACTGCGAAAGTTTTGGAACGTCCCGTCGGTCTCAGGCGGCCATTCGAATGTATGCGCCTGCACCTTGGGCCACGCCGCATAGGCCTCGGCAAATTCTGCCGGCGTGAGGAACAGCTCGGCCGGATCGAGAATGGGGCGATGACGATCGTGGCGCAGCTGCTCATGACGTTCCTGCGCGCCGCGCCAGGACCGCTCCGCCTCGTCACAGGCATCATTTATTTCGACGACGATGCCGGTGGGCGGTAGATATTCGAACAGGTGCGAGGTGCGCTCGAAGAACAGCGGCAGATAGTATTCGATGCCGCCTGGTGCGATGCCTTGGCTCACATCCCGATACATCAGTTGTTCACCGAGGTCGCCGGTGAAGCGCAACCGATAGCGGCGTCTGAATTCACGCACCGATTCGGGGTTGAGAGGCGTCTCACGCGCCGGCAGCAACGCAATGCGGTCGAGCTTGTCGAGCGAGCGCTGGGACTCAGGATCGAAACGGCGGATGCTGTCGACGTCCCGATCCAGCATGTCGATGCGAAAAGGCATGTCCGAACCCATCGGAAACACATCAATCAAGGATCCGCGTACGGCGAACTCGCCGTGTGCGGCGACCTGCGTCACGGCGGCGTAGCTTGCGGCGGCGAGCTGCGCGCGCAGGCCGTCGATGTCCAGCGTTTCACCCACTTGTACGCGCAGCGAGAAGCCCTCGATATAGGCGCGCGGCGCGAGCCGTTGCAGCAACGTATCGATGGCGACGAGCCACACGCCGCGTCGCGCACGCGGCAATGCCGCGAGTGTCGCCAGGCGTGCCGAGGTGATGTCGGGATGTGCCGAAAAAGCATCGTAGGGCAGGGTTTCGAGATCGGGAAAAACGTTGACGTCGAGTCCGGCACCGGCAAAGAACCGGATCTCATCGCTCAATGCCTCGGCCTCGCGCGTGCTGCGCGCGATGACGAGCAAGGGTCCGGGTGCACGTGGTGCGGCTTCGGCTACGGCGAGGGCTGCGGCAGAGCCATATAATCTGCCCCATCGAACGAGGCGGACGCGGGCATCGGGTAAAGCTGGGTCGAGTAATACCATCTAATCACAAACCACAAAGGAATAAATGCCCGCCGCGAGTGATCGCGGCAGGCTCTTGAGCCTTAAACTACGTGCTTAGATGATACGCGAACTTAAGAGTTCGCGACGACGCTATGAATGACGTGATCGTGCTCGAAATAAACGATGAAGCCCGGATATTCCCAGCGCGAAATCGGCGGGGCGCCAATCGGGGCAACTTTGCTTGACGGGGCGCCAAAGCGGCTTGCCACCTGCGCCATGGTCATCCCACGCGTGGGCGTCGGCGTTTCGGATTCTTTGACCGCAATGCCATTGTCCACAGCGATGGTCTCAGCGCATGCCGCACCGCTAAACGCCGCTACACCGGCAAGGCAGCCGGCCAAGATTGCCGCTGCAGGAAGTTGATTGCGCATGGCGCACCTCATGAGTTACCGATATCCTACAGACACTCAGGTCTGCTGAAATCATAGCACCGGCCGCAGCATCCATTAGTTGAACCAATTAACACTCCGACCGATCCAAGTCAGCGCTGCGCATGTTTCAACCGTTACCCGTTTTCGTCGGACTGCGCTATTCGCTGGCCCGCGAACATAGCTTTTTCGTCTCGTTTATCTCCTGGGTATCGCTCCTAGGGGTGGCCATCGGCGTGGCGGCGCTGATCACGGTGCTGTCGGTCATGAACGGCTTCGAGAGTGAGTTGCGCACCCGATTGTTGAGTCTCTCGGCGCATGCCACCTTGAGCGAGGGCAAACGGGCCATGAGCGACTGGCGGCTGCGTCTCGAAGAACTCAAAGGCACTCCGCATCTGGTCGGTGCGGCCCCCTTTTTAGACATCGATTCCATGCTGAGCAAGCCGCCCGCCATGAGTGGCGCGATCATTCGCGGGGTGGACCCTGCGCTCGAGCCGCAGGTTTCGAGCATTGCCGAGTCGATGCGCGAAGGTCGTCTGGCCGAGCTCACCGCGGGCTCCAACCACATTGTATTGGGGCGCATCCTGGCGTATCAGCTGCAGGTGGGGGTGGGCGATACCATCACGGTGATGATTCCCGGGGCGGCGGCAGACGGCACTGAAACGCTCGTGCCGCGTCTGCAGGAATTCACCGTATCGGGCGTGTTCGAAGTGGGGCTGCAAGAGCAGGATGCGCTGCTCGCGCTGGTGAACCTCGACGACGCCGAGTCGTTGCGCTCGCTGCAGGGCCCTACCGGCATTCGTCTGCGCTTCGACGATGTAATGCGCGCACCGGAGTTTGCGCGCCGCGCCGTCGAAAAACTTCCAGCGGGCCTGGCCGTGCGTGATTGGACGCAGGATAACGAGGCTTTTTTTAGAGCAGTCCGCATCGAAAAAACGATGATGGGCTTGATCCTGATGCTCATCGTGGCAGTTGCGGTGTTCAATATCGTCGCGACCCTGGTCATGGTGGTCAACGATAAACGGACCGATATCGCCATCCTGCGCACGCTCGGCCTGACGCCGCGGGGCGTCCTCGGCGTATTCATGACCCAAGGCCTGCTCATCGGATGGATCGGCACCGCGCTTGGGGTTGGTCTCGGATTGACACTCGCGCTCAACGTCGATGTGATCGTACCGTTCCTGGAGCAGAACTTCGGCTTCCATATATTTGATCCCGAGGTTTACTACGTGTCGGGGATTCCCAGCGAATTACACCCGCCTGACGTGCTGCGTATCGCCACAGCGGCGCTTCTGCTCACATTTACCGCGACCATTTATCCTGCGTTGCGTGCGTCGCGCACGCAGCCTGCGGAAGCGTTGCGCTACGACTGATGCGTCATTGGTATGAAGGCTTCGTCGGTTTGCGTTATCTGCGGGCTTCGCCGCGGCGCGGCTTCGTGTCCTTGATCGCGGGCATCGCCATCGTCGGTTTGAGCCTTGGGGTCGCTGTGTTGATCATCGTGCTGTCCGTCATGAACGGCTTCGAGGAAGTACTGCGCACTCGCATCCTGAGCCTGACGGCCCATGGCACGATTTCCGGACTCGAAGGCCGTATGAGCCACTGGCAGCCGGACGTCACCAAGCTCGAACACTTCCCCGGGGTCAGCGGCGCGGCACCGTATATCGAAGAGCAAGGCATGATGACCCACGGCAACCAGTCCTCCGGTGTCCTGCTGCGGGGTGTTTTGCCCGCGGCGGAAAGCCGGGTGGTCAACTTGAGCCCCCATCTCGCGAGCGGCTCGCTCGAGGATCTCAAGTCGGGCAGTTATCGCGTCATTCTCGGCAGCGCCCTGGCCGAGGAGCTTGACGTGAAGGTTGGCGATCGCGTCGTGCTGCTGGTTGCGCTCGGCGACGTTACGCCGGTGGGCGTGGTGCCGCGCATGCGCGCCTTCCAGGTCAGCGGCATCCTCTCGGTCGGCATGTATGAATTCGACCGCCGAATCGCGCTCGTTGCGATGGCGGATGCGGCGCGGTTATTGCGCTTCGGCGACGACGTGACCGGCATCAGGCTCAAGCTCGACGACATGTATGCAGCACCCAGGGTGGTGCGTGCTGCAGCCGTCGACCTCGGCGGTGGTGTCGACATCCAGGATTGGACCAGTGAGCATGCCAATTTCTTTCGTTCCATCGAGATCACCAAGCGGATCCTGTTCGTGATCCTTTCATTGATGGTTGCGGTGGCCGCGTTCAACATCGTCTCTACCATGGTCATGGTGGTCAAAGACAAGCGTCGCGACATCGCCATTCTGCGCACGCTCGGGTCGTCGCCGGGCAGTATCCTCAGCATCTTCGTCGTGCAAGGCAGTCTTATCGGTCTCCTGGGCATCCTCGGCGGCGTGCTGCTCGGTGTCTTGCTGGCCGTCAATCTGCAGGAACTGGTACATGTGCTCGAACGCGTCGTCGGCTTCAAGTTTCTCGATGCGCGGGTCTACTTCATGAGCGACCTGCCGGCGCGCGTACATTGGGGGGATGTTGCGAGAATTTGCGGGTTCTCGTTCGTGCTCGCATGCCTGTCAACCATTTACCCTGCAGTGCGCGCGGCGCGTTTGATGCCCGCGGAATCGCTGCGAACCGATTAAGGCTCCTGCATGTCGTCAAATCGCGAAACGGTACTCGAGGGCGTCGGGCTCGTAAAAGACTTCGTGCAGGGCGGGGTCCGGCTCGAAGTCCTGCGCGGCGCCGACATTCGCGTGCTCGCCGGCGAGCGCATCGCCATTGTGGGGGCATCAGGTTCCGGCAAGACGACGTTGCTGCAAATGCTCGGTGGCCTCGACCTGCCGACGCACGGCACGGTGGAAATCGCCGGCGCCGCCATGAATCACCTTAATGATGGCGAGCGTGGCCGTTTGCGCAATCGTGCGGTCGGTTTCGTTTATCAGTTTCATCATCTACTGCCGGAGTTTACGGCGCTCGAGAACGTTGCCATGCCATTGCTGGTACGCCGCATGGCGCCGCGCGCGGCGCGGGAGCAGGCGCAGGCGCTGCTGGCCCGGGTGGGCCTGGCTGCGCGTCTCGATCATCGCCCGGCGCAACTCTCCGGCGGAGAACGGCAGCGCGCAGCGGTTGCGCGCGCCCTGGTGACCCAGCCGCGGCTGGTGCTGGCCGATGAACCAACAGGTAATCTAGACGGTAAGAATGCAGCGCAAGTATTTGATTTAATGCTCGAATTAAATCGAGAATTCGGGACGAGTCTGGTCATCGTGACGCACGATGAGCGGTTGGCGAGTCGTCTCGACCGAGTCCTGGTTTTGCAGGACGGGCGGCTATTGGAGCGCGTCGTTGCGCGCGAGTGAGCGCGCGCGCCGTCGTCTCAAGTGATACATGACTCGCGCCCGCCATGCGGCCTGCGCCAGCACGTAGCCCACGAACGCGGTGACCACCCCCAACACCAAGGCGCCCAGGAAAAGGGGTCCCCACAGATCATTGATGCTTTCCCAAAATGTCTCGTGCGTCAGCTCCGCGAAAAACGGTCCCAGGTCGACTCCCAATAGTTTGGCGCCCACCCAGATGGAGCCCATGACCTGGGGCAACCAGGTAAGCGGATTGCTGACAAATACCGTCGCCACGAGCACCGGCAAATTGAGCCGAAAGATGAGCCCCATCACCAGGCATGTCACCAGGTGGATAGGCAGCAGCGGAGTCGGCGGTATGAAAGCAATGAAGAGCCCCAATGCGAAGGCACGCGTGACGCTGTGCCGATGAAACGTCCAGCAACCCCGGTCCAGTAGCTGCGACGTGAAATGCTTCATGCACCAGTGCTTCTCCAATTTCGCACGGTTCGGTGTGATGGCCTTCAACCAACTCTTCATCCGTCCATTATGCGGATTTGCTGCTACATATCTAGGACGCGTTTCAACGCATCTCAAAATGGCATCGCGTCGCCAAATCAAGGGTTTGCAGCGAATGACGATGAAGCTGTCTCAAGAGTCGGCTGTCAAGTATCATCCGGTCTGCGCTGATTTGACTTAAAGAGGACGAAATGTGGGAGATCATCCGGGCTGGCGGCGGCTTCATGTGGCCGATCATCCTGTGTTCCATCGCAGCTGTAGCCATCATCCTGGAACGTTTGTGGACCTTGCAGAGCAGCCGCGTGATACCGCGCGACCTTGCGCAAAAGGTCTGGAACTGGATCGAGGCTGATCAGTTGACCGACAAGCTCGTGGTTGCACTCGAGCAGAATTCACCGCTCGGCAAATTACTGGCCATCGGGCTTGCGAACCGGGACCGGCCGCGCGCGCTGATGGTGGATCGTCTCGAGGACGGTGGCCGGCACGTCGTGCACGAGCTCGAACGTTTTCTCAATACGCTCGGCACCATCGCCTCCGTGGCGCCGTTGCTCGGGCTGCTCGGCACGGTGGCAGGCATCATTCATGCCTTCAATGCCATTACGGCCAACGGGGTCGGCGATCCGCGCACGCTGTCGGGCGGTATCGGCGAAGCCCTGATCACGACCGCCGCCGGCCTGACCGTGGCCATCCCGTCGCTGATTGCCTATCGCTATCTGCGCGGCAAGGTGGAACGGTTGGTGATACGCATGGAAAAGGAAGCCATGAAGCTCGTGGACTTGCTTGATGATCGCAACGGCACCGCGCAGCGCCCATGAACCTGAAAGGACCGCGTCTGCGCGACGAGCCCGAGATCAATCTGATTTCGCTCATCGACGTGTTGCTGGTGCTGCTGATTTTCTTCATGGTGTCGACCACCTTCAACCAAGAGGGTCGGGTCAAGGTCCAGTTGCCGCAATCGAGCATGACGCCGCTGCCGCGCGGGACGCACGAGCCAATCGTGGTAACGGTCACCGCTGATGGCACCTACCGCGTCAACGAACGCACCTTGATCAATGCAAGTCCCGATACGCTGCGTGCGGCACTGCTCAAGGAGGCGGGGCAGGACCGCGGTCCGCTGACCATTCGAGCGGATGGGCGTGCCACTCACCAGGCGGTCGTTACGGCCATGGATGTCGCCGGCAGGCTTGGCTTTGCGCAACTCAACATCGCGACGGTGCACGAGGAAGCGGCGCCTTGAGCTCAGGCGAGGTTAAACCGTGGGCGACGTATCGTCGCCTGCTGGTATATGCGAAGCCTTATACGGGCATGTTCCTCATCGGTGTCAGCGGCATGCTGCTGTTTTCGGCCACGCAGGCCGGCACTGCCGAACTCGTGCGGCGTTTCATCAAGGCGCTCGAGAATGCCGATTTCATCCAGCAACATCCGCAGACGCTTTGGCAGATTCCGTTGGCGGTGGTCGTGCTGTTCACCCTGCGCGGTGTATCGGATCTGGTTGCCAATTATTTTCCGAGCTGGGTGGGTCGCCAGGTCATCAAGGGACTGCGTCGCGACGTGTTCGCGCACTACCTCAAATTACCGACGGCCTACCTGGATGCACAGCAGTCAGGGCAGGTCTTGTCGAAGCTTACGTACAACATCGAAATGATGGCGAGCGCCGCGACCGGCGCGGCCATCTCGATACTCGGCGATACCCTCACCATCATCGTGCTGATCGGCACCCTGTTTTACTACAGCTGGCATCTCACGCTGTTTTGCCTGGCCGCGGCGCCCGTGATCGCGTGGCTGATGAATATGGCCAACCGTTCCTTTCGTCGCTACAGCACCCGTATCCAGAATTCGATGGGCGACATCACGCGCGTCGCCAAAGAATCCATCGATGCGCACCGGCTGATCAAGATCTTCAATGCCGAAGAACATCAAAGCGAGCGCTTCGAGGTGGTGAACGAGTCGAACCGGGCCTCCAACATGAGATTGGTGCTGGCGAAAAGCATCTCTAACCCCGTGGTCGGACTGATTGCGTCGATGGCGTTGGCCGCAGTCTTGTACTTTGCGTTGCGTCTGGTCCTGCGGCACGAAATCGCGCTGTCGACATTCATGGCTTTCCTGACCGCGTTGATGTTGATCCCGCCGGCACTGCGCAGTCTCGTCAATATCAATCAGCCGTTGCAGCAGGGCGTCGTTGCCGGGCAGAGCATCTTCGAGATGCTGGATCATCCCACCGAGGGTGAAGGCGGGCCTTTGCCGCTGCTGCGCGCCCGCGGTGAGATCGAATTTCGCAATGTGTCCTTCCGCTACAACGATGAGAAAGGCCCTGTGCTCACCGACGTGAGTTTCAAGGCACAGCCGGGCGAAACCGTGGCGATCGTCGGCCGCTCCGGCAGCGGCAAGACCACACTGGTAGGTCTGGTACCGCGCTTCTATGACGTAGAATCTGGTCAGATACTCGTTGACGGGGTGGACATCCGTGAGTATCGGCTGCACGACCTGCGCGCCCAGGTCAGCTTCGTGAGCCAGGAAGTGGTGCTCTTCAATGACACCATCCGCAACAACATTGCTTTCAATTCCACCGAAAAGACGCAGGCCGAAGTCGAGGCCGCTGCAAGCGCAGCCAATGTACTCGAGTTCGTCGCGCACCAGCCGCAGGGCTTCGACGCGGTCCTGTCCGATCGCGGCCAAAATCTGTCGGGCGGACAGCGGCAACGCATCTCGATTGCGCGCGCTTTGCTCAAGAACTCGCCCATGCTCATTCTGGATGAGGCGACCGCGGCGCTCGACAATGAGTCGGAGCGCCGTGTTCAGCAGGAGCTGGGCATTCTCATGAAAGGCAGAACGACTTTGGTGATCGCACATCGCTTGTCGACGATCGAAAATGCGGACCGCATCATCGTCCTCGACCGTGGCCGCGTCGTCGAGATGGGTTCGCATCGGGAGTTGCTGCAACGGGGCGGCGCTTACGCTTCGCTGCATGGATTGCAATTCAACGCGTGAAGGCCGCACTCGCCACTGCCTTGCGGTCTTGGATTGAGCACATCTGGTACGAGCAGCCCAACCCGCCGATCTGGCTGCAGCCGTTCAGCGCAGTGTTCCTGGTCGCGACCGCCCTGCGGCGCGGCGCCTATGCCAAGGGTCTTTTCAAAACGGTGCAGGTGGGTTGCCCGGTCATCGTGGTCGGAAATGTGAGTGTCGGCGGCACCGGCAAGACACCGTTCGTCTGCTGGCTCGTGGGGCAACTCATCGAGAAGGGGTTCAAACCCGGCATCGTCAGCCGTGGCTACGGCGGGGCCGCCCGTCATCCGCGCATCGTGCAGGCGGGAGATGATGCTGCCTTGGTGGGCGATGAGCCGCTCCTGCTGTCACGGCGCTGCGGTCGCCCCGTGGCCGTGGGCCGGAATCGGGTCGCTGCGTGCCGCTTGCTGGTCGAGGCCGGCTGCGATGTGATCGTGAGCGACGACGGACTGCAGCATCATGCGTTGGCGCGTGACTTCGAGATCGTCTTGGTCGATGCTGCGCGCGGTTTCGGTAACGGTTACTGCCTGCCTGGTGGACCGCTGCGTGAATCGACGACGCGGCTGCAGCACGTGGGTGCAGTGGTCGTGAACGGCGAGCGACTCAATTTGAAACGCGGTCTGGTGGTGGATGGCGCGTTGTCGATGCGTCTCGGATTCGATGACGTGCGCGCGCTCAGCGGCCCTGAATCGAAGCCATTGAGCGCGTTCGTAGGCACACCGGTGCATGCGGTGGCCGGTATCGGCAATCCAAAGCGTTTTTTCGACATGCTGCGCGCCTGCGGCATCGAATTAACCGAGCATCCCCTCGCTGATCACGCGCGCATCAGCGCGGAAGACCTGAGATTCGAGGACACGCGGCCGGTGCTCATGACGGAGAAAGATGCCGTAAAATGCGCCCAGTATGCGCGGCCGTGGCATTGGTACGTGCCGGTCACGGCTTATCTGGATGGCCAGCAAACGGACTATTTGCTACAGACGATTGCCGACATCATCAACAAGCGCCGTGCTGCGCTGGAGTTCCATGGATAAAAGACTGTTGGAGTTGCTGGTGTGCCCGATCTGCAAGGGTCCGCTGCGCGGCAAAGGCGCCGGTAGCACCCTGGAACTCGTGTGCCGCGCGGATCGGCTGGCGTACGCCGTACGCGACGGGATACCGATGATGCTGCCGGATGAGGCGCGGGTGCTCGGCGCCGACGATTCGGCGCTCGCGTAGGCGTCGCAACGTTTCGTGTTTCACGTCGTCATACCGGCGCGCTTCAACTCGTCTCGACTGCCGGGCAAGCCTCTGCTCACCATCGCCGGCCGGCCACTGCTGCAATGGGTCTGGCAGTGTGCCGTCCGAAGCGGAGCGGCATCCGTAGCCATCGCCACCGACGATGCGCGCATTCAGGCTGCCGCGAGTGCTTTTGGTGCTACGTGCGTGATGACCTCGGCGGCCCATTCGTCCGGTACCGATCGCATTGCCGAAGTTGCGCGGGCGAGTGCCTTCGATGCCGACGCTGTGATCGTGAACCTGCAGGGCGACGAGCCGATGATGCCGCCCGAGGTGATCAGCAAGGTGGCGGCTGCAGTCGAAGCGGCCACCACGGTGGACATTGCCACGGCGGTTGCGCCGATTCGAACCTTCGCTGATTTTACGAATCCGCATCACGTCAAGGCCGTCATGGATCTGACCGGTCGCGCACTGTATTTCAGCCGCGCACCGATTCCCTGGCCGCGCGAACCAGCGGCTGTCGGGCAACCGGACCCAATCGAAGGCGCCTGGCGCCACATCGGTTTGTACGCCTACCGCGTCCGCAGCCTGTTGCGATTTGCAAGCTGGCCGGTTACGGCCCTGGAGCACGTGGAGAAACTCGAACAGTTGCGGGCTCTGGAACATGGCATGCACATTCAGCTGGTGACGCTGGCGGACCTGCCGCCTGCCGGTGTCGACACGGCGGAAGACCTGGCGCGGGTCCGCGCGGTGCTGGGCGGCGAGTGAAGGTATTGTTCGTGTGCCTGGGCAATATCTGCCGTAGTCCCACGGTCGAGGGCGTGTTTCGGCATCTGGCCGCGAATGGAAGTCCACGGCTGAATGTCGAGGCCGATTCTGCGGGTACCTCGCGCTATCACATTGGTTCGCCACCCGATTCGCGCAGCGTGGCAGCGGCCCGGCGTCGCGGCGTCGATTTGAGCCGCTTGCGTGCCCGCCAGATCATTGCTGCCGATTTCGCACGCTTTGATCTGATCCTGGCCATGGATCACGCCAACCTGCGCGCCATCGAGGCGCTCCAGCCCGCCGGCACGCCGGCCACGGTGGGTCTGTTGCTCGAATACGCGCCGGACGCCGGGATGCTCGAAGTGCCGGACCCCTATATGCGGGACGAGCAGGCCTTCGAGGAAGTTCTCGACCTCGCTTTTGCGGGGTCTAAAGGCCTTCTCATGAGCTTCAGCAAGCCGTGAATTACAGCAGGTGGCGCAGCAACCAGAACAACGACGCAGAGAGCGCGATCGACACTGGCAAGGTCAGTACCCAGGCCATGAGCAAGTTGCGCACGGTGGACCACTGCAGGCCGGACTTGTTGGCAACCATGGTGCCGGCGACACCGGATGACAGCACGTGGGTCGTACTGACCGGGAGGCCGTAAAGTTCGGCTGCGCCGATGGTCGCCATGGCCACGAGTTCGGCTGAGGCGCCCTGTGCGTAGGTCAGGTGCGTCTTGCCAATGCGTTCGCCCACCGTGACCACGATGCGCTTCCACCCGATCATCGTGCCGAGGCCGAGCGCGACAGCGACGATGACCTTGACCCAGGTCGGAATGAATTTGGTGGAATTATCCAGCTGCTTCTTGTAAGCCAGCATGTTCGCCTTATCTTCGGCACTGACCTTGAGCGCGGCGCCACCCGACCCCGTCATGAAACGCAGGCCTTCGCTCACCACGTACATATCGTTACGGATGTTGACCATTTCGCCGGAAGGAATCTTGGCGAGCGAGTGATATTGATTGACCTCATCGGTGACGATGCTGGACAGGGCTGCGAGCGATGCGGCGCCTTGTGCGGTCACCTTGCGATCGCGAACCACTTGCATCGAGGCCGCACGCGGGTCGCTCGGGGCGGCGCCCGACGTGTAGTGCGTGAACGCGGTCTGCGCCTGCTTCGATACCTGTATGAAAGCGGCCACGTCGCCTTCGTGCATCGTGCGGTTGAGCGCGTAGGCGGTCGGTACCGTGCCAATCAGGATCAGCATGATGAGACCCATGCCCTTCTGGCCGTCGTTACCGCCGTGGAAGAAGCTTACGCCGGTGCAGGTGAGAATAAGCAGACCGCGAATCCACAACGGCGGCGGTGCATTGCCCTCGGGCGCTTTGTACAAGGCTGGAATTCTGACCGTCGCTTTCAGGATGGTGAGCAGCAACCAGGCGGCGCTGAAACCGATCAACGGCGATACCAGCAAGGTTTCGCCGATTTTGGTGGCCTGACCCCAATCCACACCACTGGTGCCTGTCGCAGACGCGGACATAAGCTGATTCATGAGACCAACGCCGATGATGGAGCCGATCAGCGTATGCGAGCTTGATGAAGGCAGGCCGAAGTACCAGGTGCCGAGGTTCCAGATGATGGCCGCCAGCAACAACGCAAACACCATGGCAAAGCCGGCGCCGCTGCCCACCTGCAGGATCAGTTCGACCGGCAGCAAGGAAACGATGCCGAAAGCCACTGCGCCGCTGGATACCAATACGCCGAGAAAATTAAAGGCCCCCGACCAGATCACCGCCAGATTTGGGCTGAGGGAGTTGGTATAAATGACGGTGGCGACCGCGTTTGCCGTATCGTGGAAACCATTGACGAACTCGAAACTGAGCGCAATCAGCAGCGCTATTCCCAGCAAAATGTATGGAAATGCAGTGGTCTCGCGTACCACCGAGAGATCCTCGGCGAGGTGTACGGCGGCATATATGATGCCGGCAACGACCACGATCGCCGCGAGAATGTTGAACCACGGATTAGGCTTGTGGATCGCCAGCGGCGATACCGGTTTGCGCGCGGGACTGAGGGATGTTTCGTTGATAGCAGTAGCATTGGCCATGAAGAGTTCCGCAGGGGCTGTAAGGCAGCTAAAGAATGTGACGCCGCTCGCACTTATAGGGCCGGAATGTGACCGTTAGATGACAGAAGTTGTGTAAATAATGCCATTCACGATCTCCCATGCGGCGGCTGTGCTTCCTTGGGCGCGACCTCTGGCGCGATGGCGCGTGCTCTCAGCCGCGGTCATCGGTTCCATGGTTCCGGATTTCCACTTCTTCTTCAGGCATATGGCACGGGGTGAGTCACACAGCGCGGCTTCGCTCCTGACCTTTTCACTGCCGGTCGGGTTGCTGTGTTACTGGATATTTCAACGGCTGATAAAGGTAGCCGTGCTGGAGATGCTCCCGGATGGCGCGTACGCGCGATGGCGGGTTAACGCGCCGCCCGCGGCCTTGGGCAGTATCAAGCAATGGCTGATCGCCGCATGCGGAATCCTCGTTGGCGCGGTCACGCACCTGGTGTGGGATGCGTTCACGCACGAAGGTGCGCGCGGTGTGCGAATGATTCCCATGCTCGATGAGCTGATGTTCGACATTGGTCAGCATCACCTGGTTGGTGCGCGACTCTGGCAGGACGGCAGTTCTTTACTCGGTCTGCTGGCAGTGATTGCGATGATCGCTTACGGACTACGGCGCGGTCAGGAAGCGCCTGTTCCGAATCGTCCCCTGGGCGCAAGGGAAAGACATCTGTGGGCGGCATTTTATGTCGCCTCGATCGTCCTATGCAGTTGCGGATTCTACGAGTTGGCGCAGTGGAATGCGCCCGGTACGCGCTCGCTCGTGATCTTCGCCGGTGGAGTGGCTATTGCGATCTTGCGCGGAGTGGCCGCGGGGCTGTGCTGTGCCAGTGTGATCATGCTCCTCAGGTTGCGCGCGCTGCGCGAACGCAGCGCGCGCCTGAGATCCCACGCCGTTTAGCGGTCGTCCGGACCCGGGCGTGGCACTTCGCTCGGCACCTGTGACCACACCACGTATTTGTCGTCTGTACCGGTGCTGGCTGGCGGCGCCGCCGGCGCTGCCGGTGCTGCCGCAACTGGAGGCGGAGGCGGTGGTGG
>CAZZZU010000026.1:27340-42917 GCA_964658805.1 uncultured Steroidobacteraceae bacterium
AGCTCCTACCTGGACCTGAGCACGCTGCGCAACGTGGTGGTGGTGGCGCTGGTCTTGCCGGTGCTTCGGCTGACGGCGTCGGCGCCGCATCGTGCAAGGGTAGCGAGTCACGTGGTGGCAACGATTCGCGCTCAGGAGTCGATGCACGGAAATCACCGTCATTCGATGATCCAACCTGTGAGTCGTTCACAACAGCTGGACTCTGCGCCGTAGGTTCCGGTGAATCCACGGGCCTCTCCTCCGCAGGCGTCGTACCTGCGGGGTTTTCGCCGCTGTTGCCACCCGCCCCATCGCGTCGGCCGCGGCCGCGGCGTCGGCGATTGCGGCCGCCACGCTCGCCGCGTTCGCTGCGCTCCTGTGGCTGATCACCACGGGGTTGCTCACTACGGGGCTGATCACCACGAGGTTGTTCAGCGCGTGGCTGTTCGCTGCGGTTCTGCTCGCTACGCGGTTGATCACCTCGCGCCGCTTGTGGCTGCGGGGGTGGTAGATCAGTGCGGGGGAGATGCTCGCGCGGCTGCTCGCCGCGACCCGGTCCGCGATCGTTCCCGGGTCGATTGTCGCCTCGCCCATCGCCACGTGGCGGCCGACCGTCACGGCGCGGTTCGCGTTGACCATCACGTGGATCGCGTTGGGCATCTCGAGGTTCCCGCTGGCCGTCGCGCGGTTCGCGACGGACGTCGCCGCGGTCACTGCGATGCCGATCGCGGCCACGATCGCCGCCGCCACCGCCACCGCCACCGCTTCTGAAGCGATCCGGGCGATCCCGTACCGGGGCACTTCGCGCGGTGCTAGTCGCGGCAGTCGGAGCCGGGGCGGGCACAGGCGTCGGCGCCCCGGTGCCGAAGAAAAATCGCCAGGCGCGGACGAAGATGCCGACCTGTGGCGCCTCGGCCTGTGGCATCGCCGCCGGCACGGCTACCGGCGCCTCGGGCGGCGGCGGCGGCGGCGCAAGCGGCGCTGCGGATGCGGGCAATATGCTCGGCACCACCGGTACCTCACCGACGGGTTTCTTGTCGCGCGTTCCGATATTCGTGTCGTCGAGAACCGGCTGTTCGGCAATCTGATAGCTCACCGGGCCGTTTTCGAGGAGTTCCTTTTCATCGTCCCGAATGCGTCGCAACGAATAGGCGGGCGTCAGCAGGTGGGGATTGGGCACGACCACCAGCGACACTTTGTCGCGCAGTTCTATCTGATTGAGTTGCTCGCGCTTCTCGTTCATCAGGTAAGTCGCAACGTCTACCGGTACCTGCGCAATCACCCGGCCGGTACGCTCTTTACGCGCCTCCTCGCCGAGCAGCCGCAGTAAGGCAAGCGACATCGATTCTACGGCGCGAATGTTGCCCATGCCGCCGCACCGTGGGCAGTTGATGTGAGTGGTTTCACTCAGAGCCGGGCGCAAGCGCTGGCGCGACAATTCGAGCAGACCAAAGCGCGACAGTCGGCCGAGCTGAATGCGGGCTCGATCCATCTTCACCGCGTCGCGCAGGCAATCTTCGACAGCCCGCTGATTGGCGGTGGACTCCATGTCGATAAAGTCGATCACGATGAGACCGCCGATGTCACGCAGTCGCAATTGCCGAGCAATTTCTTCTGCGGCTTCCAGATTGGTATTGCGTGCAGTCGCCTCGATATCGCCGCCGCGGGTGCTGCGGGCAGAGTTGATATCGATCGATACCAGCGCTTCGGTGTGATCGATCACGAGGCTGCCGCCCGAGGGCAGAGTCACTTTGTGTGAGTAAGCGGATTCGATCTGGCTTTCGATCTGATAACGCGTGAACAGCGGCACCGGATCTTCGTAAAGCTTCAACTTGCGTTGCGCATCCGGCGGCATGAAGCGCTGCATGTATTCCTGCGCCTTTTCGAATGCCTCCGGCTGGTCGATCAGGCATTCACCGACATCATCGGAAAAGTAATCGCGCAGTCCGCGGGTGACCGCATCGCTTTCCTGAAAAATCAGAAACGGAGCGGGCCGGTTGTCGTTGGCCGCGGCAATGGCGTCCCACGCGGTCTTCAAGTTGTTCAGGTCCCACTGCAACTCTTCAGTGGTGCGCCCCACACCGGCGGTGCGAACGATGGCGCCCATGCCCTCCGGAATGACGAGGCCATTCATGGCTTCGCGCATCTGATCGCGATCTTCGCCCTCGATGCGGCGTGACACGCCGCCGGCGCGCGGATTGTTCGGCATCAGTACGAGAAATCGACCCGCAAGGCTGATGAATGTCGTGAGTGCCGCGCCCTTATTGCCGCGTTCCTCCTTTTCGACCTGAACGATCAGTTCTTGGCCTTCCTGCAACAGCTCTTTGATATTGAGCCGGCCGCCATTCGCCTGCGGTGTGCGGAAATATTCTTTGGCGACTTCCTTGAGTGGCAGAAATCCATGGCGCTGGGCGCCATATTCCACGAAGGCTGCTTCAAGACTCGGCTCTACGCGAGTGATGCGGCCCTTGTAGATATTTGATTTTTTCTGCTCCCGGGAGGGAATCTCAATTGATAAGTCGTATAACTTTTGGCCGTCGACCAGTGCTACTCGCAGTTCTTCTTCTTGAACTGCGTTGATGAGCATTCTTTTCATGTGCTCCAACTAAGGTGGTGGGAGCCGACAAGATCGGATGCCGAGAGACCTTAACCGCAACGAGGGAGGGGATGAGCAAAAGGGGCAAGCCAACCACGAGACTCGTGATCGTCGCCCATTCAATCCAGTTCTGCCAAAACGTGTACGGCACCAACAGGCCTTATTCTCGGTTTACCGGTTTGATTTTCGCGTGGCGACCGGATGGCTGCATGCGCGTTTTTTTCTAGTCGGCCGAGCGATGGTCTGGATGTCCAGAACCAACTAATATACGTCGCTCCCATACGGGGGCGCCGCTGAAACCGGTGTCTTTTACTGCGCTACTCGTTTCACGCTTGACACGGTTTAAAGACATTATCACGACGATTTTGCAGGGTCAATGTAATCAAGACCTTAGGACATGGCTCTCGCACTATGAATGAAACGATACCGACGACGATCGAGGAGATGCATGCGCCTGCAGGCGTTCGCACTGCACTGACGCTGCACCGGGTAAGCGGTGATGAGGCGGGTCAGCGGGTCGACAATTTCCTGATGCGGCACTTCAAATCGGTGCCGCGCAGCAGGGTTTATCGACTCCTGCGCAAGGGCGAAGTGCGGGTTAATCGCAAACGCGTCGACGCCGAATACCGGATCCAGGAGGGCGACGAAGTGCGTCTGCCACCGGTGCGGATCAGCACGAGTGACTCGCCAGGCAGGCCCTCAGACAGTCTGCTTGAGCTGATCGAACGCGCCGTCATATATCAGGATAAGCACCTGCTCGTGGTGGACAAGCCCGCCGGCGTTGCCGTGCATGGCGGCAGCGGTATGAGCTTTGGCGTGATCGAGGCGTTGCGCGCCTCCCGATCGCACGAGACATTGGAGTTGGTGCATCGGCTCGATCGCGACACCAGCGGCTGCCTGCTGGTGTCGCGCGACCGGCCTACCTTGACCGCACTGCACTCGCTCATTCGGGAAGGCGGCATGCACAAAACGTATCTCGCGCTGTGCGCAGACAGTTGGCAGCTCGGCACCAAGCGTATTGATGCGCCGCTCGCGACCGACAATCGCCAGCACGGGGAGCGGCACGTACGCGTCGCGACTGCCGGTAAGAACTCGGTCAGCATCTTCAAGCCTGTGCAGTTCTTCGGCTCGCTGGCAACCTTGCTGGAAGTGGATATTCCCACGGGACGCACGCACCAAATTCGAGTGCATGCTGCATACGCGGGTCATCCGCTGTTGGGCGACGACAAATACGGCGACTTCGAACGCAATGCCGAGCTTAAGAAGTCCGGTCTGAAACGAACTTTCTTGCATGCACACTCGGTGGCTTTCGATTGGCCGGGTACCGGTGTGCCGTTCCATGCGAGCACGCCGCTGCCGCAAGAATTGGCGGATGTGCTGGACGCGATAACCGTCGTCAAGAAGAAAGCCCAGCCTGGGAAGGATCGACGTCGCTCACGGTGACTGGAAGCCGACTTCGCGCAGCATGCCGCTCAGACGTATCAGGGGTAAGCCGATCAGGGCACTCGGATCGCTCGTCTCGATGGCTTCACACAATGCGATGCCGAGGGTTTCGCTCTTGAGCCCGCCGGCGCAGTCCATGGGTCGCTCATGGGCGATATAGCGGTCCACACTGGTGGCATCGAAACTGCGCAGGGTAACGCGGGTGTGCTCGATATGCCTGAGGGCGCGTCCGCTACGCTGCTGCAACAGCGCCACGCCAGTGAAGTATGTTATTGCCCGTCCGGCGCTCTCGAGCAGCATGGTGCGGCAGCGCTCGATGGTACCGGGCTTACCCAGAATCACTTCTCGACCGTCGGCGACATAACTTGCCAGCTGATCTGCACCGATCACCCACGCGTCCGGATGCAGTGCTGCGATGGCGGCGGCTTTAGCGTGGGCAAGGCGCGCCACCAGATCGGCGCTCGATTCGCCCGGCACCGCAGTCTCGTCCACGCCAGGACTTACACAAGAGAACGGCAGGCGGAGCCGCTCGAGCAGTTCGCGGCGGTAAATCGAGGTCGAAGCAAGAATAAGGCTGGGTGGAGACTGATAAAACAACGACTTGCACCGGAATCGTTTTGACAGAGGGGCAGACCGGCCCTATGATACGCCGCCCATGGCGCCGGCCCAGCCAGATAGAGTCAATTGCGAGCGGATGGCTGCCGAGGCAGTGTCCACGACCCGTGAGTACGCTCTGGTTGACCTGCCGCGCCTGCGCGATGTATTAGCCGACGGCGGCGGCGTCTTGATTGCGAACTTTTCATTCGGCCGATTGGTCGGTACGAGTATCGGGGTCGAGGTATCGATAGCGACCATTGCCCGGTTGCCGTGCCAACGATGTTTGCAGGCGTTCGATTTTGCGGTGGAAGAGACGACGCACATCGAGTTCGCTGCCAGCGAGGCCGCGATTCCGGTCGATTCGGAGCGCGAATTTTTTGTGATGGTTGATGGCACGGTGTCATTGCGCGACGTGGCCGAGGAAGAGTTGATTTTGGCTTTGCCGCTCGTCGCGGCGTGTAATACGCCTGCGACGTGTGGTAATGCGCCTGCACCAGGATCCGAGCCGATGCCGCAAACGCGTGGCGAGTCGGTACGGCCGTTTGCAGGTTTACAGGATTTGTTGAAGAAAACCTAAGGTATAGCAGTCATGGCAGTTCAAAAGAGCAGAAAAACGCCGTCCAAACGCGGCATGCATCGTTCTCACTCGGCATTGGCGATTCCCGCCATTTCGATCGATTCCAAGAGCGGTGAGAGCCACTCGCGGCATCGTATTTCGCGCGACGGTTTTTACCGTGGCCGAAAGGTATTGCAGACCAAAGCGGACGTCGCAGCAGCCGAAGAAGAATAGTTACGGCGCGCCTGGCGCCCTTTGCAGGTAACGCACTGTGACTGCGCTGCTGCACATTGCCATTGACGCCATGAGCGGCGATCGTGGCGCCGCGATTGCGGTGCCAGCGGCATTGGCTGCGGCGCGTGAATTCAGCGACGTCCGTTTTACATTGACGGGGCGCGTGCCTGATCTGGAACGCGAGCTTGGCGCGTCCAAGCCAGACAATGTTTTTTTCCTCCACGCCAACGATGTTGTGGAGATGACCGACCACCCGCGCGAGGCCCTGCGCCGCAAAAAAGATTCATCGATGCGGCGGGCCATTGATCTTGTCAAAGCTCAGGAGGCGCACGCCTGCGTCAGTGCCGGCAACACCGGGGCATTGATGGCGACCGCGCATTTCGTGCTCAAAATGCTGCCAGGTGTCGAGCGTCCCGCCATCGGTTCCATCATCCCGGCGCGCGGTGGACACACGTATATGCTCGATCTCGGCGCCAACGCGTCCTGTACGCCGACGCACCTGTACCAGTTCGGCATCATGGGTTCGATATTGGCTGCCGACCTCGACGGCGCGCACGCGAGACCGCGCGTGGGCCTTTTGAACATCGGCGAAGAAGAAATGAAGGGCAACGAGGTCGTGCAAAGCGCCCATGCATTATTGAGCGCGAGTGATCTGAATTACATCGGATTTGTGGAAGCCCACGATATCTTCTCTGACCACGTCGACGTGGTGGTGACCGATGGTTTCACCGGCAACGTCGCGCTCAAGTCAATGGAGGGCGCCGCCAAACTGATTGCCGAAACCATGCGCGCCGAATTCAGCCGTTCGCTGCCTCGAAAGTTGGGAGCCTTGATGGTCAAACCGGTGCTCAATTCGCTGCGCACACGCCTGGATCCCAGACGTTACAATGGCGCGACCATGGTGGGACTCAACGGCATCGTGATCAAGAGTCACGGCGGTACCGACACGTTTGGCTTCCAACGTGCGATCGAAGTGGCGGTGCTCGAGGCGCGCAATGGCGTGCCTGCGAAAATCGCCGAGCGTCTGGGCGGCGCAGCCCAAACGCGCGCCACCGGCTAGTAGAGGCTCGAACGATTTGATCTACTCCAAGATTGCGGGTACGGGCAGCTACCTGCCGAGCAAAATACTCACCAACGCCGATTTGGAAAAACTGGTTGATACCAGTGATGAGTGGATCCGCACGCGCACGGGGATCCGGCAGCGCCACGTGGCCGCTGAGGGGGAAACCACGACCGACCTCGCCGAGCACGCGGCGCGCCGCGCCATGGAGGATGCCGGGGTGCTGCCGCAGGACATCGATCTCATTTGCGTGGGCACCACGACGCCGGATCTGGTCTTTCCGAATGTAGGAACGCTGCTGCAGGACCGCCTCGGCATCCACGGTTGCGCGGCTTTCAGTCTCGAAGCAGCCTGCGCCGGCTTCGTCTACGCGCTCGGCGTGGCCGACAAATTCGTGCGCCTGGGTGAAGCGAAGTGCGCGTTGGTCGTGGGTGCAGAGACGCTGACGCGCATTGTCGACTGGACCGATCGCGGCACCTGCGTTCTGTTCGCGGATGGTGCGGGCGCGGTGATTCTAAAGCCGTCAGCGGAGCCCGGAATTCTCAGCACACGATTGCACTCGGACGGCAAATACAAAGACCTGTTGATGTATCCGGACGGCGTTTCAAAAGGCTTTCAGCTCGTCAAGGCCGGCAAGGCGGGTGTGCAGATGAAGGGCAACGAGGTCTACAAAATTGCCGTGAACACGTTGGGCGCGCTCGTCATCGAGACGTTGAATGCGAATGGCATCAGGAAGGACCAGCTCGACTGGTTGATACCGCATCAAGCCAACATCCGCATCATCGAGGCCATTGCCAAGCGGCTCGACCTGCCCATGGAGAAGGTCATCGTGACCATCGGTACACAGGGCAATACCTCCGCGGCATCGGTACCGCTGGCGCTCGACACGGCCATACGCGACGGCCGGGTGCAACGCGGGCAGCTGCTGCTGCTCGAGGCGTTCGGCGGCGGTTTTACCTGGGGATCGGCGCTGATTCGATATTAAGCGTAATACCTTGCAGAAACGAAAACGCCGCGGACAGCCGCGGCGTTTCTGCATTCAGGCAGGCTGAATTACTTCGATACTGACTTCTTGAACATGCGATCGATCTTTTCGTTGATCGCTTCGATGGCGGTCGAATTCGACTGCGAGGTCGACAGGGCCTGGTTCGCAGTGCTCTGGGCACCCGAAGCAGCGGACGACGCGCTGGACGCGGCGCTGTTAGCAGCGGAAGCATCGCTCTGGGCCTTGGTCACGCCGCTTTGCAGGCTGCTGATCTTGGAATTGATGTCGTCGATCTGTGCCTGAACCGGTTTGAGGTCGGTGCAACCAGCAAATGCGACTACGCAAGCTGCCGCGGCAGAAACCTTGAGAGTGGTGGTCAATGTCATATCGATGTTCCCCGTGGGTTGAAATATGTAATGAAGCCAAATTGTACAGTCGAATGCAACTGAAAAACGATTTATGTAACTGTTTTGTTAGGCATTCCTCAATTCACTCACCGCACGATGGGCCTGGTCTATGGCGGAGTCCGTATAGGCTGCGCCACCGGAATCCGAGTTTGCGATGGCAATCCGGCCGAAGCGGGTACGGCCGATCACGTTGGGGCGCTGGTCTGCTGGAACGTCGGGATCGAATAGCGGGTTATATTCGGGCGCGTACCCATGGGGCCAGCGATTGACAGTAATTGCCGTGATATCACGCGCAGCATCGAACCCCCCTGATGCCAGCGTGCGCTGCAACTGCGCGCGGATGTTGCGTTCGAAGGTTTCGAAGGTCGTATGCAGGAGTTCGTCGCGCCCGACGCGGTTTTGTTCGTGCTCCGGGAGCCCGGGCCTGCACGGCGTCCGCACCATGTGCACCAAAATCGGTTGATCCGGCGACTTGACGCTGCGATAGCTGCCTATGTTCACATGGTCATTGAGATGAAAGTAAGCGTGGTAACCGCCCGGCGCGACCACCCGATGGATTTTCAGTTTGTGGAAGGCCTGCCAGTTGCGCAGTGCAACGCTGGTATATACCAGCGGCGTCTTCACGAGTTTATGCAGTGCCTCTTTCTGAGGAGCGGGCAATTCGGGGCATAGATACGGGATCATCATGTTGTAACAGGCCAGCACAGCCGCTTGGCTGCGCACCGAATAGACCTGACCTGCCCGCTCATAGATGACTTCGACAGGTGCGCGTGTGCCCGCATCATCCTGACGAACGCGTGCGGCGGTGCTGTTCAGACGCAGCCTTACCGGTTGCCCATCGCGATCGAGTTGATCGTAGCGCACCCGCGCGGTCACCACGTTCTCGGTGCCATGCCCCGGCACGGCGCGCGGGATCAGGTCGCGCACCAACAGGCGCGCAATCGTAGCGTTGCCATCCGGGAAGTGCAGTTTGAACGAGCCACCTGTGTCCTCGTATCCTGAAGGCGTGTAGCCCATGCGTGGAATCGAACCCTTGTCGAGCTTCATGCCCTGGAATCCGGGCAGGCCGAAGCCCCAGCAGTCGAGCGCAGAAACTGCGTCCGTGCCGACGCCCCATTCGCCCATGGTGTGCGTGCGATAAAAATCGAGCACGGCTGGCTCCACGCTCACGACATCACGCAGAAATGCCTCATAGCTCATGCGCGACAGGCGCTGTTTTTTCTCGTCGGAGGATAAGCCGGGAAGGTAGTCGGCCTTGCCCGCTTCAAGGTCCACGATCTGTTCGCGGGCGCGTGCCGAAAGCGGCGCGGCAGCCAGCACTTCTGCATAAGGCGCCGTGCCGACGCCGACCGCGAGGTAGTCATTTCCGAAGGTCTCACGGTCGAAAAAGACGGCGCTCTGCAAGCCTTGTTGTTCGTAGAATTTGCGGTGTTCGGTTTTTTTGGCGAGTGCGTCGACGTCGACGCCGAGGGTTTTCAGCAGACCGAGACTGATCGCGCTGTAAGGTCTTGGGCTGTCGATTTCCAGCGTACCGCCATTCAGCAGATGCATCTGGTCACCGAGTTTGAATTCATTGCGTTTCGCGTGTCCGCCGAAATCATCATGATTGTCGAGCAGCAGGATACGGCTCCGTGCCGACGCGCCGGCTCGATAGAAGTGCGCAGCGGACAGTCCGCTGATGCCGGCACCGACGACCACCAGGTCGTATTCTTCGCCGGTATCGATGGGCGCAGAGGGCGCGCCGCCATCGCGCAGTGCATGCGCCGCTTCGAACGAGCCTTTATGGCTGCCGCGCATGCCGGTGAGCAACGGTGGGTAGTAGCCGAGTGCATCCTGCGCAGCCTGGACTGGCAAAGCCGCTGCCGGGTCGGTTGCGAAAGCAGGGGAGGCGGCAACGGCAGTGGTCGCGAGCGCCACCCCATTGAGGAAATCGCGCCGTGTAATTTGCCGGTCCATGCCCAGAACGGTATCTGTAAAATGCTGGGGACTGTCTTTTTTCATTTTTTGCACCATTGGAACTGGGCTTGCTTGCTACTGGGAAAGACCTGTATATAATACCAGTCACTGTCTACATATACAGGTGATGCATGTCGGACCTGACGCCCCGTCAAACTCAAATACTCAGGCTCATTCAAAATGCCATCGCGGAAAGCGGCATGCCGCCGACGCGCGCCGAGATTGCCCGCACTCTTGGTTTCAAGTCACCAAACGCAGCCGAAGAGCATCTTCGTGCCTTACAGCGCAAAGGCGTCATCGATCTCATCCCGGGCGCTTCTCGCGGCATACAACTCAAGGACATTCTGCGTGAGCAATTAGGCTTACCACTCATTGGGCGTGTTGCGGCTGGTCGACCAATTCTGGCTGAAGAACACATTGAAAAGCGATATCAAATTGATCCTCAATTGTTTCAACCGCAGCCACATTATCTTCTGAAGGTGCAAGGCATGAGTATGAAAAATGCCGGCATCCTCGATGGCGATCTCGTTGCCGTGCATCGCACGCCTGAAGTTCGCAATCGACAAATCATCGTGGCGCGTTTGGAAAATGAAGTCACTGTCAAACGCTATCGTCAGGAGGGCAGCATCGTCTGGCTGCTGCCTGAAAATGCCGACTTCGATCCGATCCGAGTCGATTTAAAGCAGCAACCGATGGTGATCGAAGGGGTCGTGGTCGGTGTCTTACGCTGCGGTAAAAATGTGGATGCCGCGTGAAGTATCGTCGCTTGCGGATGTCCTGGCCGATGCGCGTGTCTGGAAGTTAAAAGACGCTTCGTCCGTCCCTGCGCGTCCGGTCTGGCCGACCGGTAATCGCGCACTCGATGCACGCTTGCCGGGAGGCGGGTGGCCGGCGGCTTCACTCATCGAGGTGTTGCTGGAAAACTCAGGCTTGGGAGAAGTGCAACTTTTTCTGCCCGCCTTGGTTGCGTCTCAACAGCGGAACGGTGACGCCCCTTGGATCGTGTGGATAGCGCCTCCCTATGAACCTTATGCGCCTGCACTGGCACAGCAGGGCATTGAACTTGCGCACCTGCTCGTGGTGCGGCCGGGCACTGCCATTGAAGCGCTCTGGGCTGCCGAACAGGCTTTAAGTTCCGGCGTGTGCGGGGCGGTTTTGCTATGGCTCAAAGGTACGGATGATCGCTGGCTGCGACGTTTGAAACTCGCCGCCGAAGCGGGCGGAGCGCTTGGTATCTTGTTTCGACCTGAGCGACATCGATTTGAGTCTTCGCCTGCGAATTTGCGCGTGTTGATGACGCAGGGTGAAAAGGCCACCTCCATCGACATACTCAAGGTGCAAGGCGGACGTCCCGGGCCCGTGGATCTCGTTGCATCATGAAAGCGGGCGCCATACGCGACTTGTTCGATACGGTACCGGTACCGGCGCTCGAGCCTGCGCCCGCGCCGCTACAGCGCGTTGCGCCACCGATTGCCGCTATCGCTGCGAAACCTTATCGGCGGCAATTGTGGTACGCCGCCGTGTCGACGCAGCCGTTGGATGCGGAGGCGTTGCAGCGGGCTTGCCTGCACGCGCTCAAATTCACGTCGTTCGTGAGTGTGGAGCCTCCCGACGCTGTGCTGCTGGAACTCAAAGGTAGCGTCAAATTGTTCGGCTCCCTGGATGCCCTGCATGCCGACATCGACGCATGCTGGCTGGGTTTGTCGCTGTCCATGCGTAGTGCGACTGCCCCCTCGACGCTCGGTGCGCTGTGGCTGGCGCGGGCAGGAGTGAGCGCGCGTCTTGAAAATTCGGCGGGTCTGGCAGGCCTGTTGGCGCCACTTTCCATCGGCTGTACGACATGGGACGAGGATCGCCTGAGAACGTTGCGTTCCATCGGCGTGACCCGCGTGGGCGAACTGCTGCGGCTGCCGCGGGCCGGACTGACCCGTCGTTTCGGCAAGACCGCGGTGCGCGATCTCGACATTGCCATGGGCAAACAATTTGCGCCACGGCGTGCATTCGTCGCGCGCGAACGCTTTCGGGAACGTTGCGACTTCGAGTCCGAGATCGAGCACGTCGCCTACCTGGAAAAGGCGCTCGAACCTGTGGTGGAACGTTGTGCATCTTTTTTCCGCAAACGCCAGGCCGGCGTCGAGCGCCTGATGCTGCGTCTCCGGCACCGGGAAGGTCCGATCACGCGCGTGTCGCTGGGATTGGCGAGCATCACCAGTGAAGAACGGCGACTCCGCGACGTGCTGACGCAGAAACTGGCGCGTTTGGAACTAAGGGCGCCGGTCCGTGGTATGGAATTGATATCGGGACCGCTGCGGGCTCTGTCGGCTGTATCACTGGATGCCTTTGCAGGGCTGACTGGCGCGGGTGGCCGTGATTCGGCGCCGCAATTGGTTGAACGCCTGCGCGCACGGTTGGGAGAAGACGCGGTGTATGGCGTCTGTCTGATCCAGGAGCACCGGCCTGAAGCAGCATGGCGACGGGTGCGGGAATTACGCACCGCAGGCAAGCTGCCGTCCCCCATGGCAGGCGAGGTTGATATTGGCATGCCACGGCCTGTCTGGTTGTTGGAGCAGCCGATTGCCTGGAAGCCGAGCGAGATACTCCAGGGTCCCGAACGCATCGAGAGTGGCTGGTGGGATGGGCAAGGGGTGGCGCGGGATTACTACGTTGCACGATGGCACGGCGTGAAGCTCTGGGTGTTTCAAGAGCGGCACAGCGGTGGCTGGTATCTGCACGGCGTGTTTGCCTGACGGACGTGTACGCCGAACTACATACCTTGAGCAATTTCTCGTTTCTGCGCGGTGCATCGCATGCCGAGGAACTGGTCGAGCGCGCGCAGCAGCTTGATTATTGCGCGATTGCCATCACCGACGAGTGTTCCATTGCCGGCGTGGTGCGTGCGCATATCGCGGCCAGGCAAATGGGCATCAAGCTCATCGTCGGCGCCGAATTCCGCTGCTTCGAAGGTTTGAAATTCGTAGCGCTGGCGACCGACCGGGCGAGCTATGGTGCGTTGTGCTCGCTCATCAGCCGGGCGCGGCGGGCGAGCGCCAAGGGCGAGTATCGCTTGCTGCAAGCTGATCTCGATTCTTCCCTGGCAGGCTGTCTCATCATCTGGTTGCCGCAATGTACGCGCATGCTACCGCCCGCCGAGCACGCAACCGGGACGTGGCTCAAGGAACGGTTTGGCGGACGACTATGGATCGGCGTCGAATTGCTGACGGGCGGCTTCGATGCGCATCGCCTCGAACTGCTGCAGTCTTTGGGTGAGCGCCTCGATCTGCCGCGGGTGGCATGCGGGGACGTACACATGCATCGCCGTAATCGCCGCGCGTTGCAGGATGTGATGACGGCCATCCGCTTGAATACCACGGTGCACGAGGCGGGTTATGCCTTGTATCCGAATGGCGAGCGATGTCTGCGGCCACTGGCCCGTCTGCGCGAGCTGTATCCGGAGGCGCTGCTGGCGCAGAGCGTCGTCATCGCGGCACGCTGCCTGTTCAATCTCGACGAGTTGCGCTATGAGTATCCGGAAGAAGTCGTACCGCGCGGGGCGACGCCCACCTCGCATTTGCGGGCCCTGACAATGCGGGGCGCGGCGCAACGCTGGCCGGGCGGCGTGCCACCCGAGGTGATGAAAAGTATCGAGCATGAGCTGCGTTTGGTCGCGGAACTCAAGTTCGAGCCGTTCTTTCTCACCGTCCATGACGTGGTCGAGTTTGCACGCTCACAACGGATTCTCTGCCAGGGCCGCGGTTCGGCGGCCAACTCTGCGGTGTGTTACTGCTTGCGCATCACCGAAGTGGACCCCTCGCGCATGTCCATGCTGTTCGAGCGATTCATTTCCAAGGAGCGCAACGAACCGCCGGATATCGACGTCGACTTCGAGCATGAGCGGCGCGAGGAAGTCATCCAGTATATTTACGGCAAATATGGCCGGCACCGCGCGGCGCTCGCCGCGACCGTGATCTGTTATCGCCCCCGCAGTGCGCTGCGCGACGTGGGGAAGGCGTTGGGTCTGGGCCTCGAGCAGGCGGACGTGATTGCCAAGGGCATGCAATGGTGGGACGGCCAGCGTATCGACCCGGAGCGCATTCGCGCTTCAGGCTTCGATCCGGATGACCCGACCATCCAGCGTCTCATCTCGATCGCGGCCACCGTGCTCGGCTTCCCGCGACATCTGTCGCAACATGTCGGCGGCTTCGTCATCGCGCGCGATCGGCTCGATGAACTCGTGCCCATCGAAAACGCCTCCATGGCAAATCGTACCGTCATCCAATGGGACAAGGATGATCTGGAAACACTGGGTCTTCTCAAAGTCGACGTACTCGCGTTGGGCATGCTCACCGCCATCCGGCGGGCCTTCAATCTCATCAATGATTTCGGCGGCTCAGCGGCCGCACCGGGCGAACTCGAACTGGCCAGCGTACCGCCTGAGGATCCCGCCGTGTACGACATGATGTGCCGCGCGGATACGATGGGGGTTTTCCAGATCGAATCACGTGCCCAGATGTCGATGCTGCCGCGCCTGCAGCCGCGCAATTTTTATGACATCGTGATCGAGGTAGCCATCGTGCGCCCAGGGCCGATTCAAGGCGAGATGGTGCATCCGTACCTGCGTCGTCGCAACGGTGAAGAAGCCGTGACCTACCCCAGCCGAGAAGTGGAGGGCGTGCTCAAGCGGACGCTGGGTGTGCCCATTTTCCAGGAACAGGTGATGCAACTCGCCATCGTGGCCGCCGGCTTTACGCCGGGACAGGCGGATGGTCTGCGACGTGCAATGGCGGCGTGGAAGCGCAAAGGCGGACTCGAGCCGTTCCAGCTGCAGTTGCTCGAGGGCATGCGCAAGAAGGGCTACGACGACGGCTTCGCGAATCAGATCTTCAAGCAGATATTGGGATTCGGCGAGTTCGGATTTCCGGAAAGTCACAGCTGCAGTTTTGCACTGCTCGTCTACACCTCCTGCTGGCTCAAGCACTACGAGCCGGCGGCTTTTTGCGCAGCGCTGGTCAACAGTCAGCCAATGGGTTTCTATGCGCCGGCGCAACTCGTGCGCGATGCGCGTGCGCATGGCGTCGAGGTGCGACCGGTCGATGCGCGTATCAGCGCATGGGATTGCACCTTGGAGCGACGCGCGGACGGCAAGCCGGCACTGCGGCTGGGGCTGCGCATGGTGAAGAGTCTCTCGCAAGAAGGCGCCGAGCGGCTGCTCGAGACGCGCGCAACCCATGCGTTTCGCGACATTGACGATCTGGCTGAACGCGCAGCGCTGGAGCGGCGCGATCTCGAGGCGCTGGCGGCTGCAGATGCGTTGCTGGCGCTCGCCGGCAACCGGCATCGGGCCGTGTGGCAGGTCACTGGTGTGGAGCGTGCCGTACCTTTGCTGCCCGCGGAAACGCTCGTTGCAGAAGGCATTCCTTTGCTGCGTGCGCCGCGCGAAGGCCAGGATATCGTCGCCGACTACAACAGCATCGGCCTCACGCTGCGCCGTCATCCGCTCGCGTTGTTGCGCGACCGTTTGCAGATGCGTGGCGTGTTGCCTGCGCAGACCTTGTGGGATCAGCCCAACGGTCGCCTGGTCAAGACGGCCGGCTTGGTCATCATGCGGCAGCGTCCGGGCAGCGCCGGTGGCGTCGTGTTCGTGACCATGGAGGACGAAACGGGCTACGTGAATTTGATCGTCTGGAACAGCGTGGTCGTCGAGCAACGCGCGGCGTTGCTGGAATCAAAATTGCTCGAAGTGCATGGCAAATTGCAGCGTGAGGGG
>CAZZZU010000027.1:0-42451 GCA_964658805.1 uncultured Steroidobacteraceae bacterium
GCCGACGCCGATGATGCCGACGCCGAGCCACATCGCCGGTGCGAGCGGCGCCCCGCCAAGCGCACTCACCAGCGCCACGAGCAGTGGCGCGGTACCGCGCATCAAGGGATAGGCCTGGCTCATGTCCGCGACCTGGTAAGTGCGCGCGACCAGCGCGAAATAGACGACCTGCAACAGCACGGACGCGGCGATGAATGGCCAGCTGGCGGGATCAGGCGGACGCAACAGCGGCAGCATGAACGCCCCGATCGCCGCGGCCGAGCCCGCCACCAGGGTCGTCGTCAGATATTTGTCGCCCGCGCTCTTGACGATCGCATTCCAGCTCGCGTGCAATGCGGCCGCGAAAAGGACGACTAGAAAAACGCTCGTTGGCACTGCGCGCCACCCCGACTCGAGTTGACCGGGCTCACGCCTCGCGCGCCGGCTTGGCCGCCGGCATATACGTGCCTTCGCCGCGTACCACGAGATAGACGACGATCAAGACGTTCACCAGCAGGAGCAGCGCGTGCACGGCATTCGGATGCCGGATGAGCCCGCGGATCTCGAAGGGCACCAGTGCTGCCGTCGTCAGCACGACCAGCCAGCGCGCCCAGGCATAACGGCGGTACAGCGCCCACGCCTCGATCAGCGTGACGATCCCGTCGGCCAGCAAAGCAATGGCCACCACCATCACGTGTTTTGCCGTCGAGGCGTCGGTCAGCTGTTCCGCCAGTGCGACAGCCCACGCTTCCGTGAGATGATGACGGATGGTCTGCGCCACATGCGCGAGCCGCACCGCCGAGCCGGCGGTACCCATCAGCAAGAACGTTGCGCTGATGCCAAGCTCCACGGCCGCTTTCACGAACTTGTATCGAATGATGAGCCAAAGGCCGGCGGGGGCGGGTGCGTGCATCGCGCCGCCATCATAAACCGCGCGCATGCCACGTTGCAGTTGAAATCGCCATCGCCGTGGGAGCGAGACGCATGCACTGCGCAGGCTTGCACGCGTCCGCTAAAACAGCATCTTTGCCATCAGGAGCTGACTGCGTGAAATATCAAACCATGGTGATGACTGCCGTTGTCGCAGCGATACTGGCGGCCTGCACGGTCACCGCACGGCCGCCGGTCGTCGTCGTGCGCGCGCCGGCTGTCGAAGTCACTGACGTGGTGGTGGCGCGACCGCCGCCGCCGCTTCGCGTCGAGCAGATGCCGCCACCGCCGGGCCGAGCCGACCGCTTCGTCTGGGATCCGGGCCACTGGCATTGGAACGGCCGCGACTACGAGTGGCATGGCGGACATTACGAACGGCGGCCCGAGCGAGCCGCGGTGTGGGTCCCCGCAGAGTGGGTGCCGCGCAATGGTCAGTGGGTGTTTCGTCCCGGCCACTGGTCTTATAGTTAAACAGCGGCGGCTGGCCTCGACCCGCGCTACGTGGCGACGTAGCGCGGGTCGTGCGCGGCCCTCGAAAAGATGCTCCGCAGCAGCGGCTCGAACGATTCCAGCGGGTCAGTGGGATAGCGCGGATCGAACGAACACTGGTCCCAGTTCGCGCAGAAATCCTTGCAGGCCTGAAACCAGGGATGGTCTTTGAAGCGCTCGCGCGCATTTCGGTCGCCACCGAAATGGTGCACGTAATAATAGTTCTGGAACAGGCCGTGCTGTTCCACGATCCAGGTGACTTCGGGGCGCACGTAGGGACGGATGATGGCGCTCGCGATCTCGGTGTGATTGTAGGGCGCAAGCTCGTCGCCGATGTCGTGCAGCAATGCAGCCACGATCATTTCATCGTCGGCACCATCGCGCCGCGCACGGGTGGCGGCCTGCAAGGAGTGTCCGAGACGGCTGATGGGATAGCCCTCCAGCGAATGGTCCAGCTTCTTGAGCGTGGTGAGCAGCGCGTCCGGCAGGCCGCGTGCATATTCGCGTTCCGAACGGTCGAGCAGCTCGTAATCTTCGCGCGTACCGTCCGCCATCCGGAAAAAGCTGACTGTTCGGCTCATGCCGCGCGCTCCTCAGTTTGGGTATGCGCGCCGGTCGTTGCCTGCGCCGCCACCCGCGCGCGCCGCAGGACGAGGTAGCGACTGCGCGGCCCGTCGATATCGATGTAACAGCCTTGCAGATGACGCAGGCCCTCTGCGGCATCGAATGCCGTCCGACCGTGCAGCAGGCGGCAATTGTCGAACATCACCAGATCGCCGGCCTTCAACAGAAAGCGCAATTCAAATTCCGGTGAGCGCAACAGGTGATCGAACACCCGGCGTGCGCGGTAGTACGCCGTCAATTGCGCCGGCGGCAGCAATGGGACGAAGTCGAGCCGCGGACTGAAATGGATGTTCTTGACCTCGCCCGCCACGTCGAGCTCGATCGGTGCGGCACTCGCGACCAGCTCCGTCACCGCATCCCGGTAGCGAAAGCGGATCGGCGTGCGGGTGAGTATCGCAAACGCGTCGGGATCCCGTTCGCGCAAAGCCCTGGCCACCGCAAAGCCGTCTACCATGGTCGACAAGCCGCCGCGGGTTTCATTGGCCAGGCAATGCAGCAGCTGCACGCCCGGCATCGGAGTCCGGTACGGATTGTCGTTGTGCGGATCCAGGTACAGCGCGCTGTATGCAAGATCGGTCGCCTCGGGCTTCGAGCGCACGTCGAACATCGCGCCGAAGTTGGTATCGCGCACCCAGCCGAAGACCCGGGCCGCCTTCAGCACCTGTTGCTCGGTCGCCGGCACGCCGCTGAAGATGATGAAGCCGTACTGCAAAAACTGCGTCAGCCACCCTTCGATCTCTTCATCCTTTTCTGCGTTGCTCCACGCCGCGCGCGGCAACTCGCGCAGCGTTGCATCCCAGTGGAGCGGGGCGGGGCAGCCAATGTCCCCCGGCAGCATGGCCGCTTCGGCCAGAATCTCCGCGCTCACGAATTCAGCCTGGTGGCCGTCGCTGAATTGCACGCGCAGGCGGCCGGCAGCGGTTTCGGAAACGGCGAGATAACGCAGCTCGAGGTCCAGGTCCGACGGGTCGTGCAGCCGCTGACCGGTCAGCGCATCCATGCTGGCTGCATCCTGACAGCGCTCGCGCAGCCAGAGCGGATGGATCGGCAGCCGCTTGCCGGTACCGTTTTCGACGTAAACCTGGGGTGCGGGGCCGCTGTCGAACGTCAGGCACGAACTCTTCTCAGTCACGATGACTCCTAAAGGGAAACAGGGCGAGGGCACCGCTCTATGTTAAGGCCGGCGCAGTGTAAGTGCATCGTGTTCGTTCTTTAGGTGGCGGACCGGCACGGTTGTCATAAGCATTAAGGGTCTGCCAGGGTCCGTTGCCCGCGTTTTGCCAAGCGTCTCCCAGTTAACGAAGCGTGTCACGCGTCGTCGGGAGGATCACGTTAGGCTTGAGGAATGGCAACCCTCATACAAGTCATTTATGCCAGCTCCGCCAAGCCCGATATGTCGGAGCACGACGTATCGGCGCTGCTGCGGGATGCGCGTTCCACCAACCGCAAGCACAACGTTTCGGGAATGATGCTGTTCATCGGCGGCGCCTTCCTGCAACTGCTCGAAGGCGAGGCGGCGATGGTCGATGTGGTGTGTAATACGATTTTTCGCGACAAGCGCCACATGCGGCGCATCGTGCGCGAGACCATTGCCGAGCGGCAGTTTCCCGAGTGGACCATGGGCTTCGAGGTGGTGGATCTGGTAGAAGCTGCGCAGCTCCTGGATCAGCCCGCATTGCTCGATTCACAAGACGACCTGTCGGTGCTTACGGCACCCGCGGCGAGCACGCTGCTGTCCATCATCGGCCGGCGTCGCTGGCAGGCCGATCGCAGCGGCATCTTCCATGCCGTCCGCAGGGCCCGCGCCACGTCGGCCTGAAGCGAGTCGCTTGCGGCAGGCCCGCCGCAGTCGGGATAATGCCCGATGGTTACAACATCACGGTTCTGGCGGTGTGCCCTGCTGGCACTTGCGTGCAGCGTCGCATCCGCCCATGCCAACGCGGCCGCACCGACCTGGGTCCAGGCCTTCGCCATCAACCCGGCTGAGTATGCGGGCGACGAGCCGCCACCACAGGAAGAACCTGCGGCGTCAGCCTATGCCCGTGATCGCACGCCGCTGCGCGGCACGCAACGTTACCGATTCGCCGTCTCCCTGGACGGCACGCGTTTGCAGGTGCGACTCTCGAATGAACTCGGATCCGCGCCATTGGTGGTGCAGGGGGCCAGCATCGGTCGCGCAGCGGCCGGCATGGACGTGCTGCCGGACTCAGTTCGGCGCCTGACCTTTGGTGGCCGCGAGGCAGTCACGATTGTGCCCGGTGCGCCGGTCTTGAGTGACCCGGTCGATCTCGCGGTCAAGGCCAACGAGGACCTGGTGACGAGCGTGTTCATACCGGAAGAGCGCGCTGCCGCACCGCGCAGCGGCGCCACGTTGTGGCAGCAGGCAGACGACGCGGTGATGACGCCGCACCTGGCGGCGCCGCAGATCGTGCATGGGCGTCCGGTTGTCACGGGTGTATATGTCCAGCGCAAGGATCCCGCGGCGGTCATCGTCGCGTTCGGGGACTCCATCACGGATGGTGCGCGTTTTGCACCGGAGCAGCCGCATGGTTGGGTGGACCCGTTGTCGCGGGCGTTGGCGCGCCGCAGACTGGCAGTCATCAGTTCAGGCATCGGCGGCGGTCGCATGTTGCGGGACGGCTGGGGACCTTCGGCCTTGAGCCGCGCGGATCGTGACGTGTTTGCCGTACCCGGTGTGCGCAGCGTGATTTTGCTCGAAGGCATCAACGATATAGGCATGGCACGCAACGTCGCGAATGGCAGCGCGCTGCCGCTCGACCTCGACGCGTTGTTGAAGAGTTATGCGCAGATCGCGGCACGCGCCCATGCGCGCGGCCTCAAAATTTACGGGGGCACACTCACTCCGATCGAAGGATCGAGTTATTTCTCCGCGGAGAACGAGGACCTGCGGCAGCAGGTGAACCACTTCATCCGCACCTCCGGCGTATTCGACGGCGTGATCGATTTCGATCGTGCGGCCCAGGATCCGTCGCATCCCGCGCGTTTCAAGCCGGAGTACGATTCGGGCGATCACCTGCACCCGGGCGAAGTCGGGTATGCGGCGATGGCACGCGCCGCGGCACAGGTGCTGGTGCATGAACGATAGCCTCGCCGCGCTGCAAATAAACCCGACGCACGCCCTCGGGCTGCGCAGCTGGGAAGACAGCGCGAACGATGCCGCCTGCGACTTCCCCATCCAAAACCTGCCGTTCGCTGTGTTCCGACGCCGCAACAGCACGGAGAACTGGCGAGGCGGCGTGGCCATCGGGCGCAAGATCGTCGATCTGGCTGCGCTCGCTGAATCGCAAATCGTCTCAGGCGAGGCGGGCGTGGCGTTGGCGCTTGCAAGTCAACCCACCTTGAATGCATTCATGGCCGCCGGACAGCGCAGTTGGTCGTCGCTGCGTGCGGCCCTGAGTCGCCTGCTGACCGACGGCGCGGCCCAACGCCACGAGCTCGCGCGTGGGCTGGTCGAGCAGAGCGATGCTGAATACAGAGTGGCCGCGCAGATCGGTGACTACACCGACTTTTATTCATCGATCCATCACGCCACGAATGTGGGTCGACTGTTCAGGCCGGACAATCCATTGCTGCCGAATTACAAATGGGTGCCGATCGGCTATCACGGCCGGGCGTCTTCCATCGGCGTGTCGGGCCAGTCGTTTCACCGTCCGCGCGGACAGATTCTGACCGCAGGCGCCGCGACACCCAGCCTGCAGCCGACTGCACGCCTGGACTATGAACTCGAGCTGGGCGCTTTCATCGGTCCTGGCAATCCGCTGGGCCGCCCGATCGGGATGAACGACGCGGAATCACATCTCTTTGGTCTGACGCTGCTGAACGATTGGTCGGCGCGCGACATTCAGGCATGGGAGTACCAGCCGCTGGGGCCCTTTCTGTCGAAGAGCTTTGCCTCGACTATCTCTCCCTGGGTCGTGACGATGGAAGCACTGGCGCCTTTCCGCGTGCCGTTCGAGCGTCCCGCCGCCGATCCACAACCGCTGCCGTATCTCGACTCGGATTTCAATCGAGAGCACGGTGGCATCGCCATTCAGGTAGAGGCCCGGATCCAGAGCCTGGCCATGCGCTCCCAAAACATCGAGCCTTGCGTGGTGTCATCCGCAAACTATCAGGATAGCTATTGGACGCTGGCACAGTTGATCGCCCACCACAGCGTCAATGGCTGCAATTTACAGCCGGGCGATTTCCTCGGTACCGGCACGGTGTCCGGCGCCGGCCCGCAGCAAGCGGGATCCATGCTGGAATTGAGTCAAGGGGGTAAACAGCCTTTCGCGATTTCGGCTGCGGAGAAGCGGACCTTCCTGGAGGACGGGGATCGAGTCATCTTCAACGCCTGGTGCAGCCGCCCGGGTATACCACGCCTCGGATTTGGCAGCGTGAGTGGTGACGTCCTGGCGGCGTAACGCGCGTGTCGTGCTGGCCGGTGTGCCACTCGGCTAACGTTTCATAATTCGGCCTTTTCTTTCGCCGGGCGTGCGCCCATCAGCATCATGGCGTCGAACAGTCTGTCGGACATCACGCGGCGCAGGAACAAGACCGGCTTCGCACCGCCGCCGGTTGCATAGCGCGTCTTGGGTTTGCGCGTCTGAGCTGCCTTGACGATGGTTCTGGCAACCACGCTGGGCGGGGACGGCAGGCGACCGCCATCGGCCGACTCCATGAACTTGGCATATGCTCGCGCGCTCGCGCCATATGCGCCAGCGCCGGAGTACTGAAGAAGTCCTTCGCGCGCGATCCGGTTCCATTCGCTGACGATTGCGCCCGGCTGGATGACGACGACATCAATGCCGAATTGCCGCACCTCCATGCGCAGGGAGTCGCTCAGGCCTTCGACCGCGAATTTCGTGGCGTGGTACCAGCTGCCAAAAGGCTCACCCAGTTTGCCGCCAACCGAGGAGATATTCACGATCCGGCCAGAACGTTGCTGCCGCATTGTCGGCAGCACCAACTGGGTAAGGCGTGCCAGGCCGAAGATATTGACCTCGAATTGCCGGCGCGCCTCTTCGAGCGGTACGTCCTCGAGTGCGCCGTACGAGCCGTACCCCGCATTGTTCACCAGAAGGTCGATCCGCCCCGTCTCCTGCAGAATCGTGGCCACGGCGCCGGTCATCGACCGGTCGTCGGCGACGTCCAATGCCAACAGACGCGCACCCGCCGCCTCCAGGGGTTGCATGCGGCCAACACGCCGCGCCCCGGCATAGACGATAAAGCCGGCAGCCAGCAAGCCTTTCACGGTTTCCTCGCCGATGCCAGAAGAGGCGCCGGTTACTACTGCTACTTTCGCCATGCTGACTCTCCCAAACAAATGACAATTCAGTTCCATCTGTCTATATCCGAGATCGAAGGCACGATCGCAACCGTCGCAACCGCGGAACGGCGATTGGAACTCGCTTTCGAAATCTGGGCCGTAAAACCATTTGAAATGACGATGAGCTCGCCGGAAGCGAAAGAACTGATCGAATGCAGTTTCGGCTTTGCGATAGCGTCATTGAAGCGCGGCTACAAGAAGTTCGAGACATTGATCGCGCCGTTGATTGCTTCTTTGGCCGAGGATCGCTTGACGAATGCGCATATTTCCGCAGAAAGAACCGCGCACATCCTTGCAAGCGCTGTGCGGGGATTCAAACAGACGGCGACCAGGCCAGCCGAGTTGCGCCAGCTCATCAAGCAACTGCTTTCGCTGTCTTTGAGCTGATGCCGCTGCTGGCACGGCTGATGCCCGGCATGCATTGAACGGGCCTGTGTCCGGTACCGCACAGTGGACCATGCGGAATTCATCTATAACGCTCGTTGCCCGGCGGGGGACGTTGGTGCATCAATCCGCGCCTTTCGCTGCACGGCGCGATTGCGTGGTCCGCGCGCCACGCGAGCGCTGCTAAGCCGGCGAGCCGCCTGATCCTGTGGCCATCGGCGATTGCATCTACGCCACATAGGCCTTGAGAAACACCTCGATCGCGCGCGCGGTCGTCGCTTCGAGAACCGATCTCTCAGGCAGCCCCGATCGCACACCGAACATGAATTCGGTTTTCATTTCGGCCTCCAGCAATGCAATGAGTTGCTGCGCCATCACCCACGTATCGGCGTGCTTGAGGTGTCCCTTGTCAATCGAGGTGCCCAGGAAGGAGGCAAGGATCCGCAATCCGGTCTGGGGTCCACGCGAATAGAAGGCACGGCCGACTTCGGTATGCCCCGCCACCGCGAACACCATGCGGTGTGCAGCGACGACACTCGGCTGGAGTACGAAGGTCAAAAATCGGATGCCGAAGCTGCGCAAAGCCGTCGCGATGTCTTCGCTCGCATTCAATTCGCTTTCCACGAATTGAAATTGCGTCGCCGCTTCCGCTTCCGTCACGGCCAGGAACAGCTCTTCTTTGGATGCGAAATAGCCGTATAGCGTCGCCTTCGAGCCGCCCACACGCGCGGCGATTTCCGCCATGGAGGCGCGTTCGAAACCGCATTCTTTGAATACCGACGCGGCTGCCGCGACGATGCTGTCTTTTTTGACTTCCGTACGAGTACGCATGGCTGCTCTACCAGGAAAGGGTGAAATTCTTCAGGCCGTAAGTACGGCAACGGACAGAGGTGACTTCAAAAGTCACATAAATTGGCAATTCAAACCTTGTGAGGCCGTGAGTTTCCCCGCCGCCTTATAACTGAACCAACCAGTACATTTTCGCTTGACTAAGATCTCGCGTCAATCTATAAATATACCGTACAGTACGGTTATCACCGGAGCGCGTTATGATCTTCAAGCTCAGACATCTGGTGGCGAATGCCGCCTTCCTCATATCGGCATGCGGCAAGCCGCCTATGCAGGGACCACCGCCTGCCTCTACGCCCGAAGTAGGGGTGCTTCTCCTCAAGACTCAGCCGGTCACGCTCACCTCCGAACTGCCCGGACGCACCGCGCCTGTGATAGTGGCCGACGTACGCCCGCAGATCTCCGGACTGGTGCGTTCGCGAAACTTCGCCGAAGGTGCCGAGGTAGCAGCCGGCAGTCTGCTCTACGAGATCGACCCGGCGCCCTACCAGGCGCAGGTTGCGAGCGCGAAAGCGTCACTTGCGAAAGCGAACGCCAACCTCGGCAGCTCGCGACTCAAAGCCGAGCGCTACGCCGAACTCGTGGCCATCAAGGCGGTGAGCCAACAGGACAACGAAGACACCAGAAGCTCGCTGCAGCAGGCGCAAGCCGACGTGGCGTCTGCGCAGGCGTCGTTGGATACGAGCCTCATCAATCTGCGTTACACCCGCATCGTAGCGCCGGTATCCGGGCGCATCGGCAAATCGATGGTGACGCAAGGTGCGCTGGTCACCGCGGATCAGACGACGGCGCTCGCCACGGTGCAGAAGCTCGACCCGATTTACGTCGACCTGACGCAATCGAGCTCCGTTTATCTGCGCCTCAAGAAGGAACTCGAATCCGGCAAGCTCGGCCGATCCGGCGACGCCGCGTTGGTGCGACTCAAGCTGGAGGACGGCTCCGCTTATCCGCTACCGGGCAGGTTGCAATTCTCGGATGTAACGGTGGACCAAAACACCGGCGCCATCACGCTGCGCGCTGAATTCCCCAATCCAAACCGCGAACTGTTGCCCGGCATGTTCGTGCGTGCGGTGCTGCAGGAAGGCGTCGAGCAAAACGCCTTGCTCGTGCCGCAGGCTGCGGTGACGCGCGACTCCGCCGGCAACCCGACGGCCTACGTGGTCGGCGCAGACAACAAGCTGGAACAACGCAAGCTCAAGACCGGCCGGGCGGAGGGCGATCAATGGATCGTGACGGCCGGGCTGATGCCGGGTGATCGCCTCGTGGTCGACGGTCAGCAGCGCGCGGCGCCCGGCGTCGCGGTGATCCCCATCCCTCTGGATCCGTCCAACCTCACCGCGATGACATCGCATGCTCAGTAACTTCTTCATCGACCGACCGATATTCGCGTGGGTCATAGCCATCGTCTTGATGTTGTTCGGGGTCATTGCGATCAAGACACTGCCGATCGCGCAATACCCGAGCATCGCGCCGCCCGCCATCTCGGTCACCGCCACCTATCCCGGTGCATCCGCCAAGACCCTGGAAGACACGGTCACTCAGGTCCTCGAACAGAACATGAAAGGGCTCGACAACCTGAGTTATATGTCGGCCACCAGTGAATCGAGCGGTACCGCCACGCTCACGCTGACCTTCGAGAACAAGACCAACCCGGATACGGCGCAGATCCAGGTGCAGAACAAGCTGGCGCTCGCCACGCCGCTGCTGCCGCAGGAAGTGCAAAAACAGGGCGTCCGGGTCGCGAAGTCCGTCGTCAATTTCCTGGCAATCATCGGCTTCACATCCAGCGACGGCAGCATGAGTGACGGGGACATTTCCGATTACGTCGCGGCCCATGTCCAGGATCCGATCAGCCGCGTCCAGGGGGTCGGCGACACGCAATTGTTCGGTTCGCAACACGCCATGCGCATCTGGCTCGACCCCTCCAAGCTCAACAACTACAAGCTCACGCCGCTCGACGTGCAAGCCAAGGTTCAGGATCAAAATGCGCAGGTGTCGGCCGGTCAAATTGGTGCATTACCGTCCGTCGACGGGCAACAGCTGAACGCGACGATCACTGCCCAGTCGCGCCTGCGTACGGTGGACGGATTCGAAAACATTCTGTTGCGCACCGACACCGATGGCAGTCAGGTTCGCTTGCGCGACGTCGCGCGAGTGGAGCTGGGTAGTGAATCGTACAACTCGACCTCGCGCTACAACGGGCATCCCGCGTCCGCCCTCGCGATCAAGTTGACGTCGGGCGCCAATGCACTCGACACCATCAAATTGGTCGATGCCCGCATCAACGAGTTGACCCCCCTGATGCCCAAGGGCCTGCAAGCCGTCAGGCCTTACGACACAACGCCGTTCGTGCGCATCTCGATCGAAGAGGTGGTCAAGACCCTGATCGAGGCGATCGCCCTCGTCTTCGGCGTGATGTATCTGTTCCTGCAGAATTTCCGCGCCACGCTGATTCCGACCATCGCCGTGCCTGTGGTGCTGCTCGGTACTTTCGGCGTGTTGTCCGTCGCCGGCTATTCCATCAACACCCTCACCATGTTTGCGATGGTATTGGCCATCGGCCTGCTGGTGGACGACGCCATCGTCGTCGTCGAGAACGTGGAGCGCGTGATGCGCGAGACCGGCGCCTCCCCTAAGGATGCCACCCGCGAGTCGATGGGCCAGATCAGTGGCGCACTGGTCGGCATCGCGCTGGTGCTGGCCGCCGTATTCGTACCCATGGCGTTCTTTGGCGGCTCGACCGGCGTGATCTACCGGCAGTTTTCCGTGACGATCGTAGCGGCCATGGTGCTGTCGGTGCTGACCGCGTTGATTCTGACGCCGGCGCTGTGCGCAACCCTCTTGAAGCGGGGTCAAACCCAAACCGAGCGCCGTGGATTCTTCCGCCGCTTCAACGCCTTGTTCGAGCGCTTCACTGAAAAGTACGGGGTGGCCGTCGGCCATATGATCGGACACCCGCGTCGCTACCTGATCGTGTTCGTGGTGCTGGTGGCCGGCGTCGGCTTTGGCTTCGCGAAGCTGCCGCAAGGCTTCCTGCCGGATGAAGACCAGGGGGTGATGTTCGCGTTGATCAGTCTGCCGCCCGGCGCCACGCAAGCGCGCACCCTGAAGGTCATCGAGCAGGTGGAGAAATACTATCTGCATGACGAATCCAAGTCGGTGGAGTCTGTACTGGCGGTTGCCGGATTCAGTTTCGCCGGCGGCGGCCAGAACAACGGGCTGGCGTTCGTGCGTTTCAAGCCATGGAGCGAGCGGCGTTCAGCAGACCTGCGCATCGATGCCGTCACGCAACGTTCCAACGCCGCCTTCGCTAAGATCCGCGACGCCAATGTCATCGCTTTTGCGCCGCCGGCCGTCATCGAACTCGGCAACGCCACAGGCTTCGATCTGATGCTCAAAGATCAAGGTAACCTGGGACACGATGCGTTGATGAACGCGCGCAACAAGCTCCTGGCGCTGGCCGGCAAAGACGACCATCTGGTCGGCGTTCGGCCGAACGGACTGGACGACGGTCCTGATTTGACGCTCAACATCGATCAGGAAAAGGCCATGGCCCTGGGCGTGAGCGTCAGTGACATCAACAACACCTTGTCGAGTGCGTGGGGCAGCACCTACGTCAACGACTTTCTCGATCAAGGGCGCGTCAAGAAAGTGTTCATGCAGGCCGATGCGCCGTTTCGCATGCTGCCGCAGGACACGAATCAGCTCTACGTGCGCAACGCCGTCGGCACGATGGTGCCCTTCAGCGCCATCGCCAGTGCGCAGTGGGGAACATCTTCGCCCAGACTGGAGCGCTACAACGGCGAGTCTTCCACCGAGATCATGGGCATGGCCAAACCGGGCAACGCCTCGAGCGGTGAGGCCATGGCGATCATGGAAAAACTGGTGGCCCAATTGCCGCACGGTATCGGCTACGAGTGGACCGGCTTGTCATTACAGGAACGACAGGCGGGCTCCCAAACCGTGCTGCTCTATGGCTTGTCGATGCTCATCGTTTTCCTCGCGTTGGCGGCATTGTATGAGAGTTGGGCCATTCCGCTGGCAGTGATCCTGGTGATTCCGCTCGGCATGCTCGGCACCATCATCGGCGCGATGCTCGGCTACAAGATGAACGATGTGTATTTCCAGGTGGGGCTCCTGACCACGATCGGGCTCGCCGCGAAGAACGCCATCCTGATCGTCGAGTTCGCCAAGGATTCACACCGGGACGGCAAAGGTGTCATCGAGTCCGTGATCGAGGCTGCGCACACTCGCTTGCGTCCCATCCTGATGACTTCACTGGCCTTCATCCTGGGCGTGTTGCCCATGCTGCTCGGCCGCGGCGCCGGCGCCGGCGCTCAGAATGCGTTGGGCACGGCCGTCATCGGTGGCATGACCTCCTCGACGGTACTCGGCATTCTTTTCGTGCCGTTGTTTTTTGTCGTGGTGATGCAACTGTTCAAACGTTGGGATCGCGCCGCTCAGCCCAAGACGGACAAGCCGTCGGCGCAGGGACTGACGCCCCAAGGAGTATCCGGATGAACCTGCTTCGACATTCTCGCCTCGCGGCCGCAGCGCTGCTCGGCTTCGCGATCAGCGCGTGTACGTTGGCGCCCACCTATCACCGGCCGGCCATGCCGGTGGCTGCGAGTTATCCGGCCACCGACTCTGCGGCGAGTGCTGCCGATGGCACAGCCGACACCGCACATCGGGCCGCGTCCGATATCGGTTGGCAGGAATTTTTCGGCGACGCACGCCTGCAGCAGTTGATCACGATGGCGCTCGCCAACAATCGCGACCTGCGCGTGGCCGCGCTGAACGTCGCGAACTCGCAAGCCAAGTATCGTATCCAGCGTGCGTCACTGCTGCCGGCGGTGAATGCATCGGCCAATGAAACCGCCTCGCACACGCCGGCGGCGCTCACCACGCCCGGCTTCCCGTCAACCATTCATGAGTTCAGCGCAACGCTGGGACTGAGCTCGTATGAGATAGACCTGTTCGGCCGCCTGCGCAGCCTGAGCGCACAGGCACTGGAAACTTACTTTGCAACCGAGCAGGCACGGCGCAGCACTCGCTTGAGCCTGGTCGCGGAAGTCGCGACCGACTACCTTAATCTCGCCGCCGACCAGGAATCGCTGACACTCGCGCGTGACACGCTGCGCAGCCAGAGCGAGTCGTATGAATTGACACGCCGGGAGGCAACCTTGGGGTTTGCGTCCGACCTCGCGGTGCGGCAGGCGCAGACACCGGTGGAAACCGCACGCGTGGATGTCGCCCGGTATACGGGCCTGGTCGCGCAAGGACGCAATGCCCTCGAGCTTCTGGTCGGCGCATCCATATCGGACGACCTGTGGCCCCGCGGGTTGCATAGCGCGCTCGACGCGCTCGCACTCGACGGCAATCTCCCCGCCGGTTTGCCTTCGGATCTGCTGCAACGCCGGCCCGACATCCTGGAAGCCGAACACACCCTGCAAGCCGCCAACGCCAACATCGGTGCGGCACGCGCGGCCTTTTTCCCGTCGGTGACGCTGACTGCGTCCGGCGGCAGCGAAAGCCTGCAACTCTCCGATCTGTTCAAGGGTGGTTCGGCCGTCTGGTCTTTTGCGCCGCAGATTTCGGTACCGTTGTTTGCCGGTGGCCGCAATCGGGCCAATCTCAAGAGCGCCGAGGTCAGTCGCGACATCGAAGTCGCCAACTACGAGCATTCGATTCAATCGGCCTTTCGCGAAGTAGCCGATGCGCTGGCACAACGTGCGCAATACGGCCAACAGCTGACCGCGCAGGCGGCACTGGTCGATGCCACCAGTGATTCGCATCGTCTGGCCAACGCGCGGTACCGGAAGGGCGCGGACAGCTATCTCAACGTGCTGGATTCGGAGCGCTCATTGTACAGCGCGCAGCAGACGCTCATCTCTACGCAGCTCGCGCAGGCATCCAATCTCGTCACATTATACAAGGCGTTGGGCGGAGGAATAAAGGAACCCGGCGTGTCTTAGCGCAACTCTGCAAGACGACGACCCCGCGTGTATTAAACTCCGTTCCATAGTCGCCTCACCCTGAGGCTTAGGGAGTGAATCGATGCAGCGTATTTCCTCGTTGGCGCTGACCGTAGCGCTTCTGTCCACCGTCGCCGTCGTCTCGAGCGCCGCCTTCGCCGCGAATGGTCCCGTCGCAGTCGAACCCGCCGCAACGCCATTCACCATCGGCACCTACAAGGCGTTCGTGCTGCGCGACGCGCAGTTCGTCACCGCCAACGACGGCATGTTGTATGGCGCAGACGCTTCCACGGACGAAGTCGGCAAGGTCTTGAAGGCGGCGGGCGCGCCGACCGATAGCATCACGCTCGGCGTCGACGTATTGCTGGTCGAAATCGGCCAACGCAGGGTGCTTCTCGACACGGGGCTAGGACCGCAAGCGAAGGGCGTCCTGCTGCAAAGCCTCGCCAAGACCGGCGTGTCCCCAGATGCGATCACCGACATACTCATCACGCACAGCCATGGCGATCATATCGGCGGATTGCTGGGTCCCGACGGTGCGACGGCCTTTGCCAAGGCCACGGTGCGCATGGCGAGCGCCGAATGGACTTACTTACAGGGCCAGAAAGAGATGGCGGCCCTGGTCAAAGCCGTCACGACGCAGGTGCAAACCTTTGAGCCCGGTGCGCAACCCGTGCCCGGCATCACCGCCGTCCCCATCAACGGCCATACGCCTGGCCACATGGCCTACGAAATCGTTTCCGGTCATGCCAAGCTGCTCGATATCGGCGACAGCGCGCATAGCTCGATCCTGTCGCTCGCCAAGCCGACATGGACCATGCAATTCGACGGCGACAAAGCCGTTGCCAAAGCGAGTCGCATCAAGCTCCTGCACGATCTGGCGATGAGCCACGAACAGATTTTTGCGCCGCATTTCCCGTATCCCGGTGTCGGCACCGTGGCGGGGAGTGGCGACCATTTCACCTGGCGGCCCACCCTGAAGGCCGCGCCGTGAGCGTGATCGCAACGTGACGAATCTCGTGATCTTGAGCAGCCAGGCACACCGCGGCGTGCGCATCGCCGCAGCCCAGGCACTGCGCGCGCAGGCGCAGGTCAACATGGTGGGCGTCGTCCCGCGAGAATTTCAGCGGCTGCTCGCGGCGTATCCGATCTTCTTCACGAAGAGCCCCGAGAGCAACCAGTACGAGCCCGCCGTGCTGCTCGGTTTCGAGCTCGGCGAGAATCTCTTTTTTGCGAATGGCACCTGGGAGGCAACTTACATTCCGCTGCAACTGCAGCGCCAGCCCTTCGCGCTCATCACACGGCCAACGGCGACCGCCGACCCGCTCACCGGCATGCCGACGGGTGCGCTCGACCTCGCGCTCGACATGGACAGCCCGGCCGTGCAAGCCGTGCCGGCTGGAGACGGCGCGGAGGGCGAGCCGTTATTCAATGAGGATGGCAGCAGCACCCAGCTCCTGCAGAACGTCAGCGCCCTGATGTCCGCGCTCGTGAGCGGGGCCAGAGAGGCCTACGCATTCACCGCCAAACTGGCCGAACTCAATCTGCTCGAGCCGGTGCAGGTTGACCTCCAATTCATCGATGGCACGAAAACCCAGCTGCAAGGGTTGTACTGGATCAACGGCAACGTTCTCAAGGCCCTCGAGCCTGCACAGCTCGCAGACCTGCGCGACCGCGAGTACCTTGAATGGCTGTATTTTCAGATGGCGTCGCTCGCCCACCTGTCCGGGCTGGTGGCGCGCAAGAACCGGCAAATCTCCGCCGCGCGTTCTGCCTGAACCTTTGAGTCGAGGCTGAAAGCGTCAGCCACGACACCTCACGCTGCTAGGTTTCAAATCCCCTCGCGTTCCATCGTCTCCGGGGCCATAGCCCCATAATCTTATAAGACTCCCGCGCCGAAACCGCGTCAATCAACGAATCGGTTGCCTTCGTCAAGAAACGACCCCCCGCAGCGCCGCCGCCCGTCAGAATGCCGCGTCGTCGAGCGCCATCAACGACGCCTTGCCCGCCTTGATCGTGTAAAGCAATCCGCCCACTTGCGGCAGGATGCGTTCGACGAAAAACGTCGCCGTCTTGATCTTCGAGTCGTAGAACGTCGCATCCTCGCCGCTTGCGTCGGGCAGCTTGTCGGCAGCGACCTTGGCCATGCGTACCCACATGTAGCCGAGTGCCACCAGCCCGAGCAGCCGCAGGTAGTCGGTCGAAGCTGCGCCGGCTTCCTCCGGATCCGCAAACGCCTTCTGCGCAACGAAACCGGTCGCGAGTTGGAGCGCGCCGAACGCCTTCCCGAAAGGCTTCACCAGCGTGCCAACCTTGGCATCTGCCGCATGCGTCTCAACGAATTCTGCAATCGGGTGGAAGAACGTGCGTAGCAGGCGTCCCATGTTGGCAGGCAACTTGCGTCCCACGAGGTCGAGCGCCTGAATGCCGTTGGTGCCCTCGTAGATCATGGCGATGCGCGCGTCGCGTACGAACTGTTCCATGCCATGATCGACGATGAAGCCGTGGCCGCCATAGGTTTGCACACCGAGATTGGCCGTTTCGAATCCCAGATCGGTGAACAGCGCCTTCACCACCGGCGTCATCAAGGCAACGAAGTCCTCAGCCTGCGCGCGCTCGGGACACGCCTCAAGACGCTCCATCCGATCGAGCGCATTGGCGACCCATACGCCGAGTGCACGGCAACCTTCGTTATATGCGCGCATGGTCATCAGCATGCGGCGCACATCGGGGTGCACGATGATCGGATCCGCAGCCCGCTCCGGATATTTCGCGCCGGACAACGAGCGACCCTGGATGCGCTCCTTGGCATACGCGACGGCACTCTGATACGCGATCTCGCCGACGCCCAGGCCCTGGATGCCCACCGACAGTCGCTCGCTGTTCATCATGACGAACATGGCACGCATGCCCTTGTGCGCTTCGCCCACCAACCAGCCCTGTGCCTTGTCGAAGTTGATCTGGCAGGTGGCCGAGGCTTTGATGCCCATTTTGTGCTCGATGGCGCTGCACCACACGGCGTTGCGCGCACCCACCGTGCCGTCCGCTTTCGGCAGGAACTTCGGCACCACGAACAGACTGATGCCCTTGATGCCCGGCGGCGCATTCGGCATGCGCGCGAGCACCAGGTGAATGATGTTTTCGGCCAGATCATGCTCGCCCGCCGAGATGAAGATCTTCCCGCCGGTGAGGTGATAGCTGCCATCCGCTTGCGGCTCGGCGCGGGTGCGCAGCATTCCTAAGTCCGTGCCGCAGTGTGCCTCGGTCAGGCACATGGTCCCGCTCCAGGTTCCGTCCACCAACTTCGGCAGGTACAAATCCTTGAGCGCGGCGGAGCCGTGACTCTTCAATGCAAGATAGGCGCCGTGCGACAGGCCGGGATACAAACCGAAGGACAAGTTGCAGGAGCAGATCATCTCCTCGACCAGCTTGCTGACACTCTCCGGCAAGCCTTGCCCACCATAGGCCGGATCGGAGCTGAGCGAACCCCAGCCGCCGGCGGCGAATGACTTGTACGCCTGTTGAAATCCTCGCGGCGTGTGCACAACTCCTGCCTCATAGTGGCACCCTTCCGCATCGCCTGAGGCATTGAGCGGCAGCAACACCGAGGTGAGAAACTTCGCCGCTTCTTCGATGACGCTGTCGTACAGCTCGGCATTCATCTCTTCGAGACCCGGCAGCCGGGCGAGCGCAGCGCTGTCATGCAGTTCATGCATCACGAAGCGCATGTCACGCAACGGGGCGATATAGGTTTGCATGGGTGTTCTCCGTTTCCTAATTACGCAGCGGCTTGCCGGTGACGAGCAGATGTTCGATGCGCGCCAGGGTGCCTTCGGTTTTCATCAACCGCATGAATGCGGCGCGTTCCATGGCGAGGATCTGCTCCTCGCTCGCGAGGTCGAGCGCATCCGTGCCCGACAGCACGCCGGCCAGTTCGCCGGCCACGACGAGGTCGTGATCGGTCGCGATGCCACGCTGATGGAAGCTCTCGGCTGCCAGCGTGAACGCCAGCTTGCCGGCGGGTCCGGGCAGCCGCAATTCCACGGGCTGCGGCGGCGTGTAGCCCTCGACCAGCGCGAGCGCGCGGGCCTTGGCGTCGGCGAGCAAGCGATAGCGGTTCATGCTGATGCCGTCGCTTTCGCGCAGGAACAACAGCTCCTTGGCCTCCGCCGCCGATTTGGAGACGCTCGCGGTGCTGACGATTTCGAAGACCTTGGATGGCGCCGGCATCGGCCCGTGCGGTGTCAGCTTGTTGGCCGACCAGCGCGCCAGCATCTCTTTGCAGCCGCCCCAGGCCGGCACCACGCCGACGCCGCATTCCACCAGTCCGATGTAGCTCTCCGCGTGTGCCTGCACCGCGGCACTGTGCAGCAGGATTTCACAGCCGCCGCCGAGCGCCATGCCGGCGGGCGCGGCGACCACGGGGAAGGGCGCGTATTTCATGGCCTTCAGCGTCTGCTGGCCGGCGGCGAGCAATTTTTCGATCTCGCCCCAGGCCGCGATATTCGCAGCGAATATCGCCAGCCCCAGATTTGCGCCGACCGAGAAGTTCTGGCCTTCGTTGTAGATCACCAGCGCCTTGTACTTCTGCTGCACGAGCGCCAGCGTGCTGCCGAGCAAAGCGATGATCTCGCCGTCGAGCGAATTGCTCTTGCTGGTGAATTCGAAGCACAGCACGCCATCGTCCAGGTCCCACACCGCCGCCGAGGCGTTCTTGAGCACGGGCTTCGCGCGCCGCTTGATGTCCTCCAGCCGGAGCACGCCGGCCGGGACCGGCACATCGTGATAAGCGCCGTCCGTGCCCAAAAATTGCCGCCGTCCCGCGTCGACGCGATAAAAGGTCCTGTCCTGCGCGGCCTGCAGCAGCGCCGGTACCGCCATGCCGGTTTTCTCGAGACGCTCTATGAACCACGTCGTGCCGAGCCGGTCGATGAGCTCGAACGGACCCCAGCGCCAGTTGTAGCCGAGGCGCATGGCTTCATCGATGGCGCTGATGTCGTCAGCGGCCTCGGGCACCAGCCGCGCCGCATAGGCCAGCGTCTGGCCGAGCACGCGCCAGGCGTAACGACCCAGCTTGCTGTCGCTCGCCAGCAGCGCGCGCAGATCCTTCCCCGCGGCGATGAGCTCCGGTGAGTCGTTGCGACGCTCGGCCCGATAGTCGCCGGTCTGCAAATCGATGGCTTCCTTCGACTTGCCGCCGCCGGTGCGATTCAGACGATAAAAGCCGCCCTTGCCTTTGCGACCCGTGTAGCCCTCGCCGATCATTTTGCGGATGATCGGCAGGTCTCGATTCGAGGCATGAAACGCATCGCTCGGCGGCAGCGCCCGCGCCAGGCTTGCATTGATGTGCGGCATGAGGTCGAGGCCCACGAGGTCGATCAGACCAAATACGCCGGTCTTGGGAATGCCTACGGGCTGGCCGAGCACCGCATCGGCCTCTTCGACCTGTAGTCCGGCGTCGATGGCTTCGACCACACCCACCTGCAGCCAGTACACGCCGAGCCGGTTGGCGATGAACCCGGGGCTGTCCTTGCAACGCACGATGCTCTTGCCGAGCACGCGGTCGGCGAAATCCGCGACGCCATCCGCGAGCGTCTGGTCGGTGTGCGGGCCGGTGACGATTTCCAGCAAGCGCATGTAGCGCGGCGGGTTGAAAAAATGGGTGATCAGGAAGTCGCGCGAGAATGCTTCGCTCAGGCCATCGATGAGCACGCGCAGCGGAATGGTCGACGTGTTCGACGAAATCGCAGTGCCGGGGCGGCGCACCGCGTCGATCTTGCGATACAACGCCTGCTTGATGTCGAGGCGCTCGACGACCGCCTCGACGATCCAGTCGCACTCCGCCAATCGACCGAGGTCGTCTTCGATGTTGCCGGCGCTCACCAGTTTCGCGGCACGCGCCGACATGAAGGCTGCCGGCTCGGTCTTCAGCATTTTCGCGATCGCATTCGTTGCGAGCGCATTACGCTCGCCGCCGCCCGCCGGCACGATGTCCAGCAGCAATACGGGGACGCCGGCGTTCGCGAACTGCGCCGCGATGCCGGCGCCCATGACGCCCGCACCGATGACCGCCGCCTTCTTGATGGTGTGCATGTTTCGCGCTCCTGGCTAAATGCGCTCGAGGATGGTGGCGATGCCCTGGCCGCCGCCGATACATTGCGTGGCGAGCGCATAGCGGCCGCCGGTGCGTTGCAGGAGGCTCGCCGCCTTGCCGACGATCCGCGCGCCGGTCGCACCCAGCGGGTGACCCAGCGCGATCGCGCCGCCGTCGAGGTTGAGCGTTTCATCGCGTACGCCGAGGTCATGCACACAGGCGAGCGCCTGGCTCGCAAACGCCTCGTTCAACTCGACCACATCGATGGCCGCCATCTCCAGGTTCGCGCGTTGCAGGGCTTTTTTGCTGGCAGCCACCGGGCCGATGCCCATGATCTCCGGCGCACAGCCCGCCACCGCAAAGCTGCGAATACGCGCCAGTGCCTTGAGGCCATGGCGGTTGGCATACTCCTCGCTGCACACGAGCACCGCTGACGCGCCGTCGGTCAGCGGCGACGAGGTACCGGCAGTCACGGTGCCGTTCTGGTCGAAGGCGGTTTTCAAGGCCGCGAGTCCGGCGGCGCTGGTGTCAGGACGCAGGCATCCATCTTGAGCCACCACGCCGCCCTTCGCTTGAATCGGCACGAGTTCGGCCGCAAAGTTGCCCGCCTTCACGGCAGCGGCGGCACGCTGCTGACTGCGAACCGCAAACGCTTCCTGGGTGGCACGATCGAGGTGCCATTTCTTCGCGACGTTCTCCGCGGTATCGCCCATGCCGATATACGCGGCCGGCAGCCGATCGTGCAGCGCCGGGTTCGGCATGGGATTAAAGCCGCCCATCGGAATACGGCTCATGCTTTCGATGCCGGCGGCGATGAACACCTCGCCTGCGCCGAACTGGATCTGGCCCGCAGCAATGTGCACCGCTTGCATCGACGAGCCGCAAAAGCGATTCACCGTCATGCCGGCCACCGACTGTGGCAGGCCCGCGAGCATGCCGATCAGACGCCCTACGTTGAAACCCTGCTCGCCTTCCGGAAAGGCGCAACCGACGATGAGATCCTCGAGGTCGGCTGGATTGATGCCGGTGCGCTCGACCAATGCCGCGACGACCTGCGCGGCCAGGTCATCCGGGCGAACCCGCGCCAGCGCCCCCTTGTGAGCCAGGGTGAAAGGCGAGCGCGCATAGCCTGCAATGACGACATTCTTCATGACTTCCTCCGATCAATTCGAGTGTTTGGCATCGAGAGCAGCGAGCGCCGCTTTCGCCTGTGTTTCGATTTCCCCTAATTCACGTAGCGCGGTGTCGAGCGCCTCGCGCTGCTCCTGCAGGGTGACGATGCGGTTGCGCACCGACTCGAGCAGCAGTCGGATCTGCTTGGCGTGCGTCGGGTCGACGTCGTACAGATCGAGATATTCTTTGATTTCGCGCAAGGAGAAGCCGAGCTGCTTGCCACGCAAAATCAGGATCATCCGGGCGCGGTCACGCAACGTGTAAACCCGGTTATTGCCGGCCCGCTGGGGCGAGATCAGCCCCTTATCTTCATAAAACCGAATGGCCCGGGCGCTGACGCCCAAATCCTTGCCCAACTCGGTCACGGTATACAGCTCGTCGAACATATGTCCCTATAGGTCAGCCGCTTGACGTATACGGTAACCTATCGGCGAGGCGAGTGCAAACCGGCCCTTGTAGCTATCCCCTCGGCTGGCGGTTTATGAGTGAATCAGCCCGCGGCGCCGAGCACGACGACATGCGCCTTGTCCGGCACCACGACGCCGCCCGGCTTCTCGACCGTGACCGCGAATGCCTTGGCGAGCCGCACCGGGACTGAGGCATGCAGCGGAATCACGATGTCAGTCGCGTCTGCCGGAACGTCGAAGATGCCGGTGCTGACGGGATAACGTTTGTCGCGTTGCCCGTCGAAAATCCATGCCTGGTACTGCTGCACCTGAGGATCGTTCGCTTTGAGCCCGACCAGATGCAAAAAGCCATTCTGCTGCTCAGGATCCCACACGACATCCGCGGTCACGCCCGCGCCGGCTGGATCCTTGGTGGCCGCCAGGGTGACTTTCACGGTTTCTGCGCGTGCCAGCATTGCATCGCGCGCCTCCGCGGGTGTCGGCGGTGGCGGTTCTTTGACCGGTACCTCGACCACTGCGGGCGGCGCGGTCACCGGGACTTGTGCCACCGGCGGAGCGGCGGGCGGCAGGGGCCGCAGCCAGCTGAACAGGGCCAATACCAGGCAGGCGGCTGCGGCCAGCCATCCGTACGTGCCGCTGCTGCGCTTCGCCACCGCCACCGCCACGGGCGCGGGCACGACCGAAGGTGCCGTGGCGCTGCGCAATGGCGCAACGTTACCGGTCGCCCGGGCGCCCACTGCAGCAGCCGCGCGCTGTTCGATTGCGGTCTGTAAAGCAGCCGGCGCCGGCTCGACCGACAGGATACCCACGGTCAGGGTCGCCAGCAGACCTTCCAGCTCGCGCCGTGTGGCCAAAACTTGGGCAGCTGCGTACGAATCAAGCGTAGCCTGCTCCTCCACGGTCAACCCTTCGGTTGCCTGCTTGATGAGCAAGTCGACCAAGGCGTCCTGCGACGGGCCTGGAGTGCCGATTTCAGACATCGGTTCTCCTGTCGGCCGCCACGGCCGGTACGTTCATCAGTTCCCGCACCTGGATCAAGCCACGTCGCATGAACGACTTGACGGTGCCGAGCGGCATGTTCAATTTGTCGGCGATCTCCGAATGGCTCAAACCGCTCAGCAGCGAAAGCTCGAGCACATTGCGATATTCGGCGCGCAGCTTGGCGAAGGCGCCCGCTGCCTGCTCTACGTCCAGGGTGGCATCCGAGGCCGCCGTGACGTCGGGCGCAGGCATAAAATCCAATACTTCCAGCGGCTCCATCTGTGGCTGCGATTTCGCGCGTCGTATGCGGTCGATCAAACGTCGACGCGCAATCATCGCGATGAAGACCTTATCCGAGCCCTGCGCCGCATCGAAGCGGGCGGCACTGCGCCAGATGTCCAGGAAGATTTCCTGCGTGGCGTCTTCGGCGTCTGCCGGCGACCGTGACAAGCGGCGCGCCAGACTCCACACCAATCCGCTGTACTCCCGGATGCAATCCCGCACGGCGACAGGATCGCCGCTGGCAATGCGTTGGAGGACGGAGACAGCGTTCATGAACCACTATTGTGCATGAGCGATGCCGCAGGCGCGCCGCTAAATGGCATTGCCGCTCGTCTTACAGGGGCAGCGGCGCGACCTCGATCCGCGTGTAGCTCGGCACGGTCACGACGTCCTTGATGAGGCCCGAGGTCGCACGGCCGGCCACCCCAAGCAGTTCGACGGCGTGCTGCAGAAAGGGCATCGAGCGTGGTTCGCGCGTGGGATTGGTCAGTGTCAGTCGCTGCCGCAGCGGTCCATCATCCCGGCTGGCGGCACCAAAGTCGTCGTAATGCCACGCTGCTGCGCCATAGTCATCCTCGATCGCCGCGCCGGTGGTACCGGCATATTCGATCAGGCGCCCGATGCCGGCGGCCCGGTCGCCGCGATGGCTCGAACCCAGTATCCATCGACCCGGTCGATTCATGTCGACCACGGCATCGACGCTCTCCCCGGCGCCGACCGATATTTTGCTCACCGCGCGCGGCGTCGGCACCGCATAGCCGTCGAGCGCGACCACCTGGAAACGGTGTTGTGGCAGGCTTAAAGTGACGCCACGGCGCCGGCTGGTATTGGCGAAATGGAACAACACCCGTTCGCCGCTGCGCACCCGGATGGGGTCGCTCGCGCTCAACAGGGTGTCGTTGAAGCTCAGGTACTCGCGTCCACCGTCAGCAGCGGCCGGCCAGTGATGGATGGCCAGAAGATGTTCCTGATCGACGTCGCCGCGCCGCGGGCCGGTCGCAAACACCAAATCGGCGCTACCCACCGCACCCGCCGCCGCGGAACCCACACCATGAGCCCGGAAGTGTTTCCAGCTACCGCCAGCAACGCAGGGCTGCCGCGCGCGGAAGTCGCAGCAAACGCGGTCACCCGGCGGCACTAACAGCGCGCCTGAGAACCCGGGGCAAGTGCACCACTGGGCGATTCGCGTGTCGTTGTGCACCTCGAGTGCGGTGGGCACGTTTGCGCCGAAATGGCCCGCCACTACGCTCGCCACTCGCGTCACGTGCGGTGCCAACTCGACCTTGCGTTGCGCGATGCGCAGCTTCATGGTGCGGCTCATCGCAGACGATGAGCCGCTCGATGCCGCTGCGGCATGCCGCGCAAGAGCGACGCCGCCTCCCAGCGTGATCCCGAGTTTGAGCAGCTCGCGTCGCTGCATTACGTCAGCAGCACTTCATGCACGGCCCGGTAGGCCTGTTCCATCGCCATCTGCGAACTGTCGTCCCCGGCCGAGTCGGTGTTAGCAATTGAAATTCTGCCGAGCGGCTGGCGGCCGCGGATCGCATACGGTACATCGTCGGGCTGCGGCGTCGGATTCCAGTACGTATAGCCGTGGCCCCAGCGGTTCACGGTGATGCCGGCAACGTCCCGGGCCGCGTTGAAGCCATACGGACCGAACATGCGGTCGAGTTGCTGATGCGCCTCACGTGCGAAGGTTTCGTACGAGGTGTTGTACAGATCGATGCGGCCGAGACGGTGTTGCACGTCCGGGGGAGAACCCGGGTGAATGAAAGCGCGGAGCATGCTCAGGACCGTGGGTTGATCGGGGGCACGGGAATGATGGTAGCCGCCGATCTCGATCGGTGCCTCGAGGATCAAAGAGGCATAGTAGCTGTTGGGCGCATTGATGAAATTGACCTTGGCCTGGTGAAAGGCGCGCCAGTTTCGCAGCCATACATTGACCCAGAGGTTCGGCACCTTGACGTTGTGCGCCAGTGCCTCTTTCTGTTCGACGGGCAGGTCCGGACAGATGTAACGAATCAGGTAATTCCAGCAGGCGAGGATGCTATGCCGCGCACGCACCTGGTAGAGCTTGCCGCCGCGCGAATAGCTCACCACGACTTCGTCGCCATCGCTCGAGGGTTCGCCGAATCCTTCGCCCTGCCAGCGCGCCGAGCGCACGTTCTGCACCCGCACCACCGTGCTGTTCAGGCGGATGCGAACGGGCGCCGTCGGCAGGTCCAGGGCGCGGTAGTCGACCTTGGCCAGGATGCTGTCTTCGAGCGTGCTGCCGGGCAGCGCCGCAGGGTTCAGCTGCCGCACCAGCAATCGCGCGATGGTCGCGTTGCCGTCCGGGAAGTGCGCGTACGGCTCCGCGTCTTCGTATGGCGGCAGCCCCATCCCATACAGCCCAGGCAGGTGCCGGAAGCCGCTGGCACGATAGGCACTGTATTGATCGAGCCCTCCGCCGCTGCCGAAGACCCGATCCCGTAGATAAGTCAGCACCGCCGGATCGCAACCCGCGATTTGCGTGACGAAATCGACGTACGGCGTTGCCTTGAGTTTGGCGATTTTCTCATCGAGGCTTAAGTTGGGAAGATAGTCGCGCCGTTCGTTGTACAAGCGGTATAGATCCCGCTTCGCGCGCTCGCTCATCGGCGCATCACGCAGAAAGCGCTGCCACAGAACCGCCTGATTCGGCGGCGTGGTCGGTTCGTACAAAGCCACGAAGTCGGTCCACGGGGCGGGGTCCAACAGCAGTCTGTCCCGACCAAATGTTTCGCGGTCGAAGAACACACCTTGGCCCATGCCGAGTGCCGAGTAGAAACGGGGGTGCGTATTCTCGCGCTGGTATTTTGCGGGATCGATGCCGAGCTCCGTGAGCAGGCGGCGGGCGACGCCGCCGTAACGACCTTCGATCCAGAACGTGCCGCCGTTGGCGATGCGCGTGTCGCCGTCGATGCTGAATTGATTGCGCTGCGCGTGGCCGCCGAAGTCATCGTGGTTGTCGAGAATCAAAATGCGCACGCCCGCGGCACGCGCCTGCCGGTAAAAGTAGGCCGCGGCCAGGCCGCTAATGCCGGCGCCGACCACCACCAGATCGTAAGTCTCCTGCGTGTCGATGGCGTCGGGCGCATGCGACCAGAAGCTGCCGTCGCGTAACGCGTGGCCGACCCCGTAGGCACCCGGTGTGCCGCTGCCGCGCATGCCGCTGCGCGCCGGCGGGTAGTCGTCGGCGGCAGCCGCGTCGTCAACCGGCCGCATACGGTACCGCGCGGCCGAGCAGCCAGGCTTCGAGCATGGCATTGACGGTGTCCGGTGCTTCCTGCTGGACCCAATGCGATACCCGCGGCAGGTAGCGCAGCGTCAGGTCCGCAACGTACCGCTCGGTACCCAGCGTCAATTCCTTGCCCAACGCCGCGTCTTCTTCGCCCCACAACATCAGCGTCGGGACCTCGATGCGGCGGATGCCGCGCCGCCGGATGCGGGCGAAGCCGGACACCAGCGCGCGGTAATAGTTGAGCATGGCCGTGAGGGCCCCGGGCACGGCGGCCGCATCCTGGTAAACGCGCAGCACCTCGCGCGGAAAACGCGACTTGTCCACCGCCATGCCGCGAAAGGCGCGCGCGATCCAGGCGCAGTCGTTACGCCGCAGCAGCCATTCGGGCAGCCACGGCAATTGAAAGAAACCGATGTACCACGATTTGCGGGCCTGGCGGAGCGTGCGCATGCCGTGTTGTGCGAGCAGCGGATGCGGCACGTTCATGATCACGAGCCGCGTAATTCGCACCCGGCCAAACATGGCGTAATACCAGGCGATCAACGCTCCCCAATCGTGCCCGATGAGCACCACGTCACGCGCGCCCGAGGCCTCGATGAGTGCCGCCACGTCGGCTTCGAGATTCTCGAGCGCGTAGGCCGCCACACCGCTGGGCCGCGTGGTCGCACCATAGCCCCGCAGATCCGGCGCCCAGGCGAGATAGCCGAGTTGCGCCAGCAGCGGCAACTGGTGGCGCCACGAGAAGGACGATTCGGGGAAGCCATGCAAACACAGGGCCAGCCGCTCGCCGTCGCCCGCAACGGCAACATTGAAAACCTGTCCATTGGCAGGAACCGTGATCATCATGGTCGCATCGTACGCTGCGCGAGCCAGACCGTATGGCCGCCGCAGGTCGGATCCTCGACGACATGCGCGACGACGTGAAAGCCGTGCGACGCCAGCAACGCGCGATACTCCCGAGGCGCCAGGCTCGCGTGATAAAGCGCCTCACCCCGGTAACTGCCAATCGCTTCGCCGTCGGACGTCCCGCTGGTGAAGAGCAACGCAGCGCCCACCCCAGCATGACGCGCAAACACAGGGAACATCGCCCGCTGATCGTCGGGCGCTAAATGGAAGAAGCTGTCCCAGGCGAGCAGGCCATCGTATGGGCGATCGAGGGCGAGGCTGCGCATGTCAGCCTGGTACCAGGTCCGGTGCGGATATCGTTCGCGGCACATCGCGACGAGCGTCGGCGCGGAATCCACACCGTCGACCGCAAAGCCCCGCTCAATCAACTGTTTCGCAATCGGCTCGCCGCAGCCGCAGCCGATATCCAGTATCGATGCGCCTGGCGAGAGGAGCGCGCTGAACCGATCGAGCCAGCCGCTCTCGTCCCACTCAACCCGCCTGCGGTCGGCAACGTAATCCCGTGCATGACGCTCGTACAAAGCGATGATCTTGTCGGCCTCAGATCCCATGCAAAATTCGCACCTCGTTCAGAACTATAACCCACGTCGACAAAAGTATTTCTCCGCGGGTATAGGCTCGCAGCATGCCCCCCGGTAAATATACATCCGCGATATTGCTTGTCCTCTTGGTGATGCCGGCTGCAGCAGGCATCCGGGAGTCCGCGCTGAGCAAACTGCAGGGGTACACCATCGTGGGCGTCCTGACCATCACCGGGTATGTCGACAAGGACGGCAAGGTGAAGGACGGCAGCGACTACGATATGACGGACCGATAAAAAACCTATCGCGTCTGCAGCGCGCATCAGTCCTGCATCGCGCAAGCAGCCGCCGTTTAATCCGGTCTGGCGCCGCGCTCGCGTGCAAATACGGCCACGATGTTGGCGAGGCGCGGGCTCTGCGCCAGGTCCTCCAGGGTCATCGACAGACGCCGACGCCAATTGGGATACGACTCCACCGTCGGCACGTTCACCGGTTTGATTTCGCGCGTGATGTCATCGATCTGCGCCAGCGCCAGGATGCACGGCGAGCGCGCCAGATAGGCATGTGCCGCAACCATCAACGCCTCGGTATCCAACGTATCACCGGCCAGCCCCTCACGCCGCAATGCCTTCTGCAATTCGCCCTTGTCGCTGTCACGATCCGTGCGCGCCGCCTGTTCCAGGTCGGACTCTGCAAACAGCCCCAGGGCATTTTTCAGATCGAGGTCGCCCGCTTCCCACCAGGAGCGCAGCGTCGGCAAATCATGGCTGCCCACGACCGCCATCGCGAGATCCGGGTAACGCTCAGGTGGCAGGAAGGCCTGCCCGTCGCGCTCGAAGAACAACACGCGATACGACAGGATGTTGGCGGCCGCCATGCGCTCCCGAAAGCCCGCGGGCACGGTGCCGAGATCTTCGCCAACCACGATGCATTGGGCGCGCTGACTCTCGAGCGCCAGGATGCCCACGAGGTCATCGAGCGGATAGTCCACGTACGTGCCATGGGCCGGCGTCGATCCTTTGGGCACCCAATATAAGTGCAACAACGCCATCACATGATCGATCCGCAGACCACCGGCATGGCGCATATTCGCCCTGACCAGATCGATGAAGCTTCGGTATGCCTCATCGCGCAATGCTCGCGGATCAAATGGCGGCAGTCCCCAGTCCTGACCCGACGGTATATAGATGTCCGGCGGCGCGCCGACATGCGCCCCTGAGATCACCGCGCGCTGATTCGCCCAGGTCTCCGCGCCACCCGAGTCCGCACCGACGGCCAGATCGCGATACAGGCCGATGGCCATGTCGCGCGCGGCGTGGGCAGCCGTGGCGAGTTGCCGGTCCGCGGCGAACTGCAGCCAGATTTGGAATTGCACCTCAACCGCGTGCTCGCGTGCGAATTTCGCCACTGCCTTGGAGTCAGGGTCGCGAAATTCGGACGGCCAATGATGCCAGTCCGCCAGTTCTTTTCCCTGTGTCGCGAAGTGCTCCAACAGCGCCAGAAAAAGGCAGGCACGTCGCACCGCCGCGCTCGCCTCGCGTTCGAAAGTCTGGAAAGCACGCCACATCACCGAACGCGGCGTCTGACGCTCACCGTCGAACAGCAGGCGCAGCACTTCGACTTTCAATTGGGTGACCGCCGCATACTGCACTTCATCCGCGTCGCGCACCTGCTGCAGCCGGCGGCGAAACGCCGGTGCGGCAACCCAGCGTTTGGCCGCGCTGTTGTCGAGCTCGCGTGCGAGCGCCGCGATGTCGATGTACAGCACATTCAGCAGCAGTCGGCTCGCCGGCGAATAGGGACTCGCGTGCTCCGGGTTGTTCAGGAACGAGGCGTGCAGCGGGTTGAGGCCGATCACATCCGCGCCGAGCGGCGCCACAATGCCCACGAGCTTGCGCAAATCGCCGAAGTCGCCGATGCCCCAATCCTGACGCGAGCGCATGAGGTAGAGCTGCGTGCTCACACCCCACAAGCGCTCACCGGCGAGACTCTCATCCGGCAACCAGCATTTGGCCGGTGCCACGATCAGCATCATGCTCGCGCCGCCCGGCTCGACTCTCAGGGTGTGATAGCCATACGGCACGCCCGCCGGCAGATGCAGCCAGCGCTTCACATACTTGACCCCTTGTACGGTGCGGCTGGCGATGATCGCCATATCGTCGAGCGTGATCTGTCGCCGCCTCGCCCGACCGTTCTCGAGGGTCAGACGCCATTCGACCCGCCGTGCGTCGGCGCGTAAGGTCAGCTCGACCCGCGGCGGACCATGGGTGCGATGCACGGTCACGGGCGGCAGCGCCAGCAGCCACGCCTTCTGATCGAGTTCCTCGAGCGCGCGCCGCATCTTGGCCGGGTCGGCGACATCGAAACCCATGGCGCCGAGCAAGGCCTTGCGCGTCGCTTCGCTGGTCTGCACGGTGTCGCCATGCGCGTTCACGTAGGACTCGACGATGCCGCAACGTTGCGCGAGGGATTCGAACGGATTCATGGGGCGACTGTGAAATTCAATGCGCGACTTGCAAGCACGCAGCAGATCATCGCATTTCGTGTGAGCTATGCGCAAAAGACATATGATCGACGCATGCAAACGCCTGTACCGACCTCTTCCTTCGCAAAGATTCCCGCCGCGCTGACCGCATCCCTTGCTTTGGTTGTGCCGTTGGCGATGTCGTCTTCCACGACGCCTTCGCCGAATCATCCGCGCATCATGGCCTGGTACCTGACGCTCAGGCAGCCTTTCTTCAAGCCCAACGACGCGCTCATCCCGCTGGCCTGGTTCGCCATCGAGGGCTGTCTTGCACGAGGGGTTTATCGACTGATGCAAGCTGCTCCGAGCGCAGAGCGGCAACGTGCGCTCGGGCTCATGGGCTGGAATATCTTCATGATCGGCAGCTGGAGCCGGTTATTTTTCGGACGCCGCAGTCTGGCGGTGAGCACGGTGGCCGCCGCCAGTATGATCGCGACCGGCGCCGCGTACGTGCACGAGGCAAAGAAAGTAGACCTCAAGGCGGCGCGGGCCGGCGTGCCGTTCGTCGCGTGGGTATCGTTTGCCACCGTGCTCACGGGCACCATCTGGGCCCTGAACCGGCGTCGCTGAAAATAACGCTGTCTGCTACTGAAGGTCGCGCGGAATCGCTTCAGACCACTCCTTCCGGCGCAGCAGCACTCCATCTTTCAGCAGTTCACGGGTGTAGGCGTAGTGAAAATCGTGCGCGTCGCTCGTGAGGGAGAGGTGTCCGCGATAGGTCAGGACCCGATCCGTGAGCGTCTCGATGCTCTCCGCCGTGCCGTCGACGGTGGAGACCGCCGGGTCGGCATCAACAGTGTGATAGACCAGCTGTTCGACGTGATCGAAGCGGCCCCAGGGAAAACGCTGCGCGGTCGTGCCCCGCCAGGTCACCGTGCTCGAACCGTTCTGATCGCGTTCGAATTTCCAGTCGCCGGGCCAGGCATAGTCGCCCCCGGGATTGCTGACGCCCACAGGCGTTTCGATGGCTTCCAGGGGGTCGAACTGCGGCGCGGTCGGTGAAGCCGCGGGGACGATGGGCAACACGATGGTCGACCCATCGGCGCCGAGTCGCAGCCGTGTCGTCATCGCAAAAGGCGTCGGCCAGTGCATAGGCCACTGCGCGTTCGATACCGCGATGCGAATTCGATGACCGCGCGCCCAGACCCAGGTACTCAAGTGCAGATCGAAATCGAGCGCATAGTCAGCGCCCGGTATCAGCGGCTCTGGATGCGCCATCGAGTTGCGCTGCGCACCCGCCATGCCCGCACCGGTGACGGCAGTGACGCTGCCGTCCGCGGCGACGTCCTCCAGGCGCACGAACCAGTCCGCGAGTGGCGCGTCGGCGCTGACCAGCAGATGCACCCGCGGAATCCCCAGCATCGATACTTCCTGCTCGAGCGTCGGCGAGTCGTAGGTCAAAGCATAGGCATCGACGGGGCGTTGATCGACCAGCAACTCCCCCCACCAAAAGCCCGCCTCGGCGCCCACCGTCGGCACGTAGCGCAATTGATCGACCGTCGATGCAACGCCGGCGGCTGCGCCCGTCCCGCTCAGCAACTGATGATTCGGCGCGAGATGCCAGGTGCTGCGCATCATCCCGGCCGGCGGCCACGTCTCGGTACGCCATTCGCCCGGCACGTCTTGCGGGGCGGCACCCGGCGGATGCGAATGCTGCTGATAGATGCGCAGGCGCGGTTCACGCTCGACGCCATTGGCGACGCCCTTCAGCCAATGATCGAACCAGCGCACGGCCTGCGCGCGCCATTCGACGCGAGGCCCGTAGATGCTGGTGTTCGGGTAGTCGTGGTTCCAGGGACCCACCCATGCCTGAACCGGTGCCGGCACCCGCTCCAGCATGCGGGGTATCGAGTCACGATAGCCGTCCTGCAAGCCGCCGATCAGAAAACAGGGTATGTGAATGTCCTCGAGCCGTCGAACTGGTGCATGCCAGAAAGCGCCGTCGCGTTGCCGACGGAAATAATCGAGCGACCACGGCGTCGAATCCATGCGCTGCGACAGCGTCTGCTCGTCGAGCAGAAAATCCGGCGCTCCGCTGCGGCCCTGATCGAGATCTGCGCTCAGTTCGAATTGGTCGACATGCATGATGCCGTCCATGTAGTGCACGTCTTCCTTGAAAAGCGCCTCTGTGGCGGCGACCGCGAGAATGGCCTTGAGCGCCGGGGGGCCGCGCATCGCCAGCTGAATCGAATTGAAACCGCCCCACGAAATGCCAAACATGCCGACATTGCCGTTGCTCCACGGTTGCGACGCCAGCCACGCGATGACGTGCTCCCCGTCCTCTTGCTCCTGCACCGAGTACTCCCGCGTGGGAGGCGTACCGCCACTGGCGCCGAAGCCGCGAATATCGACGCGCACTCCGACGTAGCCATGGCGGGCGAAATAGGCATGCGCGGCGTAGTCGCCTGCCGCCGTGTCGTCATCTTTGCGATACGGCAGATATTCGAGCAGCGCCGGTAGGCGTTGACGCGCTGCAATCCGGCCTGGCATATAAAGAGTCGCCGCGAGGCGCACCCCATCCGGCATGGGAATGGAGGTGCGAACGATGTTCAGATCGCCGGCCATCCCTGGCAACGCCAACAAAGCCAGCAGCAGGCCTGCACCGATTTGCATCATCAGCGCATGATAGGACGAAGCCGCGCCGGCGCGGTGAACTACGGGGGCGACACGGCCGGGGACACTGTATCCGCAGGCGCCGTGGCCTTGCTCGCCTTCACAGCGGCAGCCGCCATGGCGTTCAAGCGGGCGCCTTGGGTTGCACCCTGCGCACCGTTCAGGAAATTCAGTACGTCCGAGATCAGGCGTTCCTGGTGCGTTGCGACCAGGCCATGCGGCGCGCCGTCGTACTCAAGCAGCTTGCTGCCGGCAATGCCGGCCGCCGCCGCTCTGCCCGACGCTTCGATCGGGACCGTCTTGTCCTTGGTGCCGTGAATGACCAGTGTCGGCACCTTGAACGCCGCCAGGTCAGCGCGGAAATCGGTGCTGGAAAATGCAGCCGCGCAATCCAGAGTCGCCTTCAGGCTCGCCTGCATCGCCATGGCGCGCGACCATTCAATCACCTCTTCACTCACCGGCTGGGACACCATCCCCACGCCATAGAACTGTTTGAAAAAGGTGCTCCAGAATTTGGCGCGGTCTTCCTTCAGGCCGGCGGTGATCGCATCGAACTGCGCCTGCTCCGTGCCTTCCGGATTGTCTTCCGTCTTCAGCATATAAGGGACCACCGACGAAACCAGTATCGCCTGCGCGACGCCCTGCCCGCCGTGCCGCGACATGTAGCGTGCCACCTCGCCGCCGCCCATCGAGAAACCGAGCAACGTCACATCCTTGGCGCCGGTGTATTCGATCACCGCAGCCAAGTCATCCGCGAGAATGTCATAGTTGTAACCGGTCCAGGGCTGCTCTGACCGCCCGAACCCGCGTCGGTCGTATGCGACCGCGCGCATCCCGGCGTTCGCAATCGCCAGTGACAGGGAATCGAAGCTGTCCGCGCTCAGCGGCCAGCCGTGCAGCAATATCACCGGGCGCCCCTGACCCCAATCCTTGACATACAACTGTGTACCGTCGGTCGCTTTCAAAAAACTCATGGATGCTCCAGCTTGGAAAAGAGAAAAAGCGCAGTCCGGCACGCTGCGCCTGATCGGGGAGGGTGTCCATCAGTCAATCTCTGACACGTATGTCCCATGGTTCTGTATCCGATCGGCGTCATCATCACCCTGACCTGCGTCGTCAGGACGCGCAGGATGAACCCCTAACGCCGACAGGTATTTTCGGGAGCAGATGATGAACGAACGGTATAACGCCATCGAAATCCTGGCGTACGTCTTATGGGATTCGCGCGGCCGCCCGCAGGGTTCAGCTGAAGAGGACTGGTACGCCGCTGAAAGGGAGTTTTATGCGGACCGTAAATCTGCCGAAACCGTCGCGGCGAATACCGCCGCCGCCAAGGTTGACGAGGCGGTGGCAGAGTCCTTCCCGGCGAGCGACGCACCTGCGTCGCAGATTGCTGATGAACCGCCGTGCAATGCCGACGATAAGTGGCAGGCCGCGGGCGTAACGCGTGTGGAGAAAGTCTAGCGGTCCTGCTGCGCGCGCTTGAAGACCTCTTCGCGATGCACTTCGATCTCCTTGGGAGCGTCGATACCGATGCTCACCTGGCCTCCCTTGATAGCCATGACCGTGACGGCGACGTCGTCACCGATCTTGATCTTCTCGCCAGGGCGGCGCGTCAGTATCAACATAAAAAATTACCTGCTGCTGTGAAGGGTTAAAAAAGGGCCAGGAGAACTTTCAGGAATCCCCAGATCGATACGAGCCAAACCAAGGTCCGCACATACGGAATGCCGATCAGATAAACCGGCAGATACAGGACACGGCCCCAGAAATAAAGTTCAGCGCCGAGCGCCGTGCTGTCGGAAGCGCGTCCCGCCATGGCAACCGCCAGCACGGCTACCGCGAAGAAGGGAAACGTCTCGAGAAAGTTTTTCGACGCGCGGCCAGCGCGCGCGGCCAAGGGCGATAAAGGCGGCTGGTCACTGTCGCGGTTGCCGGCATTGAACTTAAGGCCACGTTCGCGGGTGGCGAGCGTCGATGCGACCAATATGTAAACGAGACCGAGGATGCAGGACCATCCCAACAACTTGATATCGACCGTCAATCACTTCTCCGTCAAAACTACGCGCCCATGGCGGGCGCGTTTCCGAAGAGACGAAGCTATCGTTTCTCCCTACTGCGTAAAGAGAGTATTTGGCGGGATATCGTGTAGTACATCTAGTAGTAGGTGACGGTGAGCAGCGGTCCGCGATTGGCGCGATCTGACGCCGTGCTGTCGTTGATTTCGAGCAGGGTGTCAATGGGAGGACCCAGCGACTCCAGGACGCGAATCTGGAAATCCTGCAAGCCTAATTGCTGTGCCTTGACCATCAGCGTCGTGACGTCGATCGAGACATTGGTGCCGACGTCCGCGCTGACGAACGGTGGGGACACCTGGATGGACGCCAGCGGCGCGAGCTGCGTGCGATCGAAGTCGCTGGGCAACAGCGTCGGCGGTTGAAATTGCACCAACTCGATCAGCAGCGGCAAGCTCCCGTCGACCGGCTGAATGCTGTTGATGAAGATATCAAGGAAAGCGGATTCGATGCTGGCGTTGCCGGGCACACCGCCGTTGCCCGAAAGATGAAAATCGAAAAAGGCGCGGTACTCCGTGCCTGCCACCGGATCGATCCCGGCAAACACACTTTGTACGGTTGCGGACATTCCTTGCGTGACGACATTGGGCGGCGTCGGTGTCTGTTCGATGTCGCCATCGAGCGCGGGGTCGCTGGATATCTGGGTGGTGTACACCGGTGGCGGTCCGTTGTCACCGCCGCCGCCGCAGGACGCGAGCCCCACCAGCGCCACCGCCAGCAGCACGCTCAATCGACGTGAGTAGATCATTTCATCCCCCTATACTTACTGCACAGCACACAGCTGTAGTGCCCAGCAGGAATGACCATGCCGTTGCGACTTGCGCTGATGCTCGGATTTATTGTCTGCCCGCTGTCGGCACTTGCCGCTGGCGATGCCGTCAGCCTAACCCAACTCGCTGACGATTGGCGGCAGTTCGAGCGTCCGGTCGAAAAGCATTGCCTGCCCGATTATGGTGAGGCGGCGATGCGCGCGAAAGCCGACGGCTTGTCTGCCTACAGGACGCGGCTCGCGGCCCTGAATACGCGCGACTGGCCGGCCGCACAGCAGGTGGATGCGCGGCTGCTCGAAGCCGAGATGAAGGGCTTCGATTTCGACCTGCGCGTGCGCCGCCCCTGGGCGCGCGATCCGTCGTTCTATGCCACCCTGTTCGGTGAGCGCAGCGACGTGCCGCAGCACGAGGGTGTCACGGCTGCACCGGCCATTGATCTGTTCGCCTTTGATTTTCCGTTGACGCGCGGCGCACAGGAAAGGTTAGCCTGCGAATTAAAGGCAATCCCCGACTTGCTGGCGCAGGCGCGGATCAATTTGCGCGACAGCAACGCGCGTGACCTATGGGTCTACAGCGTGGCCACGCTGCGCAGCCAGAGCGATGTCCTGGCGCAGCTCGCGGCCGGCACCCTCAACATGCGTACGCTCGAAGGCAACAAGCATGCAACGCTCGACGGCGCCTCCAAGCCCCTGCTGGCCGCGGTGCAGCGCGCCCGGGCGGCAACCGATGCCTTCATCGAATGGCTGCAGCAGCAGGCAGCGTCGAAAACCGGCCCTTCCGGTGTCGGTAAAGATAACTACAGCTGGTATGCGAGAGAAGTGCACCTGGTGCCGTACGACTGGGACCAGCAGGTGACGCTGCTGCGTCGTGAGCTCGAGCGCGCCCGCGCCGGCCTTGCCCTCGAAGAATTTCATAACCGCGCGCTGCCGCCGCTCGAGCCCGCCGATACCCCCGAGGCGTTCAAGGCGCTGGTCGAGGGCCGCATGAACAAGCTGACCGACTTTCTGATCAACTCAGGGATAGTCCCGAGCGCGGCGTACTATCGTGCCGCGCTCGCCAAGCAGGTGCTGGAGTTCGTGCCGCCCGCGCAGCGCAATTTCTTTCTGCAGGCTGCCGCACGCGAACCGCTCGGTCTTTTTTCGCATGATTACCATTGGATTGAACTCGCGCGGATGAAAGAGGAGCCGCCCGATAGTCCGATACGGCGCCTGCCCGCGCTCTCCAACATGTTTGACAGCCGCTCCGAGGGTTTGGCCACTGCGATGGAGGAGACGTTGATGCAGGCGGGTCTCTACGATGGCGACCCGCGCGGTCGCGAAGTCGTCTGGATCATGCTTGCGAACCGTGCGGCGCGGGGGCTTGCCTCTCTGTATGTGCAGGCAAATGAAAAGACCTTGCAGGAAGCGGGTCGCTTTCATGCGCAGTGGACACCGCGCGGCTGGTCCGACCCGTCCAGCGAGCTGGTGGGCTTCGAACAGCTGCTCTACCTGCGTCAGCCGGGTTACGGCACCAGTTACATCACCGGCAAAATGCAATTCGAGCGCTTGATCAGTGATTCCATGCAGCAGTCCGCGAGCACGGGACACGCGTTCAGCCTGACAGACTTCTTTGCCCGCATGAATCGATCCGGCACCATTCCCTTCGCGCTGGTCGAGGCGGAAATGGTCAACCCGCCAATGGCAGGTACGCCGGTGCCTGCGCCCTGATCGTCAGGGCACGCAGCTATCGGTAGCCGTCTGGTCGAGGTCGATGCAGCGCCCATCGATTTCGGCCGGTGGAATGGGCAGGGCGATCAGTGCCGCGAGGGTGGGCAAGATGTCGACGGTTTCGATCGGCAGCGGCTGCTCGAACCCCGCCATCTCAGGTCTGTAGAAGAGGATCGGCACACGCCGATCGTAGTTCCAGGCCGAACCATGCGTTGCCACGGAGGCGTGCGCATCCGCGATGGGCGTCACCCGCGGTTTCAGCGACACCAGCAGGTCGCCGGATCGGTCCGGATCGAAGCTCGCCCTGAATCGTTCTGCCAGCGACCATTCGTCGGGTGGGCCCGACGGCACGCCCATGCGCCGCAGCTCTGCCGCCGTGAACGCCGCTGCAACCTGCGGGTGGGCGAGATAGTGGGCGCGCGCCGCCTCCAGCACCCGCGGCCGCAGTGCCGGTGGGATGTCTCGCGCCAGATAAATGTCACCGAACGGCGCAACGCCGAGCAGCACCGGCCCGTCGAGTTTGAACTCGCCGGCCAGCACCTTGCCCATGTTCCCCGGCAACAGCGCCGGGTCGACGCGCGTCGCATCGGCGAAGCCGCGCCGGTCATTGCGCTCCGGCAGATCGTGGCCGCCGTGGTCGGCAGTCAGGACCACGACGTAGGGCCGCTGCGTGGCATCGAGTTCGGCGAGAATCCGTCCCACGTTGCTATCGACGCCGAACAGTTGCGCGCACATTTCAGCCCCGGCAGTGCCGAACGCGTGCCCGACATAGTCGGTCGCCGACAGGCCGATGGAGATCACGTCCGGGGCCGGCCCGGCGCCGAGCTTCAGGTCATGGATCATGCCGATGGCAAGATCAGTGGTCGCGCGGTCGAAGGCCAGCGAGGTCCGAAACGCCGCGGCGTCACCCGCCTTGTGCGGCTGCAGGACACCGACCTCCTTGCCCCCTACCGCGACCGTGGCAGATCTTGCGCGGCACGGCGCGGGCAGGGCGGGTACCACGGGCCTCGCGATCGCCGCTGCCGCAGCAGCGTTGGCTTTGTCGACGCTCGCCGGCACCGGGCGGGCACTGCCCGCCAGGGTCACGTAAGCTTTGCCGTCCCAGAACCACAGCTCGTCGACGGAATGACCGCCCATCATCACTGCGGCGCGGTCCTTGCCGGCGACCGAAACCACCCGGCTCTGTGGGTGGGCGATTTTCAGTCGATCGCCCAGCGTCGGCACTTTCAAATGGAGCGCGGAGACGCTGTAGCCATTGCCGACGGGCGCCGCCAGCGCCGGATCTTCGGCGCAATAGACACGCTTCTCCGCACGCTGCAGCGACTGCTCGTACCAGTCGTTTGCAATGATCCCGGTACGGGCGGGTCGCGAGCCCGTCAGGATGGTGGAATGGCCGGGACAGGTTTCGGTCGCGGCATGGCTTTGGAACCCGTTAGGAAAGACCTCACCACCCTGCAGGCGTTTCAGGCCCGCCATGAACAGAGGTCGGTACTCGGCAAACAGATCAGCTGAGAATTGATCGACGGCAATGACGACGATGAGCCGCGGGGGCGCAGCAGGCGCGGTGACCGCGGCAGCAGCTGTGGTTCCGCCGATGATGAAACCCAGCGCGACACCGATAAAAACCCGATTGTTGGAAAAAATCACGATGCGGCGAAGTCTACCGCAGGTAACGGGAGTTGCGCTGCCGCCACAAAGTTGGCGGCAGCGCATCTCCATTCGACGCGTTACGGTGTGGTCGGCTTCTTCGTTGCGTCGTTGACGACGCCGTCGTTGACCTTACCGCTCTTGATGTCTGCCTCGCACTGCATTTTCATGTCGGATTCGCTGGCGCCCTTCGAGGCGCTGTCCATCTTCATCTTCTTCATGCAGTGCTTCATCATCTCGTCATGCTTGGCCGGCGGTGCTGCTGCCATCTCATCTGCCAGCACGGCCGAGCTGGCCGCCAAAAGCCCCAGGCTGATCAGAATCGGGCCCAATTTTTTTACGTGTTTCATGTCTTTCCCCTCGAGTCATGGTGCGTCCGCAGACGCGAAGCGGCATGACACCGCACTATTGAACACCTCACCAGTGCCTTTTCCCAGCAGCAACTGTAGGCGCCGCCGCACACCGGGCGGGCGGCGCGCATTGCAGCGAGCAGACGGCGCCTTCTCACACACCTTTGCGGCAGCCGCTCGTTACGGAAGCTTCATCCGCGGTGCTACATCATCCGCGCGACTGGCAAGTTTCGAAACAACTGGAGAGTAAGCATGAACACTTTTATTCCGATGTGGATTATCGGCGGTCCTTTCATTGGCCTGCTGATCCTGTCTTTTTCATTCAAGGGACCAAGCGCGATGGGTGGTACCGCACCCCGGCTGCTCGCACGTGGCGACCATCAGCCGGTGGACCCCGCTGCGCCGCTGCTGGATCCGATCCATCCCACCAATCCGCGCCGCTACGTCTGATCAGCCGTCAGGGCACGCCATCAGCGTGCCCTGACCTTCGCGTGCCCTGCATGCGCGGATGCATACCGCGTACATAAAAAGTATCAGCTGGCGCGCGAACTTCCAATGTCTAACCATGCACGCTGCAATTGATCTACATTAGAGGCGGGCCAGCGCGACTGCGACATGAGTCGCAGATTCGATTCTAGGTTTGCGCTGCATTGACTAATGCGTTACACATAATCAGAAGAAAAATACACAGGGAGGCGAGTACGAGAGTTGGCGCACATCGTGAGGTTGAACCGTGACAACGAGCGCAATGCTTTTCGACGATTTCAAAACTTCTTACGACCAGAGCGTAGCGGCGAATTTTACGCTCGCAGAATATTTCGATTTATGCCGTGCAGAGCCGATGACCTACGCGCTCGCGGCAGAGCGCATGGTGAAAGCGATCGGTGAGCCACGGCTCGTCGCAACCAAATCGGACCCGCGGCTGCTGCGTTTGTTCGGCAACCGCACGCTCAAGTACTACGACGCCTTCGCCGATTTCTATGGCATGGAAGGCGGCATCATCGAAGAAATCGTGGCCTTTTATCGACATGCCGCGCAGGGTCTGGAAGAGCGCAAACAGGTGCTGTACCTGTTGGGACCGGTGGGCAGCGCCAAGAGCACCCTCGCCATCAAGCTCAAAGGCCTGATGGAACGCTATCCGATCTACACGCTGGTCGACGGCGACAGCGGTGAACGCAGCCCCTTGCTCGAATCGCCGCTCGGCCTGTTCAATCCGGACAAGTTCGGCAGCCGTCTGGAGGGGGAATACGGTATTCCGCAACGCTACCTCACCGGCCTGTCGAGCCCGTGGGCGCAAAAGCGCATGAGCACCTATCACGGTGACCTGACCCGCTTCCGGGTGCAAAGAATCTTCCCTTCGGTTCTCAATCAGATCGCGGTGGCGAAGACCGAGCCGGGCGACGAGAACACGCAGGACATCAGCTCGCTGGTGGGCAAGGTCGACATGCGCAAGCTCAGCAAGCTGAGCCAGGACGATCCGGATGCCTACAGTTATTCCGGTGGCCTATGCCTCACGACCCAAGGCCTGCTCGAGTTCGTCGAGATGTTCAAGGCGCCGATCAAGGTGCTGCATCCGCTGCTCACGGCCACCCAGGAAGGAAACTTCAAGGGCACGGAGGGTTTCGGCGCCATGCCGTATCAGGGCACGGTACTGGCCCACTCCAACGAGAGCGAGTGGAAGAAGTTCAGCAGCAACCGCGACAACGAAGCCTTCCTCGACCGCATCTTCATCGTCAAGGTGCCTTACTGCCTGCGCGTGACCGAAGAGGTCGCGATCTATCAGAAACTGTTGCGCGAATCGACGCTGTGGAAGGCCCCGTGCGCACCGGGCACCTTGCCCATGCTGGCCCGCTACATGGTGCTCTCTCGGCTCAAGCCGCCGACCAACTCCAGCCTTTACTCGAAACTGCGGATCTATGATGGCGAGAACCTGCGCGAATCCGATCCGCAGGCCAAGAGCGTCGCCGAGTACCGCGAAGCGGCCGGCCCCGATGAAGGCATGACCGGCTTCTCGACGCGGTATGCGTTCAAGCTCATCTCGAAGGCCTTCAATCGCGACGCCTCCGAGGAGTCGGCCGATCCCGTGACCCTCCTGAAGGTCATCGAAGAGAGCATTGCCAGCTCCGATTTCAGCCCTGAGCTGCAAAAAACTTGCATGGTGCATCTCAAAGAGTTCCTGGTGCCACGCTATCTCGACGAACTGACCAAGGAAATCCAGGCGGCCTACCTCGAGTCGTACGCCGATTATGGCCAGGAGTTGTTCGACCGCTACGTCGCGTTCGCCGACTTCTGGATCCAGGAAGAGGTGTATGTCGACCCGGCCACCGGCGTGGCGTTCGACAAGTCCGCGCTGAATGCCGAGCTGGAAAAGATGGAAAAGCCCGCCGGGATCGGCAACCCGAAAGACTTCCGCCATGAAATCGTCAACCATGTGCTGCGTGCGCAGAACAAGACCGGCGGCCAGAAGCTGGTGTGGACGAGTTACCAGAAGTTGCGTGAGGTGATCGAGAAACGGATGTTCGCTGCCACCGACGATCTGCTGCCGGTGGTGTCGTATTTCGCCAAGGGCAACGCCGAGGAC